>CAYMLW010000008.1:0-30412 GCA_964391035.1 uncultured Gemmatimonadaceae bacterium
GATCGAGAACATCGATCCCATGGGCGTGCACACCGGCGACAGCGTGACGGTGGCGCCGGCCATGACGCTGTCGGATGTCGAGTACCAGGCCATGCGCGACGCGGCCATTGCCATCATCCGGGAGATCGGCGTCGATGCCGGTGGCTGCAACATCCAGTTCGCGGTGAACCCCGAGGACGGCGAGCTGCTCGTGGTCGAGATGAACCCGCGGGTGAGCCGGTCGTCGGCGCTGGCGTCGAAGGCGACGGGCTTCCCCATCGCCCGGATCGGGGCCAAGCTCGCCGTCGGCTACCGCCTCGACGAGCTGCCCAACGACATCACGAAGGAGACGCCGGCATCCTTCGAGCCGGTCCTCGACTACGTGGTGGTCAAGTTCCCGCGCTTCGCCTTCGAGAAGTTCGACAAGGCCGACACGACCCTCGGCGTGCAGATGAAGGCCGTGGGCGAGACCATGGCCATCGGCCGGACCTTCAAGCAGGCCTGGCAGAAGGGGCTGCGCGGCCTCGAGATCGACCGCGACGGCTGGTCCACCGGCGCCCGGCCCCGGGACGATGGCCTCGCCGACGACGGGATCGAGACGCTGCGCGGGGCGCTCCGCCGTCCCACCGCCGAGCGGCCCTTTCAGATCAAGCGGGCGCTCCTGGCCGGCCTGACCATCGCCGAGATCCACGAGCTGACCCACATCGACCCCTGGTTCCTGGCGCAGCTGGCGGAGCTGGTGGAGGCGGAGCGGTGGTTCGCGGAGCGGCCGGCGGTCACCACGAACCGGGAGGCCGCCCCGCCGGAAGGACTGGAGGGCGTGGGAGCCGCCTCGCTGCGTCGCATGAAGCGCCTCGGGTTCTCCGACGCTCAGCTCGCCCGCCTCCGGGGCGTCACGGAGCGGGCGGTGCGGGAGCTGCGCTGGGAGCTGGGCGTGCGGCCGACCTACCAGATGGTGGACACGTGCGCGGGCGAGTTCCCCGCCGCGACGCCGTACCTCTACAGCGCGTACGAGGACGAGACGGAGGCGCCGCCGACGGACCGGCGGAAGGTCATGATCCTGGGCAGCGGGCCGAACCGGATCGGGCAGGGGATCGAGTTCGACTACTGCTGCGTCCAGGCCGCGCTGGCGCTCCGGGAGGACGGCTTCGAGACCATCATGGTGAACTCGAACCCGGAGACCGTGTCCACCGACTTCGACGTGAGCGATCGGCTGTACTTCGAGCCCCTGACCCTCGAGGACGTGCTCGAGATCGTCGAGCGGGAGCGGCCGGAAGGGCTGATCGTGCAGCTCGGCGGCCAGACACCACTGAAGCTGGCGGAGCCCCTGGCCGAGCTGGGCGTGTCGATCCTGGGCACGTCGGTGGACGCCATCGACCGGGCCGAGGACCGGGACCGCTTCGCGGCGCTCTGCCGGACCATCGAGGCCGAGATCCCGCCCAACGGCATCGCGACGGACGTCGAGGACGCGGTGCGGGTGGCGGACGAGGTCGGATACCCCGTGCTGGTGCGACCGTCGTACGTCCTCGGGGGCCGGGCCATGGAGATCGTCTACGACGAGCCATCATTGCGCGGCTACTTCGAACGCGCGGTGCGGGCGAGTCCCGACCGGCCCGTCCTCATCGACCGGTTCCTCGAGGACGCCTTCGAGGCCGATGTCGACGCCGTGTGCGACGGCCGGCACGCCGTCGTGGCCGGCGTGATGCAGCACATCGAGGACGCCGGCGTCCATTCCGGTGATTCCGCGTGTGTGCTCCCCCCGTACATGCTCCGTGACCGGGAAGTCGCGGAGATGAAGCGGCTGACCAGGCGGTTCGCCGGAGAGCTGGGCGTGGTCGGGCTGATCAATGTCCAGTTCGCCGTGCGCGACGGCACGGTCTACGTCCTCGAGGTGAATCCGCGGGCCTCCCGGACCGTGCCCTTCGTCGCCAAGGCGACCGGTATCCCCTTCGCTCGCCTCGCCTCCAGCATCATGGCCGGAACCTCGCTGGCGGACGTGGGGCTGGACCCGGCGACGGAGCCGCTCCCGGCCGCCGTCGCCGTCAAGGAGGCCGTCTTCCCCTTCGACAAGTTCAACGTCGACATTCTGCTCGGGCCGGAGATGCGGTCGACGGGCGAGGTCATGGGCTTCGATCCGTCCTTCGGGATGGCATTCGCTAAGGCCCAGATCTCGGCCGGCGCGTCGCTGCCGCTCGACGGGAGCGTCGTGGTGACGGTCAACGACCGGGACAAGCCGACCGTCACGCCCATCGTCCGGCGGTTTCACGACCTCGGCTTCTCGATCCGCGCTACCGGCGGCACCGCCCGCTACCTCCAGGCCCGGGGCGTCCCGGCCACCCCGATCTTCAAGGTCGGCGAGGATCGGCCGGACATCTCCGACGGCATCATCAGCGGCGAGGTGCAGCTGCTCATCAATACCCCCCTCGGGAAGAAATCACAGTACGACGACTACGCCATGCGCCGCACCGCCATCGCCTACAACGTGCCGTACTGCACCACCATGTCCGCCGCCAGCGCCGCCGCCGATGCCGTGACCGCCCTGGCCCGGCGCAAGCGCGAGGTCATGAGCCTCCAGGAGCGGTACGAGGAGGCCCGGGAGCGAGGCGCAACGGCCGCAGGCGCGGCGGCGCACGGCGGACCGACGGGGTCGAGCCGTGAGCCGGCGGGTTCGGCCGAGAACCCGGTGGGCTCGGAAGAGAATCTGGCGGGCTCGACCGGGGAGCCCGGGGGGGCGACGGGGAAACCGGCGGGGCCAGGGGAGAAACCGGCGGGGCCAGCAGAGAAGCCGGCGTCGTCAGCAGAGAAACCGGCGTCGTAGAGACCCTCGCTCTCTGTCTGCAGGAATTGTTGTCCCGTTGCGCCATGCGTGCGGCGCGATCTTCCCGTCGCCTACTCGGCCCGTAGCGTGTCGTTCGGGTCGACCCGCGCGGCCCGCCAGGCCGGGAGGCCGCTGGCCACCGCCGCGACCAGCAGCACACCCGCGGACACGGTCACGAGCACGATCGGGTCCGTGGCCGAGACGCCGAAGAGGAGCGGCTCGGCCCGACGGGCGGCCATGATGCCGATCAGCACGCCCAGGACCACCCCACCGGCGGCCAGACGGACGCCGTCGGTCAGGACCCGGCGGACGAGGCGGGCCCGGCTCGCCCCGAGCGCGGCCCGGATGCCGATCTCGGCGCGTCGTTCGGCGATGTCGAAGGCCAGCACGCTGTAGAGCCCGGCCGCGGCCACGATCAGTGCCAGGACTCCGAAGGCGGAGAAGAGCGTGGCCCCGAGCTGCCACGATCGGTACGAGGAATCGATGACGTCGGCGAAAGGCTCGGTGGTGATGAGCCGGGCGTCGGGTAGGGCGTCGCGGAGCGCGTGTCGGACCGTGGGCCCGAGGGTAGCGGGCCATGGGGCGCGGATCATCAGTCGGCTCGGCGGCCACGGGTACGGCGCCTGTGACAGGGGCACGAAGTAGTTCATGCTGGCCTCTTCCGAGAGGTCGAAACGGTGGTGGTCTTCCACCACGCCGACCACGGTCGCGCACGGCCGATCGCGGATGATCAGACAGCTGCCCAGGGCGTCGCCGTCGGGCCAGACCAGCCTCGCCATGGTCGCGTTGACCCCGGCGACGGGGGGCGCAGACGGGGCGTCGTCGGCCTCGGTGATCGGACGGCCCCTCAGCACTTCGAGCCCCATCGTCTCGAAGTACTCGCCGGTCACCGCATGGATGTAGGCGCCGCCGGCGCGGGTGCGGGGCAGGCTGTCGAGCCCGGGGACACGCAGGTCGTCGCCGATACCCCGAGCATTGCGGAAGGGCGTCACCGTGGACACGGCGGACGCCTCCACGCCGGGAAGGGCCTTTACTCGATCGTGGGCGCGGCGGTAGATCGCGGTCATCTCCTCGCCGCCAGGATACCCGCCCTCCGGCTCGATCCGCACCAGGAGAACTCCCTCGGGCTCGAACCCCAGATCGACGCCCCGGGCCTCCCGAAGGCTCAATACGAACAGACCGGTACCGATCAGGAGGATCACCGACACCGCCGCTTGGAACACCAGCAGGCCGGCCCGCAATCGGGAGCGCCTCCGGGTGGCGCCGCGGCTCGAGGCCTTGAGCGCCTCTGTCGTGTTCGGCCGGCTGGCCCGCCAGGATGGCACCAGGGCGGCGACCAGGCCCGCCACCAGCGCGAGGCCTCCACTGAAGATGACCACCCGGATCGTATCCCGGCCGCTCTCCCAGCCGGCACCGGGGACCAGCAAGGCTCGGAGCACTTCGCCGCCCCAGATCGTCACGAGCACCGCCGCGACCCCTCCCAGAAGCGCCAGCAGCACGGTCTCCATCACGACCGTTCCCACCAGCCGGGCCCGGCTGATCCCCAGCGCCAGGCGGACCGCCGTCTCCCGCCGGCGACGCATCGTCCGGGCGAGGAGCAGATTGGCCACATTGGCACAGGTCAGGAGAAGGACCATGAGCGCCACGCCCACGAGCCACGGCACGACCCGGGCCTCACGGGAGGCCTCGGCCGTCCGGGCCAGCAGGAGCGGGGCAAGCTCTACACGGGCCTCGCTGTCGTATCCTTCGACCTTCGCGCTCGCCGTCCGGTGGATCGTCGTGGCCGCCGCCTCCGCGGCCTCTGGCTCTACACCCGGGACCAGCCGCCCGATGGCCTGGACCCAGTACCACGTTCGCGCGTCCACCCACTCGGTGCCGCCTTCCTCTACCATCCCCGCCCGGTGGAGCGGCAGCCAGACATCCACCCGATCGAGATCGACCCCCGTGAAGCCGGGCGGCGCGACGCCGATGACGGCATACGTTTCGTCCCCCGCATCCACCGTCTCGCCGATGACCGCCGGGTCGCCACCGTACCTGCGCTGCCAGTAGCTGTGGCCAAGGACCGCCACCGGGTCCGAACCGAACGTGTCGTCCTCCGGGCCGAAGAAGCGGCCGACGGCCGGACGGACGCCCAGTGTGGGAAAGAAGCTCGCCGTCGCCAGCGTCACCGGGAGCCGCTCCGCCGACGCTCCGTGACCCACCACGAGATGCTGGTCTGAAAACGCCGCGATGCCGCTGAACTCGTCGAGATTCGTCCAGTCCGTATAGGCCGGGAAGGGAAGGTGCCGTTGCGTCTCGATCTCCCCTGTCGTGCTTCGCCGGATGTGCACGAAGAACCGCTTGACTCGGTCCGGCGCATCGACGTGGGCCGGTGGGGTCAGGAACAGCCGGTCGAGCACGCCGAACATCGTCGCGTTCGCGCCGATCCCCAATGCCATCAGGAGCACCACGGCGGTCGCCAGCAAGGGTGCATGTCGGACACCCCACCACGCATCCAGCACGACCCGCCCGGTCGTCGCAAGCCCGTCCCACGCCCGACTCCGACGGTCGCGTCCCCGGGCCAGGCGACGCAGTTTCCGACGGTACCGGCGCTCGTCGCCGAATCGTCGCCGGGCCTCCGCCCGGGCCTCCGATTCCGTGTGGCCGGACGCCATCAAGTCCTCCACCGCCCGCTCGAAATGGAATTCCAACTCCCGATCCACCTCCCGATCCGCGTCGCCGCCGACGATTCCGATCCGGAACACGCGCCGGAATCCGTCCGGAAGCCAGCTCCCGGGGCGGCTGCGACCACCCTCCTCACCGTTCCACCCGCCGCCCCCGCTCGTGGCCGTCACGCTCCGGCCTCCCCGGACGCCAGATCCGGCTCGGCTCGGAGCACCTTGAAGACTGCTTCCGCGTAGGCAGTCCAGTCCCGGGACTGCTGGCGGAGCTGAGCCTGGCCCGCCGCCGTCAGACGGTAGTATTTTGCCCGTCGATTGTTCGTGCTCAAGCCCCACTCGCTCTCCAGCCACTTTCGCTTCTCCATCCGGTGAAGCGCCGTGTATAGCGCTCCCTCCTCCACCGAAAGTCCCCCGTCGGTGGTTCGCCGGATCCAGGCGGCCACGTCATATCCGTGTCTCGGCCCCCAGGCCAGCGTCTTGAGGACGAGGACATCGAGCGTTCCCTGCAGTAGCCCATTACGCATGTCGCCTCCCCCGGCGGTTCCCATCAACTGTTCAGGGGTAAGATGCCCGTGCCTACCCAACGGTTGCATCCTGTCCGGGGCCTCGCTCTCTGTCTTCAGGAGTTGTTGTCCCGATGAGCCATGGTGACGGCTCGATCCGCCATGGCTGGGGAACGGCTACCCATTGATGCCAGAACAGGTAGTTGCGGAGATAGTGCGTCGAGACACCCCGGAACCGTTCGATCCATACGTCGAGGCTGCGCCAGTAGGCGCGAATACAGTCCCGGGGGTCACTGCTCCGGAAATGGACGTGTAGATGATCGTGACCGTGTCGAACGGCCATGGTCGCTGCAGCCCCGTACGGTCCATCTCTGCTGACCAGCGTCCGGCGACCGGTGAGCAGCGGGGCGAGGGAACGGGCCAGGTGGTCGGGTCGGGGCCGAGAAGGTCCGACATGACGCGCGACGATTCCACCACGCTCTCCCACGGCGATCATGATCCACGCGGCCGCGGTCTGAAACGAAAGGCCCCGGTATCCGAAACGCCGTGGCGGACGCGGAAGGGTTCGCCTGCCCTTGAGTGATTCAGGCAGCCAGCGATCTCCGACCTGGATCCGGCCCTTCAGCGGCACGACCACGGCGTCAGCCTTTTCATCTGCGGCCCGTCCCCCGTAGGCATGACTCGAGGCCATCCGACGCATGGCCGACAGGAAGCGGTGTCGCCAGCGGAAGGCGGTGTCTTTGTGAATGCCGACGGCGGCCGCCGCGACACGCACTGAGCTGCCCGCCTCGAGACAGGCCCGGTAGTGGGGCCAGCAGTCGATCCGCTTGAGGTATGCGAAGGGCGTTTCGGTGAAATCGCTGAACGTGCGAAGACAGCCGGAACACCGGTATCTGCGGCGGCCGTTGTACTGGCCCCAGGAAGAGACGCGGCGATCTCCGCAGCGCGGGCAGAACAGGCCGGCGCCGAAGCGAGCGACCCGGAACGCTTCGAATGGGAACGTACGCATACGGGGATGTTTGCCAGTAACGAACAATGGCGGAATGGCCAAAGACGCCCACCGGATACGTCTTCGGGACAACAACTCCTGCAGACAGCGAGCGATGGTGGTCGGCGGGGGGAGACCGTGTGTCCCGGGCTGTTCCGCGCCTCCGTGCTGACCCGGGCCCCCGGAGGCTGAACCGCGACTCCCGTCGAGACCGGGCCAGCGAAGGCCGATCCACACCCACCAGGCTTGCGACCGACGACACTGCCGGCCATTCTCTCCCGCAGTCGTCCACCCGCCTCTCGGAGCGTACACCATGAGCGCCATGCGTCGTCACGTGGGCGTGATCCTTTCGGTACTCGCCTCGGTTCTGCTCGTGCCAGGGCCGAACACTCCCGCAGCTGCGCAGCAAACCGGCGTCGAGCATTCCCCGCCTCGTGACACAGGCGTCGGGGAGGGCCCCTTCGAGCGGCTGATCATCCGCGGCGCGACGGTGATCGACGGGACGGGGGCGCCGCCGGTGGGTCCTGTGGACATCGTGATCGAGGGCAACCGGATCGTGGCTGTGCGCGGGGTCGGGACACCGGGGATCCCGATCGACCCGGACCGCCGGCCGGGGGACGCGACGCGGGAGCTGGACGCCCACGGGATGTACGTGCTTCCAGGGTTCGTCGACCTGCACGCGCACCAGGGCGGGCGCGCGCAGGGGACGCCGGCGGAGTACGTGCACAAACTGTGGCTGGCGCACGGCGTGACGACGATCCGGGACCCGGGCTCCGGGAACGGGGTGGAGTGGACGCTGGAGGAAGCGGAGCGGAGTCGTCGGAACGAGATCGCGGCGCCGCGGATCTTCGTGTACGTCCGACCGGGGATGGGTTGGGACGAGGGTCCGGTTCACACGCCGGAACAGGCCAGGGAGTACGTTCGGTGGGCGGCGCGTCGAGGGGTGGACGGGCTGAAGCTGGTGAGCTATCCGCCTGCGGTGATGGCGGCGCTTATCGATGAGGCGACGCGGCAGGGCATGGGAACGCAGGCGCACCTGGAGCAGCTCGGCGTGGCGCAGATGGACGCTCTGGACGCGGCCCGGCTGGGGCTGGGCTCGCTGGAGCATTGGTACGGGCTGCCGGAGGCGCTTTTCGACGACCGCACGATCCAGGACTACCCGTATGACTACAACTACAACGACGAATACGACAGGTTCGGTCAGGCGGGCCGGCTCTGGAAACAGGCGGCCGAGCCGGGGAGCGAGCGGTGGAACGCGGTGATGGAGGAGCTGCTGGCGCTGGACTTCGTCCTGGACCCGACGCTCACGATCTACGAGGCGAGCCGGGACGTTATGCGGGCGAGGGAGGCGGAGTGGCACGACACCTACACGCTGCCATCGCTGCACGCCTTCTTCACGCCGAGCCGCACCAGCCACGGCAGCTACTGGTTCAGCTGGACCACGCAGGACGAAGTCGAGTGGAAGCGCAATTTCCGCATCTGGATGCGTTTCCTCAACGAGTACAAGAACCGGGGCGGCACGGTGACGACCGGGAGCGACTCCGGCTTCATCTACAAGCTCTACGGCTTCGGGTATGTCCGGGAGCTCGAATTGCTCCAGGAGGCGGGCTTCCATCCGCTGGAGGTGGTTCGGAGCGCGACGATGTGGGGCGCCGAGACGCTGACGGAGCCGAAGGGGGAGACAGCGGACTTCGGTGTCGTCCGTACGGGGGCGCTGGCGGACCTGGTCGTCGTGCCGTTGAGCCCCATCGAGGACTTCAAGGTGCTGTACGGTACGGGCACGCTGCGCCTCGACGAGGCGGGCGAGGTCCGGCGAGTGGGAGGCGTGCGCTGGACCATCAAGGACGGCATCGTGTACGACGCCCCGGCGCTGCTGGCGGATGTCGCCGAGATGGTGGCCGAGGCGAAGCGGGCGGCCGCGGGCGGCGACGGCGGCGAGGGCGGCACGCCATGAGGCCGTCGCGGCGATGACGCTCCCGACGGCGATCGTTTCGCACCCCGCGTGCGCGCTCCACGACACCGGGTGGAACCACCCGGAGCACCAGGGCCGGCTCCCGGCCATTGTGAAGGGCATCTATCAACAGACGCCGGACCTCATCGACAAGATGCTGCAGGCGGAGGCGCCGTCGGCGTCGGTGGAGGACCTCCTGCGCGTGCACACGGCCGGCCACGTCGAGGCTATCCGGGCCGCCGTGGAGCGGGCAGATGAGGCCGGCGAGTCGCTGTCGCTGACGCCGGATACCGTCGTGTCCGGGGCGTCGTGGGAAGCCGCCCTGGGTGCTGCCGGTGCCGCGATCCACGCGATGCGCGTGGTGCTGACGGACCAGGCCACGACCGCGTTCGCGCTGACCCGCCCCCCCGGGCACCACGCCACACCGGACCGGGCCATGGGCTTCTGCCTCTTCAACAACGCGGCGGTGGCCGTGCGCTGGGCCCAGGTCGAATGCGCGGTAGACCGGGTCCTGATCGTCGACTGGGACGTGCACCATGGAAACGGCACCCAGGACGTCTTCTACGACGACCCCAGCGTGTACTACCTCTCGTTCCACCTTTCGGGCCACTATCCGGGCACCGGGGCACGGGCAGAAACGGGAGCGGGGAAGGGTGAAGGGACAACCCGGAACGTTCCGTTCCGCCATGGCTCGGGCCGGGAGCACTACCTCGAGACCTTCGAGGAGGCGGCGCAGTCGGCCGTTGAGGAGTTCGGGCCCGAGCTCGTCCTGATGTCGGCCGGGTTCGACTGTCTGGCCGGCGATCCTCTGGGTGGACTCCAGCTCGAGCCGGGCGACCTGCACGGCATGGTGCGCCGGCTGATGGAGCTCGCCGCGGACGATGCCGGCGGCCGGGTTGTCGCGCTGCTGGAGGGTGGGTACGTGCCCCCGCGCGTGGCTGACGGCGTGGTCCAGGTGATCCGGGCGTTCGCCGGTCTGTCGCCCGCATCGCTCGATTGACCCACTCGGTCGGCTCCGGCACATTCACGGTACACGGTACACGGTACACGGTACACGGCCGGCCGGAAACGGAAACGATACGGAGGCGAAGGTGAAGAGCAGCAAGAGCGATTTCGGTCCGCTGAAGTCCCGGCTGGAGGAGATACAGGGAGGGCTGGCGGAGCAGGGCATCGATGGCTGGCTGCTCTACGATCTCCACGCGCGCAATCCGGTGGCCGGGAAGCTCACGGGCGTGGGCGACCTGACGCGTCGGTATTTCGTGATGATCCCGGCGGACGGGGCGCCGACGGTGCTGATGCACGGAATCGAGCGTACACCGTGGGAAGCCTGGCCGTGGGACAAGCAGGTTTACGTATCGTGGAAGAGCCTGGACGAGCGACTGGCGGCGCTGGTCGGCGGGAAGACCGTGGCCGTGGAGATCGTCGAGAATGACGCGGTTCCGGCGGCCGACATGATCCCGGCCGGGGTTGCGGATCTACTGCGGAAGGCCGGCGCCGACCTGGTCTCGTCGGCGGACCTGATCACGGAGTTCTACGCGCGCTGGACGCCGGAGGGTCGGGCGTCGCACGACCGGGCGGCGGCCACACTGGCGACGGTGGCCCGGGACACCTTCGAGCGGGCCGCCGAGGCGGTGGGTGCCGGTCGCGAGATCACGGAAGGGGAGCTGCACCAGTGGCTCCTGGCGCAGCTGGCCGATCGAGGGCTGCCGACGGGCCCGGACGCCATCGTGGCGAACGGCATCAACGCGGCGAATCCGCACTACGAGAACGGTCCGGGCGGCGCGGTGCTGAAGAAGGGCGATGTGGTGCTGATCGATCTCTGGTCGCGGGAATCGGAGGACGCGGTGTACGCGGACCAGACGTGGATGGGCTACCTGGGGCCGGAGGTCCCGGCGGACGTGCGGCGGTACTGGGAGGCGATCCGGGATGCCCGGGACGCGGCCGTCGCGTTCCTGAACGAGGAGTGGGACGCGGGCCGGGAGATCCAGGGGTGGCAGGTGGACGACGTGACCCGGAACGTGATCCGGGAGCGGGGCTTCGACGAGTACTTCATCCATCGGACAGGCCACTCGATCGACCAGGACGTGCACGGGATGGGGCCGAACATCGACAATCTGGAGACCCACGAGACCCGGAAACTGATTCCTGGGGTGGGCTTCAGCATCGAGCCGGGGATCTACGTGCCGGGGGAGGTCGGTCTGCGGACGGAGATCGACGTGTACATGTCGGAGGACGGGCCCGTGGTCACCACGCCGGAGCCCCAGTCCGAGATCTTCACGCTGCTGCCGTAGGGGTCATGGAAGGCGAGGCGGAGCCCACTGCGCAGGCGCCGTGGAAGGCGGTCCCGGCCGATCGGGAGTCCGAGGGGCTCTACCTGTACGGCGTGGTTCGCTCGCGGGGCTGGCGTTCGAGCGGCGGCGAGACCGATCCCATGGTGAAGGTCCGCTACCGCGACCTGGAGGCGCTGGTCCGGACGGTGCCATACGAGCTGGCGAGCTTCGATCCGGACGCGGTGCAGGATCACCACCGTCGGATGGAGGCCACACTGCGACGGAGTACGGTGCTGCCCATGCCATTCGGGCTGGTGTTCCAGGGGCGCCGGGCCGTGGTCCGGTTTCTGGAGGACCAGTACATCGTCCTGGACGAGGGGCTCGCCTTCCTCGACGGCCATTGGGAGCTGCGCCTGCACATCCTCGGCGACGGGGACGGCAAGGCCCTCGAAGAGATCGCGATCGGGCTGTACTCGCAGCTCCGCCGGTTCGCCCGGGCGGCCATCCCCCTGCCGGGCGGTCCGGGCCGGATCCTGAGTGTGGCGTTCCTGGTCGATCGGGCGGGCTGGATCGAGTTCGTGGAGCGAGGCGACGACCTGGGCCTCTCGCATCCCGATCTCACATTCGACCTGACCGGCCCCTGGCCTCCCTACGACTTCGTAAGGCTCCGGCTCTGACTTGCTCGTAGAGGTCGCTCTCCCGCTCCCCATGCCCACCCCCTTCACCTACCGGGTGGAGGAGCCGGTCGAGCCGGGTACGCGGGTCCAGGTCCCGTTCGGCCCCCGCCGCCTCGTCGGCTGGGTGATCGGCGAGGCGGAGCGGGCGCCGGACGCCCGGGTGCGGAGCGTGCTCCGGGTTCTCGAGTCCGAGCCCAGCGCCGACGCCCACCTCCTCGGCCTCGCCCGGTGGGTGGCCGACTACTACGTCTCGTCCCTCGGGCTGGTGCTCCGGACCGCGCTCCCGAACCCGCTGGCCGCGGCCAACACCGATCCCGCCAAGACCCAGCGCGTGCTCTGGCTGACCCGGGAGCTGGCCAGCCTTACGCTCCGCGACGAGGTCTTCGGCCGGGCGTACCGCCAGCGCGAGTGTTTCGAGTGGGTCGAGGCGGCCGGCGCCGGCGTGCCCGTGCCGCAGGTGGTGGAACAGGGTTTCTCCTACGCCGTGATCAACGGGCTGGTCGAGCGGGAGGTGGCCGAGATCCGGGAAGAGGTGGTCGACCGGGACCCCTTCGCCGATACGCCGCCGACGACGGGACCGCTGCCGCCGCTCACCCCGGCCCAGAGGGCGGCGCTCGACCCCCTTCTGGACGCCGCGGCCGGCGACGGCGGGACCTTCCTGCTGCGAGGTGTGACTGGCTCCGGGAAGACCCGGGTCTACGTCGAGCTGCTCCGTGAGGTGGTCGGGCGGCAGGGGCGTGGGGCCATCGTCCTGGTTCCGGAGATCGCCCTCACGCCGCAGACGGTCGACCGGTTCCGGAGCCGTTTCGGCGACGATGTGGCCGTCCTCCACTCCGCCCTCTCGGAGGGGGAGCGCTACGACGCGTGGCGGATGCTGCGGTCCGGGGAGCGGCGCATCGCGGTGGGGGCGAGGTCGGCGGTGTTCGCGCCGGTCCGGGACCTGGGCGCCCTCGTGGTGGACGAGGAGCACGAGGGCAGCTACAAGCAGGGTGAAGCGCCGCGCTATCACGCCCGGGAGGTGGCCATTGTCCGGGCGCGGATGGTCGAGGGAGTCTGCGTGCTGGGCAGCGCGACGCCGGCGCTGGAGAGCTGGGCCAACGCCCAGCGCGGCAAGTTCCGGCTGCTGGAGCTGCCGGAACGGGTGGAGGGGCGGCCGCTGCCCGCGGTCGAGGTCGTGGACCTGCGGACTGCCCCACGGAGCGGCTCCCGAGTGCTCACGACCCCCCTCGTGACGGCCATCGCGGGCCGGCTGGAGCGGGAGGAGCAGACCATCCTGCTGCTGAATCGCCGGGGGTACGCAAGCTTCGTCCAGTGTCGGGACTGCGGCCATGTCTGGCAGTGCCGGCGGTGCAACGTGTCGCTGACCTACCACCGGACCCGCAGGCGCCTGATCTGCCACTACTGCTTCCACGAGGAGCGGACGCCATCGCGCTGCGAGGAGTGCGGCGCGGAACAGCTCTCGTTCCGGGGTCTCGGCACCGAGCAGGTCGAGCGGATCGTGACCGAGACCTTCCCGGCCGCGCGGGTCGCCCGGATGGACGTGGACACGACGTCGGGGAAGTGGGCGCACCACGAGATCCTGGGACGGGTCGAGCGCCGGGAGGTCGACATTCTCCTGGGCACGCAGATGATCGCGAAGGGCCTCGACTTCCCGTCGGTCACCCTGGTGGGCGTGATCAACGCCGATGTGGGCATGAACCTGCCGGACTTCCGGGCCGGCGAGCGGACGTTCCAACTGCTGACCCAGGTGGCAGGGCGCGCGGGCCGAGGCGAACGGCCGGGCGAGGTGCTCGTCCAGACGGCGCTGCCGTACCACTACGTGGTGCAGCGCGCCCTCGAGCACGACTATCTGGGGTTCGCCGCCCGGGAGATGGAGGAGCGCCGCGGACCGGACTACCCGCCGCATACGCGGCTCGCCAATGTCGTCGTGAGCGGGTCGGACGAGGTCAGGGTCCAGGAGGCGGCGGAATCGCTGGCGGCGTGGACCGGCCGGACGTTGCGCAGAATGCAGGCGCCGGTGTCCCTGCTGGGCCCGGCGCCGTGTGCCATCGATAAGATCCGGGAGCGGTGGCGGTGGCACTTCCTGCTGCGGAGCCGGAGCGCCCGGGCGCTGGGCGCGGCCTGCCGGGCCCTCTACACCGAGCACGGGACCGGGAGCGGCAACATCCGTGTCACGGTGGACCGTGACCCCGTAGCGCTTCTCTGACGTACGAAGTAGACTACAGGAGCACGAATCCGTCGCTCACGTCGTCGCTACCAGCGCGTCGAAGCGTGCACCGGTCCTCGTGGCAGGAGATGGGAATCACGACCATGGGTTGTCTGGCCCTGAACGCCTCGTTCGAGCCCCTGACCATCGTGTCGGTCCGCCGGGCCCTCCGCCTCGTCATCGACAAGAAGGCCGAGATCCTCGAGGTCGACGAGCGGCGGTGGTTCCGGTCCGAGCATCGGGCCATGCCGTGTCCCGTCGTGATCCGGCTGGTGCGCTACGTCCACGTCCCGCGGAAATTCCGGCGCCAGGTGACCAACACCTTCCTCTTCGCCCGGGACGGCTACAGCTGCCAGTACTGCGGCCGGCACCGGTCGGAGCTGAGGGGACGGGAGTTCCTGACCCGCGACCACATCATCCCCGTCTCCCGCGGCGGCGGCAACGACTGGGGCAACGTTGTCGCGGCGTGTTCGCCCTGCAACAACCGGAAGGGCAACCGGCTCCCGCGGGAGGTCGGGATGAAGCTCCTGAGCAAGCCGAAGGAGCCGAACCACGTCGAGCTGGTTTGGGCCGTGCGACGGATCACGCCCGTCCAGGCCAAGTACATCAGCATGTTCTACGGCGAGGACGTCCTGCGGGCCTTGAAGCCCCACCTCGTCGAGCCGCTGGACCCGGACTCCGCCTCCGCCGCCTGACCTCTAGCATCAACACTCTAGGTCCTCCCGGCCACCGGCCTCACCGGTTGGGCGGGTCGCACGTCACGAACCCGATCTGCCCCTCACCCCGCCCCCAGCAGCGTGGCGCCCGCGGCCATGAGCATCAGGAACGAGAAGACCATCAACCCGGCGAGGAGGAGCAGCGGGAGCAGGATGGCGAGGGCGGCCTTCCAGCCGTCGATCTCGTGGGCCTCCCGGAGCCCGATGACCAGGAGGACCAGCATCCAGATCGAGCCCACCAGTCCGCCGACCCATGGCACGACCCCGAACAGACCGGGGCTGTAGGCGTAGGCGAAGACCCGGATGGTGGTGCCGAAGCCGTGGCGGACGCCGTCGAAGAGGCTGAGGAGCATGTGGGTGACGGCGGCCGCGACGAAGAGCATGCCGAGAAGGATGGCCGGAGTGAGGAGGAAGCCCACGGCCGGGTTCATCGGCTGGATGCCGAGCTCGGCGGCCAGGTCGCCGCGGGTGCCGGAATGGAGGGCGAGGGATTCCCAGAAGAGGGCCGCGCCCGCCACCAGCACGCCGATGACCAGGTAGTAGAGGACAGCGGCGCCGGTGCCCTCGTCGCGGGGAACGCGCCGGAAGAAGGCGGCCGGGTCGAAAGTGGCCGATCGCCAGGTCTCCCCGAACCGGGCGGCGATGGAGTCGCTCTCGCCCGGAGGCCACGGGAACGACGGTGTCTCGGCGGCGGCGTCGCCGTATTCCCACGGTTCGGTCATCTCACTCGTTCAGATAGGTCCGGACCTTCTGGAGCAGGGAGCCCGAGTCCACCGGCTTGGGCAGGAAGTCATCGGCGCCTGCGTCCAGCGCCAGCGAGCGGGCCCCCGCCATGGCGGTCAGCGTGATGATGGGGATGTGGCTGGTTTCGGGAAAGTTCCGGAGTCGCCGGGTCGCCTCGAACCCGTCGAGCTCGGGCATCATGATGTCCATGAGGATCAGGTCGGGATCGGCGGCCCGGGCCAGATCCACCGCCTCCCGGCCATTCACGGCGGGCACGACCACGTAGCCGAACGCCTCGAGGAGGGCGCTCAGGGCCTCGCGGCTGTCGCCGTGATCCTCGGCGAGAAGGATCGTGGGCTGAGAGGACGGGCCATCTGTGCTGGGCGGCTGAATCCGCGACATCGTGCCGTGTAGTGCTACTGATGCGTACGACAGCACCTTCGAACGGTCCGGGCTGCCGTGGGGTCGGGGTGGCAATTTCCGCGCCGCGTGGCCCCCGGGGCCGGTCTCCGGCCGTGCCAGCGCCGCCGCCAGGCTTTACGCTGAACCCCCCGCTCTCTAGGTTCCGGGCGATGAGCTTGGCCTATCTGACGCGGCGGGTGACGTTTGCGGCCGCCCACCGCTACTGGCGGGACGACTGGTCCGAGGAACGTAATCGGGCGGTCTTCGGCGCGTGCGCGAACCCGCACGGGCACGGCCACAACTACGTCGTCGAGGCGACGGTAGAAGGGCCGATCGATCCCGAGACCGGGTTCAGCGTGGATCTGGGTGCGCTGGACGCGGCGCTGGCCGAGGCCGTGGTGGCGCCGCTGGAACACCGGCATCTGAACCATGCGGTGGCGGAGTTCGGGCCGGGTGGTCGGGTCCCGACCTGCGAGAACCTCGCCGCCTGGGGCTGGTCCCGAATCGTCGAGCGGCTGCCGGAGGGCGCGCGACTGCGCCGGCTCCGCGTCCGCGAGGACGAGGCGCTCTGGGTGGACTATTTCGGGGGCGATCGGGGCAGTCCACAATGACCGACGAAGGCAGGGACGAGGGCGGAGGGCCGGTCCCCGTGCGGGACCTGATGCGGAGCCCGCGGCCGACGCGGAGCCCGGAAGCCGAGGGCACGCCTCGCTGGGAGAGCGAGGACCGAGCCTTCGAGACGGACGGGGTGGGGTGGATCGGGCGTCCGGCCGGCGTCGGCGCGTACGGCACGGGGGACCGGGGCACGGCCCGGATCCTGGCCGTCCACTTCTACCGGCAGGGCTCGGCTTCGCCGGAGCGGGAAGCGCTGGTTGCGGCGTCCCGCTTCCCGCACCTGCGGGAGGAGGAGCTGGGCGCGCTGCTGAACGAAGCGACGCCGATCGAGATGGACACGAACAAACACAAGGACTGAATCGATAGATGGCGGACGAGAAGAGGGTCCTCACGGGGGACCGGCCCACGGGGCGACTGCACCTGGGCCACTGGGTGGGGAGCATTCAGAACCGGGTCCGGCTGCAGTCCGAGATGGACTGCTACTTCATCATCGCGGACCTTCATACGCTGACGACCCGCCCGGAGCGGGAACGGGTGGCCGAGGTGCCCGGGATGATCCACGAGATGGTCCTGGATTACCTGGCCCTCGGGATCGACCCCGAGCGCAGCACCATCTTCGTGCAGTCGGCGGTGCCGCAGACGGCGGAGCTCAATCTCATATTCGAGATGCTCGTCACCCTCCCGCGGCTGGAACGGCTGCCGACCATAAAGGACATGGCCCAGGCCGCCGAACTGGACGTCCTCCCCTTCGGCCTCGTCGGGTACCCCGTCCTCCAGGCGGCCGATATCCTGTTGCCGCGCGCCCATGTGGTGCCGGTCGGCAAGGACAATCTGTCGCACGTGGAGATCACGCGTGAGATCGCCCGGCGCTTCAATTTCCTGTACGGCGACGTCTTCCCGGAACCGGAGCCGATGATCGCGGGCGACACGGTGTTGCCAGGGATCGACGGGCAGAACAAGATGTCGAAGTCCCTCGGCAACGCCATCCTCCTGAGCGACGACGCGGACACCGTGAACGGCCAGGTGATGAAGATGTTCACGGACCCGAACCGGGTCCGGGCCGACATCCCGGGCCGGGTGGAGGGGAACCCCGTGTTCATCTACCACGACCTGTTCAACCCGGACACGGACGAGGTCGACGACCTCAAGGCCCGGTACCGGAACGGAGCCGTGGGTGACGTCGAGGTGAAGAAGAAGCTGGCCCGTGCCCTGAACGCGTTCCTGGCCCCGATCCGGGAGCGCCGGTCCGAGTTCGCGGGCCGTGACGGCCTGGTCGAGGAGATCCTGGACCAGGGCAATCGGGCCATGCGGGCGGTGGCGAAGGAAACGATGGAGCGGGTGCGAGACGCGATGGGCATCACCTACTACCGGTGAGACGGAGGACGAGATGAAGAGCGGACGCTGGATCATCGCGCTGGGGCTCGTGGCGGGCCTCGGCGCGTGTAGTGGGGACGCAGGCCAGTCCGAGGGGATGGCGGGGGAGGAGCCGGAGCAGTCCGTGCTGGTGGCGCCGGCCTGCGCGCCGTCGGAGCGCATGCCCGTCGAGGGCCGCCCGAGCCCGTACGACTCGGCCACGATCGAGCTGGGCGAAGGCGTCGCAAAGATCTGCTACGGGCGGCCGGCGCTGAAGGGTCGGACGATGCTCGGCGGTGCTGCGGTCCCCTACGACACGCTCTGGCGCACGGGTGCGAACGAGCCGACCACGATCCATCTGAACGTGCCCGCGACCATTGCCGGGATGGAGGTGGAGCCGGGGTCGTACTCGCTGTACACCGTGCCGCGCGAGGGTGATACGTGGACGCTGATCGTGAATCGGTCCACGTCCCAGTGGGGCCACGAGTCGAACTACACCGACGACGTCCGGGCCCAGGAGGTCGGCCGGGCGGACGTGACGGCCGAGTCCATCGAGGAGCGGATCGAGCTGCTCACGATCCGGCCGCTCGAAGACGGCTCCGGCGCCGCTCTCGAGTGGCAGAGCACCCGGGTCCGCATTCCGATCGAAGCGCGGTGACCGACCGCCCGGGCCCGGGGGGATCGGGGCCGGGTCTCCAGCCGTCACAAGAGGGGGCGATGGCACGTTCTAGGTTCGGACGGGTCGGCGTAGTTGAATGAACTACGATCGGCTCTTCGATGAACTGTATCCGGCACTGTTCCGCTACCTCCGTCGGTTGACGGGGGACGCGGACGCGGCCGAGGACGCGGCACAGGAGGCGTTCGTCCGTCTGACGAGTCAATCGCTGCCCGAGAACGAGGTGCGGCCGTGGCTGTTCACGGTATCGACCAACCTGATCCGGGACCGCGCCCGCAAGGCGAAGCGGCACAGGAGGTTACGGCCTCGTGTACCGACGCCGGACGCGCCGGACTCGCCCGACATCTCGGTGGCGAGGAGGGAGCGGATCGCCCGGGTCCGCGAGGCGCTCGAAGAGCTGGCAGAGCGCGACCGGGCCATGCTGTTGATGAGGGAAGAAGGATTCAAGTACGCGGAGATCGCCCGGACCGTGGACGTTGCACCGGGATCGGTGGGAACGTTGCTGGCGAGGGCGGCCCGGCGTTTCGAGAAAGCATACACCGCCTTGAGTGCGGAAGAGACGATACATGACGCATCCGGATGAAGGGACGCTCCAGGCGTTCCTGGACGACGAGCTGAGCACGGCCGAGCGCGGGGAGCTGGCCGAGCATCTGCTGGTCTGCGACGCCTGTCGGGCGACGCACCAGGAGCTGCTTCACGCGCATGCCCTCTTCTCCCGGGCGATCTCGCTGATCGACGTCGAGTCGGGGCCGACGGAGGGGCGCATCGCGGCCCACGCCACGACGGGCGCGTCGGCGTTCGTGAGGGCGGCCATGCTCGTACTCGCCCTCGCCGCGACGGCGGCGGCCGCGGTGCCGGGGTCCCCGGTGCGGGAGTGGATCGTCGAGACGGTCGGCGGCGGGGCCGAGACGGAGGAGTCGGCGGCCGAGCCCACCCCGGCCCTGGCGATGCCGGTGGCGGAGGCGCCCGCTCCGTCGCCCGCGGGCGTGCGCATCCCGGTCACGGAGTCGGTGACGGTATCGCTCTCTGAGCTGAACGGGACGGTGATCCGCCTGGTGTCGCCCACCGGCGACCGGGTCGACGTGTCCATGGCCGGACCCGAGCGGGACCCGATCTTCCGGACCGGACCGGGCCGGATCACGGTCAGCGACGGCGTGGGCGGTGAGCTGCTGGTGATCTTCCCGGTCGAGGGCGTGGCCCGCCTCGAGGTGGACGGCCGGCTGTACGCCGAGGCCGAGGACGGCGCCATACGCGCCCACGTCGCCGGGGACACGGTCGGGAGCAGCCTGATCTGGCGATGATCCGGATACCCGGGCCGACCCTGCTGATCTCGCTGCTCCTGACGGGTGCGGCGACGGCCCAGTCCGCGGAGGTGACCGGTACGGTCACTACGTCCGACGGCGATGCGCCGCTGGCGTATGCCCGGGTCGAGGCGGTGGGCGGCTCGGTGTCGGACTGGACCGATGAGCGTGGCATGTACCGGCTGGCCGGGCTCGACCGGGGGGAGTGGGACCTCCGGGTCGTACACCCCGGGCACGACTCCCTCGAGCTCGCCGTCTTCGTCCCCGACGACCGGACGGTTCGCCTGGACATCACGCTCCGGGCCCGACCCGGGCCGGCCGTGGACGCGCTGGCCGACTTCGAGCCGTTCCAGGTCCGGCACACGCTGCCGGCGCTCCTCAACTCCGACGAGCTGACACGGCTGCTGCGGTCCCTCTACCCGCCGTCCCTCGCCAGGGACCGGGTCGGCGGCGAGACCGTGCTGCTGATATGGCTGGACGAGCGCGGGCAGGTGGTGCGCAGCGAGGTGGCCGAGTCCTCGGGTCAGGCGACGCTCGACTCCATCGCCCTCACGGTCTCCGACAGAATGCGGTTCCGGCCCGCCCGCAACTCGGAGCGGGCCGTGCGGGTCTTCGTCCGGATCCCGGTGATCTTCACCGTCCCCGATTCCACGCCCGGGGCGACGACTCCCGCGACTCCCGACGCGCGTCGACACTAGCGCTCCACACGCACTCGGGGCGCAGACAGACGCCGTGGCCCCACTCGTCCTCCAGGAAGATGGTCTTGCCCTGTCGCATCAGGAAGAGGATGCGGCGCTGAAGGTCGATGGGGCGTCGATTCCACCGGGCCCGGAAGGTGAGCTCACCTTCGTCGGTCCCGACGGTCACCCTGACCGTGGGGATCCGGCTCCTCAACGGGACACGACGCTTGGGGTAGATCATGGCCCCAACGGTAAAAGGGGCCGCGGATCAGGGCAACCGCCCTACACGCCCTTCTCCCGCCAGAGGGCGTCGAGCTCTTCGTGCCGCGGGCCGATGACGGACCGCCACTCCGGGAGCGCATAGATCCCGGTGTCCGGAGGCCGCGGGCGCTGTTCGGGAGGCGTGCCACCCAGGACCTCGACCATGGCCCGGCGCAGCGCCGCGACCGTTTCCAGCATGCGCGAATGGAAGACCGTGTCGACGCCGGCATGGGGACTCATGTTCTGGGCGCTCGGGTGCAGCAGCCAGAGGAGGTGGGGCGCGGGGGCCGCGGGGGGCGTTCCGGGCCCGTCCCACCGTGTCCTCCGCGCGGCCACCTCTCCCGGGCCAGGCTCCCCCGGGCCAGGTTCCCCCGGGCCAGGCTCCTCCGGGCCCGACGGCTCCGCGGCGGACTCCTCCGCGGCGACGGCCGCCCACGCCGCCCGGAACGCATCGTCCGGCTCGAAGTCCCGGGGCCAGGGTCGGGCCTCGCCCCGGGCCAGGCCGGCCGCTTCGAGTCGCTCGAGGCCCGGCAGGGTAAGCCGCTTCCTGGACTCGAGCCGGGCCGCCGCCACCGTGCTGCGGAGGGCCACGTTCCCCAGCGCCACGATCAGCCGCGGAGTGACGGCCAGAATGGTCTCCCGGAGCAGATGCACGCTCGACGGGATCTCACCCACCGGCTCACGGAGCTCGGCCACGCGAGGTTCCCCGCCCCCCCGCTCGGGGAGCTGGTTGAGGGCGGCGATGATGAAGGTCTGGTTGCGGTCGAGGCCCGCGCTCGATAGGAGCACGTCGAGGTTGGCTCCGGCGATGTCGCCGCCGAACGGGATCCGGGTGCCGTGGGCGCCCATGCTCCCGCTTCCCATCCCCCCGGCATTGCCCGGGGCCGCGCCGACGAAAAGCACGTCGTGGCGGGTCCAGGGACCGTTCCGCCGGGACCAGACCAGGGGCCGATCCGCCTCGGTGCCGTCCTCGAGCCGGCAGGGCTCCGTGAGCCACGTGTCCGCCAGGCACGCCGGATGATCGGCGTGGGCGCGTCGGAAGATGTCGAGATAGCGATCGCCGTCGTCCATGGCGTCGAAGGTCGGGAGACGTGCCGCGGGTCGCAAGCCGGCGGGGGCGGGCCGGGGGGTCGCCGGGTCGCCGGGTCACGGGTCGCGGGTCACGGGTCACGGATCACGGATCACGGGTCACGGGTCACGGGTCGCGGATCACGGATCACGGGTCGCGGGTCGCGGGTCGCGGGTCGCGGCGCTATCGGGATTGTGCCCGGTCAGCGGGAGCGACCCCGATGGAGCTCGGGGCCAAGCCCTTCTGCCGACCTCCGCCCCCCCGGCCCCTCTGCCGGACCTCGCTCGGGGACCCCGATGATGCTAGGCTTCCGGGGGTTGGACGACCTCGAATCGACGGGAGCATGGCAATGAGCGATAGAGACGACGACCGGCACCACCGCATCGGCGACCGGGAGCTCCGGCCCGAGACCCAGATGATGGGGTACGGCTACGACCCGCAGCTCTCGGAAGGGTCCGTGAAGTGCCCGATCTTCCAGACGTCCACCTTCGTCTTCAAGAGCGCGGAGGACGGCAAGGCGTTCTTCGAGCTGGCCTACGGGCTCCGGGAGCGGGCGCCCGCCGAGGAGCCGGGGCTCATCTACTCCCGGATCAACAACCCCGATCTGGAGATCCTCGAGGATCGGCTGTCGCTGTGGGACGGCGCCGAATCGGCCCTGGTCTTCTCCAGCGGCATGTCTGCCATCTCGACGACGCTTCTGACGTTCCTGCGGCCGGGCGACGCGATCGTCCACAGCGAGCCCGTCTACGGCGGCACCGAGTTCCTGCTCTTCAACATCCTGCCCCAGTTCGGGATCCAGCGGTTCGGGTTCAGGGCCGGCGCCGAGGGTGCCCTCGACGAGGCCGTGGAGAAGGCCCGCAAGGCCGGGCCGCTCAAGGTCCTGTTCGTGGAGACGCCGGCGAACCCGACCAATGCGCTGGTCGACATCCGGCGCTGTGCCGAGCTGGCCAGGAAGATCGAAGACGACGACGGCGAGGGCCCGGTCGTCGCCGTGGACAACACCTTCCTCGGCCCCCTCTGGCAGCGGCCGCTGGACCACGGCGCCGACCTCGTCCTGTACTCGCTCACGAAGTACGTCGGTGGGCACAGCGACCTCATCGCCGGGGCCGTGCTGGGCGACCAGGAGCGCCTCACCGCCGTGGGCGGGATGCGCACGATCCTCGGCACCATGGCCGATCCCTGGACCGGCTGGCTCCTCATGCGCTCCCTCGAGACCCTCAAGCTGCGCATGACCAGCCAGATGAAGAACGCGCGATATATCGCCGAGTTCCTCCGGGATCATCCCAAGGTGCGCAGCGTCCAGTACCTCGGGTTCCTGGACCGGGAGAACCCGCAGCACGAGGTCTATCGGCGCCAGTGCGAGAGTCCCGGCGGCACCTTCTCCTTCGAGGTGGATGGCGGGGAAGAGGAGGCGTTCCGGCTCCTCAATGCGCTCAGGATCGCGAAGCTCGCGGTCAGCCTCGGCGGCACGGAGACCCTCATGCAGCACCCAGGGACGATGACCCACGCCGACATCCCGCCCGACCACCAGGAGGCCATCGGCATCACGCCGGCCATGATCCGGATCTCCGTGGGCGTGGAGCACCCCGAGGACATTATCGCGGACCTGGAGCAGGCGCTGGAGGCGGTGTAGCGCTCGGCCTTCGGCCTCGCGCGGGACGCTCGCTGCGCTCGCTGTTCGGGCGCGCTCCCTGCGGTGGCGCTGTTCGGCCGCTCGCTGACGCTCGCTGTTCGGGGCGCGCGGTGGCGCCCACGCTCGTCGTGAGCGTGGCGCTCGCGTCCGCCGCCGAATCCCGAACAGCGGAGGCCGAGGGCCGACGCGTCCACACAGCCGCGTCGCGAAGCGCCGAGGCGGCCGAGCAGCGGGGCGCAGCCCCGCGTCCGACCAGCGACGGCGAAGCCGGAGAGGCCGAGAAGTCTAGATGCTCTTGAGCAGGTCGTCGATGGCCTTCTGGACGGCGTCGCGGCCGCCGCCGGAGAGCAGGTTCTCCAGCATCTCCTTCGCGTCGTGGGCCACGTCTTCGGGGTGGTGGCGGTCATCGGCGGCCCGCACCACGTTGCCGATGGGCAGGAGCGCGAACTGGGGCTCGTCTTCCTGCTCCCCGTCGGCGGAGGTGCCGGCGTACCCGGCCTCGATCTCCGGGGGTGGGGCGGGCACGCTCGACTTCCATGGCTCCGCGTGGTCTTCCTCGCCCTGGTCGTGTTCCGATCCTGCACCGGGCTCGACGGGCAGGACCAGGCAGAACCGGCCATCGATGTTCCCGTCGCCGTCCTCCCGGGCGGCCAGCGCCACGGACACCGGTGAGGAGAGCAGCGACCGGATCGTGTCCAGCGCATTGACTGCCACGACACTCCGGGCGATCAACCGGTCGTCGTAGTAGTAGCCCAGGCCGACGGCCCCCTCGGGCACCGCATTGTGGTCAATCGACCGCGCTTCCAGTGTTATCGGATTCGGGTGTGGTACCACCACGAGATGATCCATACTTCTCCGGAATCGGTGTCCGTGTTCGGTCCGCTGCCGTGCACGCGGCGCCGTCCATTCGCTGGTACCCGCGTGGGCCTTCAGGGTTCGCCGGCCGTCGGGTCGGCGATCGTGGCCGGGGTCGTCCCGGCAGTATCTTCCGGACCGGCAGGTTCTTCCGGGCTGCGCGGGCGAGTGCGGGACGGGAAGGGGAGGGTCGGTGGGAGCAGAAGTCGTTGTTCCGCATGCAGATACGAGGGCACGGTCGAATCGCGGCCGTCGGTACGGACCGTGCCATGCCGTGTCGTGGGGCGGGCGATGTCGATGTCTCCCGTACTCAGCGGGAGCAGCGTGGGACCACGACGATGGGAGCCCGAGGGGAGCGATGACGGAGGCGGAGCGGCGCGAGTGGCGGGCCTGTGGGCGGGGCGACGTGTCGGCCCGGAACCGGCTGGCGGAGCGACACCTGCCGCTGGTCCATCACTTCGCCCGTCGCCTGGAGAGCCAGACGGGGTCGGCGCTGGAGCTGGACGATCTCGTGAGCGCGGGCACCCTGGGTCTGCTGGACGCGGTGTCGTCGTACGACCCGGAGCGAGGCTACCGGTTCAGCACGTTCGCGGCGCGTCGTGTCCAGGGTTCGATGCTGGACGAGCTCCGACGTCAGGACGTGGCGCCCCGGTCGGTGCGCCGGAAGGAGCGCCGTCTGGCGGAGGCCGGGGAGCGTCTGGCCGTGTCCCTGAACCGGCTGCCACGGCATCAGGACGTGGCGGACGTCCTGGGCGTGGACCCGAAGACGCTGTGGCGTTGGAAATGGGATGTGGACCGGAGCCGGCGGGTGGCGCTGACCGAGGTCGCGGGCGCCCAGTCCCGGTCCGGTCCGGAGGTGGAGGAGCGGCTGTCGCGGCAGGCGGAGCTGGAGCGGCTGCATCGCGAGCTGGCGAAGCTGCCGGACCGGGAGCGCCGGATCGTGCGGCTATACGACCTGGAGGGCCGGCCGCTGCGGGAGATCGCCCGGCGGCTCGGTGTTTCGGAGTCCCGGGTCTCCCAGCTCCGGAAGCGGGCACTGGGTCGACTGAGGGCCCGCATGACGGATCTCAAGGCGGCCTGACCGGCCGGGCACCCTCGCACGGGTGATCGCGAGGCCGCGCGACCGGGGGTCCTCCCGGTGGTGTCGGGTGGGTCTCAGTCGTCGGGGGATCCGGAGCCGCCCCCGTCCTCGACGGCGGTGCTGGCCCGGGGCACGGCGGCGTTCTCGCCGACCCGGAAGGCATCGGCCACGATCCGACTCTGCTGCTCCTCGTGTGCCTTCTTGTATCCCTCGGCCGGGCTGGCGCGCTCCGGTCGGCCGACGTAGCCGACGCGGGCGTCGCCGGCGAGCTCTTCGAGCCAGGGCCGCATGTAGCTCCAGGCGCCCATGTTGGCGGGCTCCTCCTGGACCCAGATGATCTCCTGGCGATTCGGATAGCGGTCCAGGACCGCGCGGAGGTCGCCTTCCGGTAGCGGATAGAGCTGCTCGACCCGGACGACGGCGACGTCATCGGAGTCCGCGCGGACGTCGCCGGCGGTCAGGTCGTAGTAGACCTTTCCGGAGCAGAGGACGACCCGGCGGACGGCCCCGGCCCGGTCCGCGGCCTCCGGGTCATCCAGGACGAGCCGGAAGGTGTCCTCGGTGAAGGCCGGGAGCGCGGACGTGGCCCGGGGGTGCCGGAGCAGGCTCTTGGGGGTGAAGACCACGAGGGGCCGGACCTGGTCGAGCGTCGCCTGGCGCCGGAGCAGGTGGAAGTACTGCGCGGGCGTGGTGCAGTTGGCGACGCGGATGTTGTCCTCGGCGGCGAGCTGGAGGAACCGTTCGATGCGGGCGCTGGAGTGTTCGGGTCCCTGGCCCTCGTAGCCGTGGGGCAGGAGGAGGACGAGCCGACTCTCCTGGCCCCACTTGGTGCGACCGGCGGCAAGGAACTGGTCGAGGATGACCTCGGCGCTGTTGACGAAGTCGCCGAACTGGGCCTCCCAGAGGACGAGGGACTCCCGCGCGGCGGTGCTGTAGCCGTACTCGAAGCCGAGGACGCCGGCCTCGGAGAGGGGGCTGTTGTAGACTTCGAAGGGCGCCGTGGCCTCGTCGATGTGCTGGAGCGGGATGTGGACAGCTCCGTCCTCGACGTCGTGGAGAGCGAGGTGCCGCTGGCTGAAGGTGCCCCGGATGGCGTCCTGGCCGGACAGCCGGATCGGGGTTTCCTCGGCGAGCAGGCTGGCATAGGCTAGCGACTCGCCGTGCGCCCAGTCGATGCCCGTGCCGGAGCCGAGGGCCTCGGCTCGTTTCCGGAGCTGTCGCTCGAGTTTGGGGTGGACCGCGAAGTCGTCCGGCCACTGGTGCAGCTGGGCGTCCAGCGACAGGAGCCGGTCCTCCTCGACGGCGGTGGACACGGGCCCCTCGAGGGTGGGCGGCTCGACGGGCGGGGTGGCCTCCACGCGGTCCTCGGCGGTGCTCTCCTTCACGCTCCGCTGGATCTCGGTGAGCCTGTCGTAGCGGTTCTGCCAGATCGCGTCCACCTCGTCGCGGGTGACGGTGCCGTCGTCGACCAGCCGGTCGGCCCAGAGGGCCCGGACCGTGGGGTGGTCTTCCACGCGCGCGTACATGCGCGGCTGCGTGTACGCGGGCTCGTCACCCTCGTTGTGGCCGTAGCGCCGGTAGCCGACGAGGTCGATGAGCACGTCGGCGCGGAACTCGGTGCGGTACTCCATGGCGAGGCGGACGACTGCGAGGCACGCCTCGGGGTCGTCGGCGTTGACGTGCAGGACGGGGATGTCGAAGCCCCGGGCCAGGTCACTGGCGTAGTTGGTGGACCGGCCCTCGTCCGGGTCGGTGGTGAAGCCGATCTGGTTGTTGACGATGATGTGGAGGGTACCGCCGGTCTCGTAGCCGGTGAGCCGGGCCAGGTTCAGGGTCTCGGCGACGATGCCCTGGCCGGCGAACGCGGCGTCGCCGTGCATCACGATGGGGAGGACGCGGAGCACGTCCTGAGTCAGCTCGCGGCCGCCGCGGTCGGTCTGCTTGGCCCGTGCGATCCCTTCCACCACCGGGTTCACGAACTCGAGGTGGCTCGGGTTCGGGGCCATGGTCACCGTCAGCGGCTGGCCGGAGACCGTGGCGTAGGTGCCCTCTTCGCCGAGGTGGTACTTCACATCGCCGGTCCCGGAGCCCAGCTGCTTGCCCTCGAACTCCGCCAGGATCTTCTCGTAGGGGCGGCCCAGAACGTGGGCCAGGACATTGAGGCGTCCGCGGTGGGCCATGCCGAGGACCACCTGGCGGGCGCCCGCGGAGGCCGCCCGCTCGATGGCGAGGTCGAGGATGGGGACGAGCATGTCGGTCCCCTCGATGGAGAACCGCTTCTGGCCGAGGTATGCCCGGTGGAGGAACTGTTCGAGAGCCGTGACCTCGGTCAGGCGACTCAGGAGGCGCTTCTTCTCCTCGACGGTCAGGTCGCGGCGATGGGACCCGCCCTCGATGCGGCGCCGCAGCCATTCCCGCCGGGTCGGGTCCTCGAGGTGCTCGAACTCGTACCCGATGGTGCTCGTGTACGTGGCCTCGAGCCAGCTCATGACCTCCTGCATGCTCGTGCCCGGATCGCCGAGGTCGAGGAGCGACGCCGGGATCGTGCCGAGGTCGTCGGAGCGGATCCCGTGGAACTCGAGGGAGAGCATGGGGTGGCTGCGGGGATCGCCGCCGAGGGGGTCGAGGCCGGCGGCCGTGTGGCCGTGCAGCCGGTAGGCGTCGACGAGCTCGGCCGCGGCCATGGCCGCCCGGAGCTGGGCCCTGGACGGCGCGCCGACCTGGCCGACCGGGATCAACCCCGACTCGGCGGGGTCCAGGCCGAAGACGCCCCGCCAGCGGCCGTCCACGGAGGAGGGGTCACGGATGTACGCCTCGTAGACCTCCTGGGCGTAGCCCGCGTTGTAGGAGTCGAAGACCCGGTTCTTCTGCGTGTCGCTCACGGCTGCCTGATTGCTGCGGTTCGGTGCTCCGTCAGGGCCACAACACCTGTGCGCGCCTGTGTGTTCCCGCGTGGCCCGCTGGAGAGCACATCAAGATAGAGGCCACGGGAACCGAGGACCACCGGGTGAGGGTCAAGGCGCGTCGATGATCGGTGTCCGGAACCGGAAGGTGGTGCCCTGCGGCGAGCTGGTGGCGATGGTGACGTCGCCGTCGAGGAGGCGGGCGAGCCGTCGGGCCACGCTGAGCCCGAGCCCCGCCCCGCCGGCCCGCCGGGTGGTCGACTGCTCGGCCTGCCAGAACGGGCTGAAGACGTAGGGCTGTACGTCGATGGGGATGCCCGGCCCCGAGTCGCGGATATCGATGACCAGGTGATCGTCCGCCCGCTCGACGTGGACGACCACCTCGCCCTCGCGGGTGAACTTGAGGGCATTGGTCACCAGGGCCAGGAGAATCTGGAGGAGCGAGTCGGGATCGGTGACCATGCGCGGGGGCAGGCCGCTGGTCTCGATGCGGAAGGCGACGCCGCGGTCGAGGGCCCGAGGCTCGATGATGTCCCGGACCCGCTCGAGGACCTGGCTCGGCGCGATGGGCTCCATGCGCGGCTCGTCCTGGCCCGACTCCAGCCGGACATAGGCCAGGATGCTCTCGAGGATCCCGTGCAGGCGGTTCGTGCCCGCGTGGATCCGCTGGATCTGCTTGTGCTGCTTGTCGTTGAGTGGACCCGAGATCTCCGCCGCCAGCAGATCGGAATAGCCCAGGATGGCCGTCAGCGGCGTGCGCAGCTCGTGGCTGACAATGGCGAGGAAATCGTCCTTGGCCCGGCGGGCCAGCTGCTCGGAGTGGTAGAGCCGGGCGTGGTCCACGGCCATCCCGATCCGGCGCGCCAGCTCGTCGGCCACCCGCTGGTCGTCGGGCTGGAATCGGGCCCTCCGCCCGGTGCGGCCGAGGAGCATGTAGCCCTGGACGTGGGATCGGGCCCGGAGCGGGAGGACGATGGCGGAGGTCAGGTCGAAGTCCCGGACCAGCTCCCGGAGCGGGTCCCGGGACCCGTCGTCGTGGCGATCGCTGTGGACGAGGAACGCGGACTCGGCGCTGGCCAGGACCCGGGCGGCCACGGAGTCATCGGGGGGCTCGGGGCCGAGCTCGTCCACTATCCTGGCGAGCCGGGCGTGGTTCGCCGGGTCGTCGTGTGCGCTGGTCGTGAACCCGGGCTGGGGGCCGCGGGGGAGGACCCGGATGACGCAGAGGTCGGCGACGACGTTGGTGATGAGGCGGGCGAGGGTCGGGAGCGTCGCCTCGTAGTCCAGGGAGAGGTCGAGGATCATGCTGGCCTGGGCCAGGAGCCGGCGCTCGTCCTGAAGCCGGCGGCGATCGGTGAGATCCTGGATGGCGCCGGCGATCCGGACGGCGCCGTCCTCGCCGCGGGAAGCGTAGGCCCGATCCGAGATGGCGGCGTAGGTGGCATCGCCACGCAGGAGCCGGTACTCCTCGGCCCAGGACCGGAGGGTGCCATCGAGCAGGAGGCGCCAGCGCTGCTCGAGGCGGGGCCGGTCGTCCGGGTGGATCCGCGAGTGCCACCACTCGAGGGTCGGTTCCACCTCGTCGGGAGCGTAGCCGAGCAGGTCGCACAGGGCGTCGCTCCAGCGCACGCGGTCGGTCTCCGGGCCGTACTCCCAGATGACCGCCCGAGCGGCCCTGCGCACCAGCGACAGACGATCGCCCGTCTCCCGCAGCGCCGACTCCGCCTGCCAGGCCTGACTCGCGTCCCGGCTGACCCCGACGATCGCCACCAGCTCGCCCTCGTCGTCGACGATCGGCGTGTCGGTCACCATGACCGGAAACCGGCGGCCGTCCCGATGGCGGGTGAGGAACTGGCCGGACCAGGGCTCGCCGCGCCTGAGTGCCGCCATGATGTGCCCGGCCTGGTCCCGCCGATCGACGGTCGGAGTGATGTCGACGATGGGGCGGCCCAGGACCTCGTCGGCGGTCCAGCCGTAGAGGGCGCGAGCGGCGTCGTTCCAGTAGACGACCCGGCCCTCGGGGTCCGTAGCGATGACCATCATCATCGCCATCATTTGGCGTGGGCGGAACAGGGACAATGATCGGCGGACT
>CAYMLW010000009.1:0-1798 GCA_964391035.1 uncultured Gemmatimonadaceae bacterium
TCCACCAGACGACGCAGCGGCGCCTCCATCTCCGCCAGCAGCGCCGCCTCCTCCGGCCGCGCCACGATCGGCGACAGCGTGCCGTCGAAATCCAGCGCGACCAGCATCCGCCCCACCTCCCGGCGACGGGCCAGGAGGTCCGGGATCAGGTCCATGGCATGGGGCAGGTTCGCCATCTGGATTCCCAAGAGGCAGCAGACGTGGACGGCCAGAGTATCATTCGCCGTGAGCCCGACGCAAACCCCCGGCCGCTGTCCCGGGCGCATCCCCGGCCGCTGTCCCCGGGGCATTCCCGGCCGCATTCCCGGGCGTATTCCCGGCCGCATTCGGGATCCTGCCTTCGCACCGACGATCGCTGGCAGTTCCCGGGTCCCGGTTCGCGGCGGGCCACCGGCGGATCTTACTGGCGATCCGTCGACGCTCCGGTTACCTTTCAATGTCGGATGTACGCCACCCTACGTAACCCATTGTCACGCAATGATTTCGCTACGGAAGGGCCTCCCTGTCCTGCTGCTCGCGGCCACGGCCTGTGCGGACTCCTCCCGGCCGGCCATGGGGGACGTGAACAGCGTCATCGTGGTCGCGGATTCAGCGCTCTGGGCGGAGGTCTCCGACACGGTAATGGCGGCGCTCCAGCCGCGGATCTTCGCGGTCCGCGACGAGCCGGCGTTCCACCTGACCCACACGGTGTATGGCGGCGAGTACTGGACCGACCTCCAGCGGTTCCGCCAGCTGCTAGTGCTGGGCGAGCCCGAGGAGCCGTGGATAGCGCGCCCCCTGGCGATCGCGGGCACGACCGTGGAGCCGCCGGCCATCGTGGAGGTGGACCGGGTCTGGGCGCGGCGTCAGCTCGTGACGGCGCTGGTCCTGCCGGCCGAGGGCGCGGCCCCCGCCGTGGTCGAGCACCTGGACACGTTGGCGTCGCTGATGCAGTCGCGGTACCGGGACTGGGCCCGGACGCGGATGTACATCAGCGGCCACGACAGCGCCCTGGTGGACACGCTCCGGAACGCCGCCGGCTTCACCATCGACATACCGGAGGTCTACCGGTGGCGTCGTCAGGACGACTCGACCTACTTCTTCCTGAACGACAACCCCGACGCCTCACAGCTCGTCCGCTGGCTCACCGTGAGCTGGTACCCGCTCCCGGAGGCTGCCCCGGCCCCGATGGAGATCCTGGACCGGCGCGACACCCTCGGCGCCCGGTTCTACGACTGGGACCAGCGGGCCGAGCGGGATCGGCTCCAGGTCCGGGAGATCGACGCACCCGGGGGCGGCGGGATCGCGATCCGGGGCGCCTGGTCCGGCACCGACGAAGGCTTCCCCCAGGGCGGCGCGTTCATCACCTACTCCATCGACTGCCCCGACCAGTACCGCCGCTACCTCCTGGACGCCTGGCTCTACGCGCCTGCGCGAGACAAGTATCAGTACATGATTCAGCTGGAGACACTGTTGGACAGCTTTCGCTGTGGCTCGGCCTGAGGGCCGAGCAAATCGCGCGGCCAGGGCCGCGCAAATCGACCGGCGGAGCCGGCCAAATGGCTGCGGCTCGCGCCGCAGCATCTCGCGGGGCCGTGCCCCGCAACCGGGCCTCCGGCCCAAACTGGCCGCGGCTGACGCCACGGCAAACGGCGCGGCACGCCGCGCAAACGTCGCCGGCTGCGCCGGACGAAGACTGCGTCGGCCCCGCCGACGCAAGCCCCCCACCACCACAACGACGGCGCGGGGGTTACATTGCGAGCGTAGCGAGCCCCTTTGCGAAACGAAGTGAGCGGTTTGCGAGCGCAGCGAGCCGGTT
>CAYMLW010000009.1:1898-29923 GCA_964391035.1 uncultured Gemmatimonadaceae bacterium
GCGAACGAAGTGAGCGGTTTGCGAACGAAGTGAGCGGTTTGCGAACGAAGTGAGCGGTTTGCGAACGAAGTGAGCCGGTTGCGAACGAAGTGAGCGGTTTGCGAGCGCAGCGAGCCGGTTGCGGGCGCAGCCCGCGAGTTGCCGCGATAGACGGCCGGTTGCGGGCGCAGCCCGCGAGTTGCCGCGATAGACGGCCATTTGCGGGGCGGCGGCGCCGCGAATGGCGAACGAAGTGAGCCAGACGCGGGGCCGCGGCCCCGCCATTTGCGAACAACAGTGAGCCCCTGAATGTCCTTCGTCCACCTGCATACGCATTCCGAGTTCTCGCTTCTCGATGGCGCGAACCGGTTGAACGACCTGATCGAGCGGGCCCGGGAGCTCGAGATGCCGGCCCTCGCCCTCACGGATCACGGGACGCTCTACGGCGCCTGGAACTTCCGGAAACAGGCGATGAAGGCGGGGATCAAGCCCATCATCGGGATGGAGGCGTACGTGGCGCCGGGCCCCCGCACGGTGAAGACGGCGGCGAGGGGCGAGCGGCCGTACTACCACCTGGTGCTGCTGGCACGGGACCTGGAGGGGTACCGGAACCTGGTGCGGCTCTCGTCGATCGGGTTCCTCGAGGGCTTCTACCACAAGCCGCGGGTGGACCGTGAGGTGCTGGAGCGGTACTCGGAGGGGATCCTCGTCAGCTCGGCGTGCATGGCGAGCGAGGTGGCCCGGCACATCCTGGAGGACCGGTGGGCGGAGGCGCGGGAGGCAGCGTCGTGGTACGCCGACGTGTTCCGTGACCGGTACTACCTGGAGGTCCAGGCCCACGACACGGAGGGCCAGGCCCGGGTCAACGAGGGGATCTTCCGACTGGCCGACGAGCTGTCGCTGCCGGTGGTCGCCACGAACGACGCCCACTTCCTCCGGCCCGAGGACCACGACGCCCACGACGTGCTCCTCTGCATCGGACTCGGCAAGGACCGGGAGGACGCGGACCGGATGCGCTACGACCGGGGCCTCTACTTCAAGTCGGCGCCGGAGATGGCCGAGCGGTTCCCGGACCGGCCGGACGTGCTGGAGAACACCCTGGCCATCGCGGAGCAGGTGTCCCTCGACCTGCCCCAGCAGTACCACGTCCCGAAGTTCCCGCTCCCGGAAGGGTTCGGATCGGAGACAGCGCTCCTGAAGCACATGGCGGTGGAGGGCACGAAGGCCAGGTACGGCGACCCGATCCCGCAGGAGATCCGGGAGCGACTCGACTACGAGCTGGGCGTGATCACGAACCCGAAGGCCGACTACAGCGGCTACTTCCTGATCACCGCCGACTTCATCAACTGGGCAAAGGACAACGGGATCCCCGTCGGCCCCGGCCGGGGCTCGGCGGCGGGCTCGCTCGTGGCCTACGCCCTGGGCATCACGGATGTCGACCCGCTCCGGTTCGACCTGCTGTTCGAGCGGTTCCTGAACCCGGACCGGGTGTCGATGCCTGATATCGACATCGACTTCTGCTACGAGCGTCGCGGCCACGTCATCGACTACGTCCGGGAGAAGTACGGCCGGGACAGCGTGGGCCAGATCATCACGTTCGGGACCATGAAGTCCCGGGCGGTGATCCGGGACGTGGGCCGGGTCCTGGGCTTCGAGCCCGCCGAGACCGACCGACTGGCGAAGCTGGTCCCCAACGCGCCGGGCAGCAGCATGACGGTAGCGGAGGCCCGGGATCAGATCGGCGAGCTCCACGACCTGGCGACGAGCGACGAACGCGTCCGCCGCCTCCTCGACTACGCCGAGACTCTCGAGGGACTCAGCCGGCATGCCAGCGTGCACGCGGCCGGCGTGGTGATCGCGCCGGGCCCGCTCCAGGAGTACGTGCCCGTCTGCACGCACTCCGGCGGCCGCGGCGCGGGCTCCAACGGCGAGGACGCCATCGTGACCCAGTGGGACATGATCGCCCTCGAGCAGGCCGGGATGCTGAAGATGGACTTCCTCGGCCTGAAGACGCTGACGGTGATCCACGACGCGGCCGACGTGGTGGTGGAGCGGCACGGCGCCCTCGAGAACCCGGAGACCGGGGAGCGCTACGACCGGATCGAGGATGTCCCCCTCGACGACCCGGCCGTGTACGCCATGCTCGCCCACGGCGGCTCCAGCGGCGTCTTCCAGTTCGAGTCGTCGCTGGCCACGGACAAGCTGCGGGCGATGAAGGCGGACCGCTTCGAGGACCTGGTCGCCACGAACGCGCTGATCCGTCCGGGCCCCCTCGACACGGGCATGACCGACGTCTACATCCGCCGGAAGCTGGGCCAGGAGGCGGTGCGCTACCCGCACCCGGACCTGGAGGGCGTCCTCGGTCCGACCTACGGCGTCATCGTCTACCAGGAGCAGGTGATGCGCATCGCCCAGGTCCTGGCCGGATTCACGCTGGCCGAGGCCGACGTGATGCGGAAGGCCATGGGCAAGAAGGACGCGGAGCTCATTGCCGCCCAGCTCGAGAAGTTCGTGGATCGGTCGGTAGAGCGAGGCGTCGAGCGGCGCATTGCTTCGGAGATCGCCGAGCAGATCGAGACCTTCGGCCGCTACGGCTTCAACCGGGCCCACTCGGTGGCCTACGCGCTGCTCTCCTACCAGACGGCCTGGCTCAAGGTGCACTACCCGGCCGAGTTCATGGCCGCGCTGCTGTCCTCGGTTGTCGACAAGACCGACGACGTGGTAAAGTACATTGCCGAGTGTCGCGACCTGCCGCGGCACGTGCCGGATCGCGAACACGGGATCGAAGTGCTCCCCCCCGACGTGAACGAGAGCGGCTGGAAGTTCACGCCCGTCTCCGACACCACCATCCGGTTCGGCATGGGCGCCTGTCGGGGCGTGGGCGAGGCCGCGGTCCGAAGCATCATGGCGGCGAGGGAGGACGGGCCATTCGAGTCACTGTTCGACCTGACGGACCGGGTCGACACGCGTACGGTCGGCAAGCGGGCCCTCGAGGCGCTGATCGCCGCGGGCGCGTGCGATTCCTTCGGTCACCGGTCGCGGCTCATGGCCGGGCTGGAGTCGGCCGTCGGCGAGGCACAGCTCCGGCAGGCGGACCGGGAGAGCGGCCAGGGGTCGCTCTTCGATGTCGGCGCCGAGGTCGCGCCGGTCCGGGAGACGCCGAAGTTGCCGGACGTGCCGAAATGGCCGGAGTCGGAGCGGCTTGCCCGGGAGAAGGAGGTCCTCGGCTTCTTCATCAGCGGCCACCCGCTGGAGAGGTTCGAGGAAGAGCTGCGGCTCTTCGACGGCATGAACAGCGCGACGCTCCCGGAGCACCGGGATCGTCGGGTCGAGCTGCCGTGTGTGGTCACGGCGGTGAGTCGTCAGATCTCGAAGCGGACGGGCCAGGAGTGGGCCCGCGTGACCGTGGAGGACTTCCATGGCACGGCCACGGTCCTGGCCTTCGGCGAGGCGTGGGAAAACCACAGGGAGGTGCTGGAGCAGGACGCGGTCGTCCTGATCAGGGGCCAGGTGTCGGGGAAGGAGCGGGACGAGGACGAGCCGCCCGTGTTCCTGGACGAAGCGATCCCGCTGGCCCACCTTCGACAGACGGAAGAAGTGGTGGCGCTCGAGCTCCGGTTGGTCCGGGGGGAGAGCGTCGACCACGTGGACGCCGCCACGCCCGTGCTGAAAGAGAGTCGGGGCGGTTCGGCGGTGTATGTCGTGCTCGAGGGCAATGGCGCACCGAACGACAGGGGCGACAGCGGCGGCGAGGCCGGGCAGGCGGTGCGATTCCGCTCCCGGTCGCTCCGGGTCAGCCCGTCGGCGGAGCTGCTGGCCGAGCTCCGTGGCGTGTTCGGCCCCGACCGGGTACGGCTCATTCGGAAGCAGGGGTAAGGCATGGAATCGTCATCACTGGACGTGGAGCGGGACATCCAGGAGCTGGAAGAGCAGATCGACCGGCTCCAGACGTTGACCCGTGATCGCGGCATGGACGCCACAGCCGAGATCGCGACACTCGAGTCGAAGCTCGAGGAGATGAAGAAGGACGCGTACCGGGGGCTCTCGCCCATCGCGCGGGTCCAGGTCGCGCGGCACGCCAGCCGACCGTTCACCCTCGACTACCTCGAGCGCGTCTTCGACGACTTCATGGAGATGCACGGCGACCGGCAGTACCGCGACGACGAGGCAATCGTGGGCGGCTGGGCCCGGCTACGCGGTCGCACCGTCATGGTCATCGGCCAGCAGCGCGGCCGGGACATGAAGGAGAACCTGCGCCGCAACTTCGGCATGGCCCACCCCGAGGGCTACCGCAAGGCGCTGCGGCTCATGCGCCAGGCGGAGAAGTTCGGTCGCCCCGTCGTCACCCTGATCGACACTCCCGGCGCCTACCCCGGCATGGGCGCCGAGGAGCGCGGCCAGGCCGAGGCCATAGCCCGCAACCTCCGGGAGATGGCGGCGCTGCGGGTGCCCACCATCTCCGTCGTCATTGGCGAGGGCGGCAGCGGCGGCGCCCTGGCTCTGGGCGTGACCGATCGTATTCTCATGCTCGAGAACGCGATCTATAGCGTCATCACCGCCGAGGGCTGCGCGGCCATCCTGTGGAAGACGGCCGACGCCAAGGACAAGGCCGCCGCAGCGCTCCGGATCACCGCCGACGACCTCGGCGAGCTCGGCGTGGTCGACGAGATCGTGGCCGAACCCACGGGCGGCGCCCATACCGACTGGGACGCCACCGCCGCCGCGCTCGAGGACGCCCTCGCCCGCCACCTGGACGAGCTCACCGGGCTCGACCCCGACACCCTGCGGGCCAACCGCTGGAAGAAGTATGGCGCCCTGGGGGTATTCATCGAAACCGCTCAGACCGGGATCCCGGCAAGCGACGCGGAGACCGGGGCGAACCAACCGGAGATCGAGTCGAGCACAGCGGAGGCCGAGTCGGGAGCCGCGGAGGCCGAGTCGGGAGCCGCGGACGTGGACCGCGCCGGCTAGCCCGTCGGTCGCGTCCCGTAGCGAGCGAAGCGAGCGTACCCGTAACCCGTAAGCGAGCGAAGCGAGCGTACCTGTTTTGCATATCGTCGAGGTCAGCTTCAAGGGAAACCGAAGGGACTATTTCGCCGCGGAAGGCGAGATGGCCCCGTTGGGGTCCCATGTCATCGTGGAAGCGGACCGGGGCGAGGACCTGGGCCGGGTGACGGCGTCGGGGGCGGTGGCCGAGCGGAAGTGCACGGGCTGCTCGACGGGGTGCGCGGCGCCCACGCCGTCGCAGCGGGTGCTGCGGACCGCGCGTGAGGAAGAGGTCCAGCGGTCGCACGCGCTCCGGTCCGACGAGCCGCGGGTGCGTCGGGTGACGCGGGAGAAGGTCCAGCGTCACGAGCTCAAGATGAAGGTCAGTGAGGCCGAGTGGCAGTTCGACCGGAACAAGCTGACCATATACTTCACCGCGGACCGGCGGGTGGACTTTCGGGAGCTGGTGAAGGATCTCGCGCGCACGTTCCGTACGCGGATCGAGCTGAAGCAGATCGGGGTGCGGGACGAGGCGGCGCTGCTGGGCGGAGTCGGCCGGTGCGGTCGGGAGCTGTGCTGCTCGACGTGGCTGCGGGAGTTGAAGCCGGTGAGCCTGCAGCTCGCGAAGGACCAGCGGCTATCGCTGAATCCGGCTCAGATCTCCGGGTGCTGTGGCCGGCTCATGTGCTGTCTGACATACGAGCACTCCGCCTACGTCGAGGCCCGCAAGCGCTTCCCGCGTGAGGGCAAGTGGCTGACCACCGCCCGGGGTCGGCAGAAGGTCATTGCCGTGGACATCTGGCGGGAGCGAGTCACCCTCAAGGACGAGGAGGGCGAGCGCCGCACGGTCGAACTGGCCGAGCTCAAGCGGGAGGTCGAGAGCGAGTCGCCCCTGGGCGGACGGAAGGGCTCCCGGAACAACGACACGTAACGCGGACTGGGGGGCACGTGAGCTCCGAACGCTACCGATACATCACCACCGCCATCGACTACGCCAACGGCGCGCCCCATCTCGGGCACGCACTGGAGAAAATCGGCGGCGATGTCATGGCCCGATACCGCCGCCTCAAGGGCGAGCCGGTCCACTACGTCATCGGGATGGACGAGCACGGCCAGAAGGTGCTCCAGTCCGCCGAGGAGCGCGGCATCAGCCCGAAGGAGTGGGTCGACGAGCTCGCGGAGACGTTCGCGGAGGCCTGGCGACGCCTGGGTGTCAGCCACGACGACTTCATCCGGACCACCGAGGACCGGCACCGTCGCGCGGCGCAGGAGCTGGTCCGCCGGCTCGCCGACGCCGATGACCTCTACACCGACACCTACGCCGGCTACTACTGTGTGGGCTGCGAGGGGTACAAGACGGAGGCGGAGCTCGAGGCCAAGCCCGGCGCTTCGGAGCACGCCGCCCCGCTGACTGACGCCCCGGGACCCGAACGGGCCGTCGGCCTCCAGTGCCCGACCCACCCGACTCGCGAGCTCCAGTGGATGGAGGAAGACAACTGGTTCTTCCGCCTCTCCCGCTATCAGGAGCGGCTGCTGGACCTCCTAGACGAGCGACCCGCGTTCGTCCAGCCGGAGAGCCGGCGCAACGAGGTCCGCAGGGTCATCGAGGACGGCCTCGAGGACATCTCCGTGTCCCGGGCCCGCCTCCCCTGGGGCATCCCCTGGCCCGACGACCCGGACCACGTCATCTACGTCTGGCTCGAGGCCCTCAGCAACTACCTCTCCGCCACCGGGTTCCCCGACGACGGCTACGACCGCTACTGGCCCGCCGACTACCACGTCATCGGCAAGGACATCACGCGCTTCCACTGCGTCTACTGGCCCGCATTCCTCATGAGCGCCGGGCTCCCCCTCCCCCGGACCGTCTGGGCCCACGGCTTCATCAACTTCGGTGGCGGCAAGATGTCGAAATCCGCCGGCGTGACCATCACCCTCGACGAGGCCATCGACCGGCACGGGCCCGACGCGCTCCGCTACTACCTCATGCGCGAGATCCCCTGGAACGGCGATGGCGACTTCTCCTGGGAGCGCTTCGACGACATCTACACCGCCGAGCTCGCCAACGACCTCGGCAACCTGGCCAGCCGAAGCCTCTCCATGATCGAGCGCTACGGGGACGGCGTCGTCCCGGAGGGCGAGCGGACCGACCTCGACACCCGCATCCCCGACACGCTCGTCCGCTACCGCGCGGCCATGGATGGGAACCTGCTCCACCAGGGCATCGCCGCCGCCCTCGACCTGGCCGGCGCGGCCAACGTCTTCATCGAGGAACAGGCGCCCTGGACTCTCGCCAAGGATCCGGCCCGGAGCGACCGTCTCGATGCCACCCTCGCCTCCCTCGCCCACACACTCGCCACACTCGCCACCATCCTCCACCCCTTCATGCCGGAGAAGATGGACGCCCTCGCCCGCGACCTCGGCCTCGAGGATATCCCGGGGCTCGACGACGTCGCCGACCTCGACCTGGTCGGCCGGACCGTTCGCCGCGGCGACGTCCTCTTCCCCCGCGCCGACCGGTAGCCGCGGCGTCGTCTCCGACCCTGCTGGCGGCGAGCGCGCCGGTAGGGTCGGCACACCCGCCCCGGGCGCAAGCCCCTGGCCACGAGTCACTTGCGAGCGTCGAAGAGGCCGTGGCTCCCGGCCTGCCGGACGCCCTCGGGGCCGTCCGGCTTGACGGCCCGGGAATCCGCTCCGTATCCTAACGTTCATTCTCGAACAAGCCGACTCGACCCACCCCCCGAGCGGGCACCGTATGACGCGTCGTCATTGGACACTGCTGGTCGTTCCGGACGACCATTCGGAGGTGAAGCAGTTCCGTGTCAGTGGCCGTGTAGCGCGGTGGACCCTGTCGATGCTGGTCCTGGTCCTCGCCTTTCTCGGCAGCCTGTCCGTCGGCTACGTCCTGGTCGACCACGACAAGGAGAAGTCGGCCCGTCTGGAGCGGACGAACGCGCTCCTGACCGACGAGCTGGCCGAATTGCGGGACGAGGTCGGTACGCTGGAGCTCGCGCTGGCGGACCTGTCCCACAAGGACGAGCGCTACCGCCTGCTGGCCAACCTCGAGCCGCTGGACGAGGACGTCATGCTGGCGGGCATCGGCGGTCCCGGCTCCCGGACCGTGGAGTCGGATCCTCTCTTCGACGTGGACCGCGAGCTGGCGGCCCGTGCGTTCGAAGCGACGCAGGAGCTGGACGCCCTCCTCCGACGGGCGAACCTCCTGTCCGTGAGCTGGACGGAAGCGACCGATGCGCTCGAGGAGCAGGTCGACATCTGGGAGCGGACGCCGTCGATCCTGCCGGCCAGCGGCTACCTGTCGAGCGGCTTCTCCCGGAGCCGGCTCCACCCGATCCTGAACGAACGGCGGCCGCACAACGGGATCGACATCGTGGCCCGACGTGGCACGCCGGTGGTGGCGGCGGCGAAGGGGACCGTGGTCTACGCCGGCAACACCGGCGGGGACTACGGCTACATGATCGACATCGATCACGGACACGGCATCGTCACCCGCTACGCCCATCTGGCCCGGGGCAGCATCACGGTGCGCCGGGGCGACGGCGTGGAGCGGTGGGAGAAGATCGGTGAAGTCGGGAGCAGCGGGCTGGTCACGAGTCCCAGCATCCACTACGAGGTGATCGTGAACGGCCAGCCCCAGGACCCGGACAAGTTCGTCCTGGGCGAGGTCCTCCGGTTCTAGGCGGTCCGCGGTTACGGTCCACGGTTCACGGTCCACGGCCCCACGATCACCTCCCTCGATCCGCACCCCGGCACGATCCATGACCTGTGACCTGTGACCTGTGACCTGTGACCTGATCTGTAATCCGTAATCCGTAATCCGTGATCCGTAATCCGTAATCCGTAATCCGTAATCTGATTGATCTAACGGTTGATCCAGCCCGGGTGAAATCGTATTTTGGCAGCCTTCCCTAAGGAACTCCTATCCGAGAGAGAAACATGAGACGACTGGTGCTGACTCTGGCGGCGGCTGTCGCCACCGTAAGCACGGCCGCGTGCGGCGGCGGAGACGTGACTGTTCAGGCCATGATCGAGGGACGGGCCACGGAGACCGGGGAGGCGGACTCGGTGGCACTCGGATCGCTGCCCATCGAGCTGGTGCCTTTCGATCGCGACGCGGTCTTCGACTCCCTGGCCCGGGCGTATCCGGAGCCGGAGCCCGAGATCCCGGACTCGATCATCGAGCTCCAGGACCGGGTCATCGCGCTCCAGCGGGAGTGGCAGCAGGCGGAGAACCGCTGGGCCGAACAGCGGGATCGGCTCCAGGCCATCGCCGACACACTGGCCATCCTGGACCAGTCGTCGGGTGAGTACTTCGCCCTCTTCCAGGAGTTCGGCGATATCGAGGAGGAGGTCACCGCGCTGCAGCGGCAGTCGGAGCAGGCGTTCCGCGAGTTCGAGGAACTGCAGCGTCGCCTGACGGCGGAGTCCCGGGAGATCGAGCTGACCCGCCGGAACTGGGAGGACGAGGCGTTCTCCAGAGTGGACTCCATCTTCCTCGCGCTGCAGGACGAGCTCGGCGAGGAGATCCTCTACGACACGACGAACGCACAGGGCGCCACCCGGTTCATCGGGGTGCCGACCGGCGACTGGTGGGTCCACGCCCGGTACGATCGGCCGTTCGACGAGCTGTACTGGAACGTTCCGATCGAGGTCACCGGAGAGGGAACGGTCGTCCGCCTCACCGAGGAGAACGCCGAGGTGCGGCAGAAGATGTGAGGCATTCGTGCCTGAACGGCAGGGCAGCACGGAGGAGGCGGCGCTGACGCTGGAGGTCGACGGCGACGGCGTCGCCTCCCTCGTCTTCGACACGCCGGGCAAGAGGGTCAGCATCCTGACCACCGCCGTCATGGAGCGGCTGGACGGGTTCCTGGACGAGATCGAGGACGACGCCGCGGCGGGCCGGATCCGGGCCGTCGTGGTCCGGAGCGGGAAGGACGGGAGCTTCATCGCCGGGGCCGACGTCGACGAGATCGCCGGCATCGAGGACCCCGACGAAGGCCGGCGCAAGGCCGCGGCCGGGCAGGCCATCTTCCAGCGCCTCCACGCGCTGCCGGTCCCCACCGTGGTGGCCATTGACGGGACATGTCTGGGCGGCGGGACGGAGCTCGCTCTCGCGTGCGATGTCCGGATCGCGGGCGACCGGCCGGAGACGAAGATCGGGCTGCCGGAGATCAAGCTGGGGATCCTGCCCGGTTTCGGCGGCACCACCCGGCTGCCCCGCCTCGTGGGGCTCATGGCGGCCGCCGACATCATCCTGGCGGGCAAGTCGGTGGACGCCCGCAAGGCGCACCGGATCGGGCTGGTGCACGAACGCATGCACCCCGGCGTCCTGGCGGACCGTGCCCGGGAGATCGCCCTGGACATGGCCGGCGGCGGCGACCCGCCCGACCGGAACGGGCCCGGTCTCGTGGCGCGGCTCGCGGAGGCCACGCCCCCCGGCCGGGCGCTGATCCTGCGCCAGGCGCGGAAGCAGGTCCTGAAACAGACGAAGGGGAAGTACCCGGCGCCCCTCGAGGCCATCGAGGTCATGAAGCGATCCGCCGGAAAGCGGCTCGAAGCCGCGCTGGCCATCGAGGCGGAGGCTCTCGGGCGACTCATCGTCACGCCCACATCGAAGAATCTGATCCACGTCCACTACCTGTTCGAGGGCGCCAAGAAGTCCGGGCCCGACGCCCCCGGGCGCCCGGTCGAGCGGGCGGCCGTCCTCGGGGCCGGCGTCATGGGCGGCGGGATCGCCCAGCTCCTCTCGTACAACGGGCTGGCCGTGCGCCTCAAGGACATCGAGCCGGACGCCCTGTCCACGGGCCTGAAGCACGCCCGCGCCATGTTCGACAAGCTGGTGGAGCGGCGGAAACTGAAGCGCCGCGAGGCCGACGACCGGATGAACGCCATCGCCCCCACCCTGGACTACTCGGGCTTCGGCACCGTCGACCTGGTGATCGAGGCCGTGGTCGAGCGGATCGATGTGAAGAAGAGCGTGTTGAAGGAAACCGAGGCCGCTGCCCGCGAGGACACGGTGCTGACCAGCAACACGTCGTCCCTCTCCATCACCGAGCTGGCCACCGCTCTCGACCGACCCGAGAACTTCGCCGGGATGCACTTCTTCAACCCGGTCCACAAGATGCCGCTGGTCGAGATCATCCGGGGTCGGGCCACCTCGGACGGGACGGTCGCGACGATCTTCGACCTGACCCGGACGCTGGGCAAGACCCCCGTGATCGTGGAGGACGGGCCGGGCTTCCTGGTGAACCGCATCCTGACGCCGTACCTGAACGAGGCGGGGCACCTCCTCGCCGAGGGCGCATCGATCGCCGAGATCGACCAGGCCCTCCTCGACTTCGGCATGCCCATGGGCCCGCTCCGGCTCCTGGACGAGGTCGGGCTCGACATCGCCCGGCATGCCGGCGAGACCATGCACGAGGCCTTCGACGAGCGGATGGCCCCGGCGCCCGTCCTGGTCGCGCTCCGGGACACGGACCGGCTCGGCCGGAAGAACGAGAACGGTTTCTACGTCTACGAGGACGGCCGGCATCAGCATCCGGACCAGACGATCTACGACGAGCTGGCCGACGTGCTCGGCCGGGATCGGGTCAGCCTTCCGCCCCGGGAGATCGTCGAACGGTGCGTCCTGCCCATGGTGAACGAGGCCGCCCACATCCTCGACGCCGGGATCGCACGATCCCCCGACGACGTCGACCTGGCCATGATTACCGGGACCGGCTTCCCGCCCTTCCGCGGCGGCCTCCTCCGCTGGGCCGACTCCGTGGGCCTGAGGACCGTGCTGGCCAAGCTCCAGTCCTTCGAGCGAGCCCACGGCCTCCGGTTCGAGCCCGCCTCGCTCCTGCTGCGGACGGCCGGGGCCGGACGGGACTTCTACTCCTGAGCCCGATCCCCCGCCCCGTCCGGATCCATTACCACCGCCCGCCGGACCGGGAGGAGGTCTTCCACCAGACCCTCGTGCACGAGGGCCGGATCGGGAGCCCGGAGAGGCACACCGAGCCCGGGCATCCGCGGGTCCTGGTCACCTACCTGGCCGAGGCCGGGGTGGGGCCCGTCGTCATCGACGGGCGGACGGTCCTCGAGGCCGCTGCCCCCGCCGTCTGGTTCACCTTCCCCGGCGCACGACACGACATCGGACGATTCCACACCGCAAACGGCACATTCACCGGATACTACGCGAACATCCTGACTCCGGTCGAGCGCTCGGTGGCGCCGGACGACGTCGATATCTGGCACACGACCGACCTGTTCCTGGACGTCTTCCTGGCTCCGGACGGCCGGGCCACGCTGCTGGATGTCGAAGAGCTGCACGAGGCGGTGGCGGAAGGCTGGGTCGAGGAGACCGTCGCCCGGCAGGCCCACGATGAAGCGGCGAGACTCCTTCACGGCGCACTGACCGGCACATGGCCGCCCCCCGTGGTAGACGACTGGCCTCTCGATCGGGCCCGGGCCGTCGCCCGCTCCGCGCCCGCCGGCTGATCTCCCGGCACACGACGACGCCTGCCACACAGCGCCCGGCACACGACGCGCCCCCGCAGGGTATGGAGGGCGCACCCCACCGCGAAACGGAGGACGGATGACGAACGGATGGACACGCACGTTGGCTCGCCCCGGCGCGATCGCCGTACTGCTGGCCCTCGCCCTGCCGGCTGCGGCCCAGACCCCCGACACCGACCCCCCACAGCGAACGGACCATGGCCCGGCCTCCGTGTTGCAGCGCGCCATCGAGAGCCGAACCAAGGGCGGGAAGGAAGCCGACATCGTGGTGTTCGAGATCGCCGACTTCCAGTGCCCCTACTGCGCCCAGTTCTCCGCGACGGTCGCGCCCGAGCTCGACGCCCGCTACATCGATACGGGCCTCATCCAGTGGGTCTTCGTCAACCTGCCCCTGCACGACCATCCCCAGGCCTGGCACGCCGCCGAGGCCGCCCTCTGCGCCGGTGCAGCCGGTGGCAGCTTCTGGGCCATGCACGACCGGCTCTTCGCCGATCAGGACGCCTGGAGCGGCCAGCCCGACCCCGGCAGCCATTTCGCCCGCTACGCCGCCGAGCTGGGGGTGCCCGCCCAGGAATACGCCGCGTGCACCGAGGATGACCGTGTGGCCTCTCTCATCCTCCAGGACTTCGCCTCTGCCGTAAGCGCCGGGATCGACGGGACGCCGACCTTCATCATCATGAAGGACCAGCAGGTCCTGGAACGGCTGGTCGGCGTGCAGCCCGTGGAGGAGTGGGCGCGGATCCTGGACGAGGCGCTGGAGCGGTAGCCGCTCTCCTCCGCCGCTAGCCTCCGCCACTCCCCCCGGGAGTCACCACGGACCACACGGAGCGACCGGGTCGCGACCGTCGCCACCGGTCACGACCCCCCCTGGCTACCGCCGGGATCCCCTCGCCGTGCGCAGCTCCGGCAACGCCAGCACGAAGGCCAGGATCGCGATCACGGCGGACGCGATGCACCACTGACACCAGGCCCCGATCACGAATTCCTCGAGGTAGCTGAGGTAGAGGGAGAAGAGGAACGCGGCGCCGGTCACGCCGAGCAGGGCGATGGAGACCCAGGGCCGATCCTCGGAGCCGGGGTGTGTCGCCACGATGGCCACGCCGAACATGGCGGCGTACCCGAGGACGCCCCAGGCGGCCACCGGCAGTCCCAGGAAGTAGGCCCAGGGCGAGTTCTGCACCGTGACGCAGCCCCCATCCCCGCAGATGAGGGTGCCGAACACGCCCAGCTTGAACAGGAGCAGGTAGACCGACACGAGCACGCCGATGAGGGCGAGGACGGCGATCCCCTGGCGACGGGTCCTCATCCGTCCCGCGCGGACTCCCCGGTGGCTGCGTCCCCGGCGCCCGCATCACCGCCGGCGTCCTCGTCGGCGCCGGCTTCAGCACCGGCGTCTGGCATGCCAGCCTGTTCCGCCCGGGTCTGCTCCAGGACCCGGATCAGGTTGTCGCCCATGTCGCTGATGGTCCGACCGCCGATCCGCTGGTTGTTGACCAGCACCGTCGGTGTGCTGGCCACGCCAAGCTGCTCGCCGAGGATCCTGTTGGCCGTGACGACATCGGCGTAGCGGTCGCTCCGGATGCAGCTGGCGAGCTCGCCCTCGTCGAGGCCGATCTGGGCGCCGTACTCGATGAGCTCATCGACCACGTCCTGCTCCCGGGTCCACCGACTCTGCTCCGAGAAGACCTTGTCGTGGTATGCCCAGTACGTGTCGCCCCCGCCGGTGGTCGCGCCCTGCTCGCCGGCGCAGCGGGCGGCCCGGGCGGCGAGGAAGGAATGGACGTAGCTCCCGCCCAGCGGGTAGTCGTAGTAGATGAGCTGGGCGAGCCCGCTCTCGATGTACGGCAGGATCCGGGGCCGGACCTGGAGCGAGAACGCGCCGCAGCCGGGGCACTGGAAGTCGGCGAACTCGACAATCTTGACCGGCGCGTCTTCCGCGCCCAGACGGATCGGGACAGCCTGGTCGTACAGCTCGCGCGTGCTCTCGATGTCCAGATCCACCAGCTCGGTGGCGGCCGTGCCGCCGCCATTGCCGAGGATCGCGTAGCCGATGGCCACCAGTCCGGCGACGGCGATCACGCCGAGAACCCCGTAGAACATTCCGTTGCCGCCGCCCGTAGTCTGGGGGGCGGTTCCCTTCCGCTGTCTCGGCGCCACGTTCACACTCCGCTCTGGATAGCTGGGATAAACGCTATAAGATGACTGGACTGACGTGGCCGGTAAAGTGGGGACGGGCCACGGATTACGGATTACGGATTGCGGATCACGGTCCGCAGGCTGCGGCTCCAGCTCGTGGGTCCCGGGACGTGCGGGTCAGGATTCCGTGGTGCGTCAGCCGGCTGCGGCGGGCTCGCTGGTGATGGCGCGGACCACGGCGGCGGTGTCGGCGAAGTCGCGGAAGACCACATCGGCGCCGGCATCGTAGAGCTCGGTGGTGGTGTGCTTGCCGGTCGCGACGGCCACGGTCCGGACGCCGAGGGCCTCGCCGCAGGTGACGTCGAAGGGGGTGTCGCCGATGATCACGATGTCCTGTCCGGCGAACTCGATGCCGGTCCGCTCCCGGGCCCGGCATACGGCCACGGCCGGAAGCTGGTCCCTGCGCTCGTGGTCGGAGCCGTAAGCGCCGAAATCGAACCGACCCCAGAGCTCGACGGCGCTCAGCTTGAGCCGGGCGCCGGGCTCGATATTGCCGGTGAGGAGGGCGATGAGGTCGTCGCCCGTCTCATGGAGGGCATCGAGGAGCGGGAGGACGCCGGGGAGCGGGTGGGCATTGGCGTCGGGGCCCGCGAGCTCCCGTTCGAGCCCCTCGAGGTAGATCCCCCAGAGATCGCCCATCCGGGCGTCGATGAGGTCGTCCTCGAGGCCAGCGAAGCGCATGAGGTCGCGGACGATCTGGGGGTCGGTCCGGCCGTGGAAGTCGTAGTCGTCGATCGGGCCCGTGCGACCGTAGACCTGGAGCAGGGCTCGGCGCACGGCCCGGGAGCCCGCGCCGTGGGTCGAGACCAGCGTGCCGTCGACGTCGAAGAGTACGAGACGTTTCACGGCACTACGGAGCGGCCGATCCTCCGCCGATCCCGCCGCCGCGGACCAGGTCGAGCAGGATGCGTCCGACCCGGTCATTGTCCATGACGCCGCCGAAGGCCTGGGCCCCCGGCCCCCGGGCGAACATCGGGGTCAGCTCCGCGGTGTGCCCCTCGGTGGTGTAGAAGGCGTCGAGCACGCCGAGGCTGTCGGGCGCGATGGACAGGCCGCCGGTCGAATGGTCGGCCAGGACCAGGAGGAGCGTGTTCGGGTGTCGCTCCTGGTAGGCCAGCGCCCGCTGGAGGGTCCGGTCGAAGTCCTGGATCTCGGCCAGGAGGTCGGGGAGCCGGGCGTTCTCGTGTCCGCGCCAGTCGATCTGGGACGCCTCCACCATGAGGAAGAAGCCGTCGGGGTCCCGGCCGAGGATACCGAGGGCCGCTTCGGTCATCTCGGGGAGGGACGGGCTCCGGGTCGGAGCGGCCGCCATGTCCCGGCGGCCGAAGAGCCCGGTCAGGGTGGAGACGGTGTCCAGGTCGAGGGACCGGAACGCCCGGGCACTGGCCACGTAGGCACCCCGCTGCCCGAGCACGTCGATCAGGTCCCGGCCATCCTGCCGCACGGCCGGGTCGAAGTAGTCGGTCCCACCGCCGAGCATGACCTCCACGCCGGAGGTGGCCATCTGTACGGCAATCTCGTCGTACATCTGCCGGCTCGGGACGTGGGCGATGAACGACGCGGGCGTCGCGTGGGTGATCCGGGAGGTCGCGACCAGCCCGGTCGCCCAGCCGAGACTCTCCGCGATCTCCACGACGGTCGTGACGGCGGTGGTGTCCGGGCCGACGCCGACCGCGCCGTTGTACGTCCGGACGCCGGCGGAGAAGGCGGTGGCGCTGGCGGCGCTGTCGGTAATCTTGCTGTTCGACGACTCCGTATCCACGAGCCCGACCACCGGGAACGACTCGATGGCGAGGGGCTGGTCGGAGTAGACATCGAGGGCGCTCCAGTAGGTCAGGCCCGTGCCGTCGCCGATCAGGACCACCACGCTGAATGGCCCGCCGTCCGGGGCCAGGCCCACGGGGGCCGGTCCGGGGATGGAGGACTCGGGGGCAGGGGCGCATGCGGCCATGGCGGCGAGCAGGGCGAGCGGGAGGATGCGATTCATGGCAGATCGGGTCGTTGGTGAAGAGCGAGGCGTGAATTGAACCCCTGGACGGTCGACGGGCAACCCGCCCGAGTGCGGCGCGGCGGGCGCCGACGGTTCCGGGCCGGAGCATCCCGGCGATCCTACCGGTCGGCGGCTTCGAGCAGCTCCGGGATCCGATCGGGGTCGATGTTGCCGCCGGAGACGACGGCCGCGGTGGGTCCGCTCGTCTCGACCGCCCCGGACCGGAGCGCGGCGACGGTGGCCGCACCCGAGTACTCGACCAGGAGCTTGCCCCGGACCAGGAGGCGTCCGGCGGCGGCCCGGATCGCGTCATCGTCCACGAGCACGACGTCGTCCACCAGGGCGTCGGTATGGGCGAAGGTGAGGTCACTGGGCCGGACGGGGAGGAGGCCGTCGGCGATGCTGTCGATGGTGTCGATCGTGACGGGCTCACCGGCGTCCAGCGAGCGGCGCATGGCCGCGGCGCCCACGGGCTCGACCCCGATGACGCGCACCGCCGGCCGCTCCCGCTTCACCCACGCGGCGATCCCGCTCACCAGCCCGCCGCCGCCGATGGGCGCGATCACGGTCTCCACATCGGGCCAGTCCTCGAGGATCTCGAGCCCGGCCGTGCCCTGGCCGGCGATGATGTCCGGGTGGTCGAACGGCGGAATCATGGTCAGGCCCCGCTCCGCCTGGATCGCCTCGGCCCGCTCCCGGCGGGCGACGGACGTGGTCCCTTCCATAACGACCGCGGCGCCGAGCCGTTTCGTGCCGGCCACCTTGATCCGCGGAGCGTTCACCGGCATCACGATGACCGCGTCGATGCCGAAGGCCCGGGCGGCATAGGCCACGGCCTGGGCGTGGTTCCCGCTGCTGTACGTGATCACGCCCCGAGCCCGCTCCGCCTCCGTCAGACGGGCCACCATCGTGTAGGCGCCGCGCAGCTTGAATGCGCCCACCGGCTGGAACGACTCGCACTTCAGTCGGACCGGCGCGCCGATCTCTTCGGCGAGCCAGCGCGCCGGGATCAGCGGTGTGCGGACGGCCACGCCCTCGAGGCCGCGGGCCGCCTCCCGGATCGACGCTGCTGTCACGAGCGACAGCGCGGCCGCCCGGGCCCCGTTCACTGGACCTCCGTATCCGGGTCGGGCTCGTAGTCGGGGACCTCGTCCGAGCCGGCGTCGTCGAGCCCGATGTCTCCAGCCCCGATGTCACCGGCGGCGACATCCGCGGTCTCGGCGCCCTCGCCACCCTCGATGCCCCCGGCATCGTCTCCGCCGGCGGCCTCGGCCGCCTCGTCCTCGGGGACCAGCCGGGCCACGTCCACCACCGTGTCGCCCTCGTCCAGCGAGATCAGCCGGACGCCCTGCGTGTTCCGCCCGATGACCCGGATCTGGCCCACCGGCTGACGGTTGACCACGCCGTTGCGGGTGACCATGACGAGCTCGTCGCCGGGCCGGGTCCCCTTGATGCTGACCACCTTCCCGGTCTTCTCGGTGGCCCTGATGTTGATCACGCCCTTCCCGCCCCGTCCCTGGAGGCGGTAGTCGTCGATCAGGCTGCGCTTGCCGAGCCCCCTCTCCGTGACGACCAGGAGCGTCGGCTCGTCCTCGTCCGACCCGACCACGCCGTCCAGCTCGAGCTCCACCTGGAACTCCAGCTCCGGCTCGGGCTCCCGGCGCCGGACCACCATCCCGACGACGTAGTCGCCCTCGTCCAGCCGGATCCCCCGGACCCCCCGGGTGGGCCGGCCCATCTGCCGGACGTCCTTCTCCTTGAACCGGATGGCCATCCCCTCATGGGACGCCAGGATCACCTCGTCCTCGCCGGACGTGACCTGGACATCGATCAGCTCGTCGCCCTCATCGATGTTGATGGCGTTCACGCCGACCACGCGGATGTGGCTGTAGGCGCTGAGCGCGCTCTTCTTCACCACGCCGTACCGGGTGGCGAACATGAGGTTGCGGTCCTCCGTGAACTCCCGGACCGGAACGACGGACGCGACCTCCTCCTCGGTGTCGAGCCGGAGCAGGTTCACGATCGGCTTGCCCCGCGCCGCCCGGCTCGCCTCGGGGATCTGGTGGACCTTGAGCCAGTAGCAGTGGCCCTGGCGGGTGAATACCATGAGGTAGTCGTGGGTCTGGGCCACGAACAGGTGCTCGACCCAGTCCTCGTCCTTCGTGCCCATCCCCATGAGGCCACGGCCTCCGCGCCGCTGGGTCCGGTAGGTGTCCACCGGGAGCCGCTTGACGTACCCCGAGTGGGAGATGGTCACGACCATCGGCTCATCGGCGATGAGGTCCTCGATGCTGAGATCGCTGGTCTCGCCGACGATCCGCGTGCGCCGCTCGTCGCCGTACTTGTCGGCGAGCTGCTGGAGCTCCTCCTTGATGATGCGGAACCGGCGGGCCTCATCGCCGAGGATGTCTTCCAGGTCCTCGATGGTGGCCCGGACCTCCTCGATCTCCTGCTGGAGCTTCTCGATCTCGAGGCCGGTCAGCCGGGCCAGGCGCATGTCGAGGATCGCCCTCGCCTGGGTCTCGCTCAGCTCGAACTCCGCCATGAGCGACTCCCGGGCCTCGTCGGTGTCGCCCGACCCACGGATGATCTCGACCACCCGGTCGATGCTGTCGACGGCCACCTTCAGGCCCTGGAGAATGTGCTCCCGGTCCTTCGCCGCCTTCAGGTCGTACTCGCTGCGCCTGACCACCACCTCGTGCCGGTGGTCGATGAAGTGCTGGAGCAGCCGTTTCAGGTCCATGACCCGGGGGACGCCGTTGTCCAGCGCGAGCATGATCACGCCGAACGTGGTCTGCATCTGGGTGTGCTTGAACAGCTGGTTCAGCACGATGTACGGGATCGCGTCCCGCTTCAGCTCGATGACGACCCGGAGCCCGTCCCGGTCGCTCTCGTCCCGCAGGTCCCGGATCTCCGTGACCTTCTTCTCCCGCACCAGTGCGGCGATCTGCTCGATCATCCGCGACTTGTTCACCATGTACGGGATCTCGTGTACGATGATCCGGGAGCTGCCGTCCGGCTCCTCCTCGATCTCCGCCTTCGCCCGCACCACCAGGCGGCCCCGCCCCGTCTCGTACGCCTCCCGGATCCCGTCCCGGCCGTGGATGAACCCGGCGGTCGGGAAGTCGGGGCCCTGGATGTGGGTCATCAGGTCGTCGACCGTCGCCTCGGGGTCGTCGATCAGCGCCGTCGTCGCCGCCACCACCTCCCGCAGGTTGTGGGGCGGGATGTTCGTCGCCATCCCCACCGCGATACCGGTGGTCCCGTTGACCAGGAGGTTCGGGAGCCGCGACGGCAGGACCTTCGGCTCCCGCCGCTGGTTGTCGAACGTGTCGGTGAACTCGACCGTGTCCTTGTCGATGTCCGCCAGCAGCTCCTGGGCAATGGCCTGGAGCCGGGCCTCGGTGTACCGGTAGGCCGCCGCGTTGTCGCCGTCGATGGAGCCGAAGTTGCCCTGCCCGTCCACCAGCGGGTACCGGAGGCTGAACTTCTGGACCATCCGGACCATGGCGTCGTAGACGGCGCTGTCGCCGTGGGGGTGGTACTTACCCAGCACCTCGCCCACCACGTTCGCGCTCTTCTTGTACGGCCGGGTCGGCCCGAGCCCGATATCGCTCATGGCGTACAGGATCCGGCGGTGCACCGGCTTCAGACCGTCCCGCACGTCCGGCAGCGCACGCTGCACGATCACGCTCATCGAGTAGTCCAGGAAGGACTCCCGCATCTCCTCCTCGATGAGGCGCGGCAGTATTCTCTCTGTACCCGGGGTCTCCGGAGTATCCATCGGCGGCTATTCTGTGGTGGTGAAGGCTCGGTGGCCGAAGGGCCTGACAACCCTGAAAGTTACATCCCGGCCAGGGTTATGGCGACTGTCGAAGGTTCTACCCCGGTGGCGGCCAGGAGTTTCACGCGTGTGTGCGCGCGAGACCGCCGCCGGAGCTCGCCGCTGTCGGCGGCTCGCAAATGGCCGCGTTCCGCGGCAAATCGGGCGGCCCGGGGCCGCCCAACTCGCCGTCTGTCGCGGCAACTCGCGCCTCCGGCGCAACCGGCTCGGCCCATTCGGGCCTCGCAAACCGCCCGCTGCGCGGGGCAAACGGCCGCGTGCGCGGCAAACGGCTGGGCCCTGCGGGCCCCGCAAACGGCCCGCTACGCGGGCAACCCGCTCGGCGCTGCACGCCTCGCAAACCGACGCGGCCTTCGGCCGACGCCAAGGGCGCTCGCTCCGCTCGCGGTAAGAGCCGCCTCGACAACCCCACCGTCGGGGCACGGTGTCGCCCCCTTCGTCCCCCCTCCGCCTCGCGGGACCGTGTCCGATCCGACCGTGTCCGCTCCGACCGTGTCCGATCCGGCGGTGTCCGATCCGGCGGTGTCCGATCCGGTGGTGTCCGATCCGGCGGTGTCCGTTTCTGCGAGGCCGCGAGGCCGAGCCGTTTGCGATCGCCCCGCAGGGGCGGAGCCATTTGCGTGAGAGCAGCCACAGGCGGCACGAACGCGGTTTGCGAGCGAAGCGAGCCAGTTTGCGAGGCCCGCGGGGCCGAGCGGCTGCGCCGAAGGCGCGAGTTGCCGCGACAGACGGCGAGTTGGGAGGGGGCGCAGCCCCCGACCCATTTGCCGCGGCAGACGGCGATTTGCCCGGCCGCGAGCGGCCGGGCGGCGGTCCCCATCGACCCCCTACGGCCGCCGGACGTTGGCCTCGCCGACCATCTCGAACACCGCCTCGTGCAGCTCCCCACCGCGCCTCATGGCCAGGTAGAAGCGCGCGCGACCCTCACCGGTGCGCTCCAGGGTGAGCCCGCCGAAGCGGAGCCGGCCCGGGGCCGCGTCCACCAGGCGGAACACCACCTTGTCGTCCTTCTCCTCCCAGGCCGTGAAGTCCGGGTCGAAGTGCCTGACCCAGATCTCGAGGGTGCCGTTGGTCTCGACGAGCGCCATCAGTTCGTGGAACCGGACCTGACCGTCGACGAGGCTGGTGAACGCGCCGGTCATGCGACCCGCCGCGGGCGGGCCCCACATCTCCTGCACGGTGCCGCCGAACCCGGCGCCGTCCCAGCGCCCGATCAGCCACGCCGCATCGGCGAGGATGGCGCGCCCCGGACCGCGCTCCGGATCGAATCGCACGGTGTGGGTGGTCAGCGTGTCGGGTGGCGGGGAGCCGTCGCGCGCCACCTGCGCCGTGGCCGGCGCGGCGGTGGCGATGGCGACGACGATGGCGATCGGGATGGCGAGGAGGACGTCGTGGGGTCGCATGTCCGGCTCCGGTCTGGGGAAACGGTGGCACGATCGATATTCTACGATCCGGACCGGCCGATTTCGACAGCCACCGCGAAACCGGGCGCCGGCGCCGACCCGGCGCCCTTCTGCCGCGAGCCCTCGTCGACTCCATGCTCACTGCCGGGGTCGGCGGACACGGCCTCGGCCCGGCCCTCGCCCGGGGAGGGCGACGAGCTCCGATTCCAGCACGGCGGGTCCAATGCCGGTTTCAAGGCGTTCCTGATGGGGTTCGCCGACCGGGGCCAGGGGGTGGCGGTCATGACCAACGGCGACCGTGGCATCCTCCTGGCCCAGGAGATCGTGCTCGCCGTGGCCGACGTGTACGGCTGGCCGGCTCCCGACACGGAGGTGATCACGCCGATCCCCCTCGGCCGGGCCGATCTCGAGGAGTACACGGGCCGCTATGTGCCGCCCGGGCCCCGGTCGTTCGCCGTCCAGGTCTACCTCGAGGGCGATCGACTGCTCACCCGGATCCCCGGCGAGGAGCCGACGGAGCTGATCGCTGTCGAGGAGGACACGTTCCTGTCCATCGAGAATCGCCGCCGTATCGTCTTCGAGCGCGGCGACGACGGCCAGGTCACCGGGATCTCGAGCCCGATCCGACTGGACCGGCTGGACGGGTAGCGCGTCACGGCCGGCGGCGAGGTACGGCTCCCGGTATTCCGGCTTCCGGCATTGCCGAGGCGCCCACCTCCTGCGACACTTCGGGTTGGTCTGCCAGGACAGTCGACCTCGAACCCGACAGCACGCATGATCCGACCCCGCTTGCCGATCGCCGGTCTCGCCCTCGTTCTCGGCGCCTGCGCCACCGCGGGCCCGGCCGTACCGGTGGAACCGATGGTGCCCGCCGGCGGCATCCCATACCCCGCCGACCCGGCCGAGCACCACCTGACGAACCTCCGCCGGCTGACGGACGCCGGGCAGAACGCCGAGGCGTATTTCAGCGCCGACGGCCAGAAGCTGATCTTCCAGTCCACCATGCCGGGCGTCACGGAGTGCGACCAGCAGTTCACCATGGACCTGACCGGCCAGAATCTGGAGATGGTGAGCACGGGCCAGGGCCGGACCACGTGCGGCTACTTCTTCGATGGCGGGGAGCGGATCGTCTACAGCTCGACCCACCACGTGGCCGAGACCTGCCCCACCGAGCCCGATTTCTCCCAGGGCTACGTCTGGGCGCTCTACGACTTCGACATCTACACGGCGGACGCGGATGGCGGTGACCTGGAGCGGATCTTCGGCTCCCCGGTCTACGACGCAGAAGCCACCCTCGCCCCCGGCGGCGAGACCATCGTCTTCACCTCCGCCCGCGACGGCGACCTCGATATCTACTCGATGGACACCGACGGCTCGAACGTCCGGCGCCTGACCCACGAGGTGGGCTACGACGGCGGCCCGTTCTTCAACGCCGGTGGTACGAAGATCGTCTACCGGGCCCACCACCCCCGTACCGATGCGGCGCTCACGGACTACAGGCGGCTCCTCGACCAGGGGCTGATCCGGCCCAGTCAGCTCGACATCTGGGTCATGGACGCCGACGGCTCGAACAAGACCCGGCTCACGAACAACGGCGCGGCCAACTTCGGCCCGTTCTTCCACCCGTCCGGCGACAAGGTGATCTTCAGCAGCAACATGCACGACCCGACCGGGCGCGACTTCGACCTCTACCTGATCAGCGTCGACCGGACCGGCCTCGAGCGCGTCACCGTCCACCCGGACTTCGATGGCTTCCCCATGTTCAACCCGGCGGACCCGTCTACCTTCGTCTTCGCGTCGAACCGCGGCGGTGACGTCGAGGGCGAGACCAACGTCTACCTGGCGGACTGGGCAGACGACGTCGATCCCGTCACCCTCGTCGCGCCCGTCTTCGTTGACGGGACCGCCATGCGAGAGCGGGCCGCCCGGGCCCACGCCGCAGCCGGGGTGGACGTCGACATGGATACCCGCGCCCCGAGCCCCGCCGCCGACACCGTCGCCTGCCCGGCCTTCCACGCCGACTCCATCGGGATCGAGGTCGTCGACTACACCGGCCGCTACCTGGCCGACGACGCCCTCGAGGGCCGACTCGCCGGCACGGCGGGGGCCGCGTGTGCCGCCGAGTTCATCGCCTACGCCTTCCGACGCCTCGGCCTGGCTCCCGGCGGCGAGGACGACTCCTACTTCCAGGACGTGCCCCTGGAGAGCGTGGTCAACCCCCACTCGCCCGGCGGGACCGGCCGGAACGTGCTGGCGCTCCTCCCCGGAACCGACCGCCGCATGGCCGACGAGTACCTCGTCATCGGCGCCCACTTCGACCACCTCGGGATGGGCGGGATGAACTCGCTGGCTACGGAGCCCGCCATCCACAATGGCGCCGACGACAACGCCAGCGGCGTTGCCGCGCTCCTGGCCGTCGCCGAGGAGCTGGCCGTGGGGCCACGGCCAGGGCGGCCAGTCCTGTTCATGGCGTTCACCGGCGAGGAGTCCGGGCTGCTGGGCTCGGCCCACTGGATGAAGAACCCGACGGTGCCGGTCGAGAGCGTCGTCGCCATGATCAACATGGACATGGTCGGCCGGCTTGCGGACAACGGGCTCGTGATCTACGGCACCGGCACCGCCGCGGAGTGGGAGGGGATGATCGGCCCCGAGCTCGAGCGGCTCGGGATCGAGAAGTCGTCGTACATCCCGGACGGCTACGGCGCCAGCGACCAGACGTCGTTCTACACCCGCGACATCCCGGTCCTCCATCTGTTCACCAACACCCACTCGGACTACCACAGGCCGGGCGACGACTGGGACAGGATCGATGTCGACGGCATCCACACCGTCGCCCACCTCGTCACCTCCCTCGCCCGGGGTGTCGGGACCGGTGAACGGATGACCGTGATCCCGGATGTGGGCGCGCCCGAGCCGTCGGAGGGAGTGGCGGCGAGCCCCGGCTACGGCGCCTACCTCGGTTCGATCCCCGACTTCAGCCCCGTCGATTTCGGCGTGCTGATCGGGGGCGTGCGCGAGGGCTCCCCCGCCGACCAGGCCGGGCTCCAGGCCGGTGACATCATCATCGGCCTCGGCGGTATGGAGGTGGCCGACCTGTATGGCCTGACCGACGCGCTGCGGGCGCACCGGCCGGGGGACACCGTCGTGATCGAGTGGCTGCGGGACGGCGAGGAGATGAGCGCGGAGACCACGCTGGCGGCGAGGAACTGAGCCACGCCGCGGCCACCCCGGACCACGGCCACCCCGGACCACGTTTCCGAATTCTGAACTCTCCCGGATCGGTATCGAGATGTCCCACCGTGTCCGGGTCACGACACCCGATGAGCCGGACCGACGGGGTCCCGCCCATGTCTGATCGGGAACGATCGGAACACGGAAACGTGGCCCGATATGTTTGATGGGGGTATATTAGATGAAGCTCATCCACACTACATCCGGGAAGCTCATCCGTTCGTGTCCCCGGCGAACGACGGTGGGTGCGTGGGTGTCCGACCCGGAGGACGGATGCCGTCATGGATTGTACCGAGTGCATCCGGGTGTTCGACGTCATCGGTGAGGGATTCAACTCGGCCATCGAGACGCCCGAGCTCCTGGACCGAACCGCCCGCGCCATCACCCAACAGCTCAATCTCCACGGCTGCATCTTCCGCCTGTTGAGCCGTGACCGCAGGACCCTGGACGATGTGGCCTCGTATGGGGTGAGTCGTCGGTTCCTGGACAAGGGGCCGGTGGACGCGGAACAGAGCATGACGGAGGCGCTGTCCGGGTCCGTTGTCCTGGTCGAGGACTGTTCCTCGGATCCGCGCATCCAGTACCCCGCCGCGCACGTGGAGGAGGGCGTGGTATCGTGTCTTACGGTCCCGCTCCAGACCCGCGGTCAGGTGATCGGTACGATGCGTCTTCTCACGGGAGAGCCGCGGGTCTTCGAGCCGATGGAGATCCACATCGCCGAGGTCGTGGCGTCGTACGCGACGCGCGCCATCACCCACTGCATGTTCCACATGACGCTGGACCGGGTGACCGACTCGCTGCGGACCGTCCTCGACCCGGGAGAGGTGCTGGGTCGAATCGTCTCGGTGATCAGCGACGAGCTGCGGGCGAAGGGAGCCACGGTCCATCTGTACGACCGCACGCAGGAACGGCCGGTCCTGCGCGCGTCGAACGGCCTCAGCCGCCGATATGCGGACGACGGCCTCGGTGACGTGGTCCGGGCCGTCTGGTCGCGCCTCGAGGCCGACCCGGTGGTGCTGCACGAGCCCGAGGTCGACGACCTCCTACCCGATCCCGAGGCGGTGCGCCGGGAGGGGATCGCGACCCAGCTCTTCATCCCGCTGCGTGTCCGCGGCCAGACCATCGGCGTGCTGGGCGTCTATACCAACTCGCCCTCCCGATTCAGCGCCGACGAGCTGTACTTCATGACGTCCATCGGCGACCAGTGCGCGCTGGCCCTCGAGAACGCCCGGATGTACGGCGCCCTCGAGGAGCAGTACGACAAGCTGGTCCGGGACTTCCAGCTCTGGTTCGAGCGGCCATACCCGGGGGTCGGCTCGGAATCGTAGGACCGGGGCCTGGCCGCTTGCACGATCGGCGGCGAAGCTGTCGGTTGACCCCCATGCAGCCGATTGCCCCGCTGGCGGCCCGAACCCGATGAAGGCGATCGCCATCCTGGTGCCCGCCGCGGCCGTCCTGCTGCTCCTGGCCGGCCTCGTCCAGGCCCTCTGGCCAACGCTCCGGCGCCAGATCACGTATCCGGGCGGCCGGCTCAGCCCCGCCGAGGGGGACCCCGCACGCTGGGGCCTCCCGGACGGCGAACAGGTCTGGCTCGAGGCGGAGGACGGCATCCGGATCCACGGCTGGTGGGTCCCGGCGTCGAGGGAGTCCTGCGGCGCCGTCATCTACTTCCACGGGAACGGCGACACCATCGCGCCCCGGGCCTGGCTCGCCCGCCGCCTCTCCGAGCTCGGCCTGGACGTGCTGCTTTTCGACTACCGGGGGTACGGCCTCAGCGAGGGCCGACCCAGCGAGCGAGGCCTGCGGCTGGACGCCCGGGCCGCGTGGGATCATGTCGTCGAGGAGCGGGGCACGCCGCCCGAGGGACTCCTCCTCTTCGGCCACTCCCTCGGCTCGGCGGTGGCCACGGAGCTCGCGCTCCATCGACCCGCCGCCGCGCTGGCCCTCGGGGCTCCCTTCCCGGCCTTCCCCGACCTCGTCCGCCACCACGCGTCCTGGCTCCCCGTCGGCCTGCTGCCGTGGAACGACGGCCGCTACGACGCGGGCGCCCGCATCGGCGACGTGGCCATACCCGTCCTCATCGCCCTGGGGAAGGGCGACCGGGTGATTCCACCCCGCTTCTCCCGCGCCGTGTACCACGCCGCCCCCGAGCCTCGCCGGCTGGTCGAGACGGCGGCCGAGCACAACACGCTCATCGGCCAGCCCGAGGTGTGGCGGGCCCTGACCGACCTGCTTCGGGACCGACTCGGCTGCGCCGGGTAGCCCGGCCGGGCTCGAACGCGGCGGAGCCAGGTGCAACGGATCGACGGGTTCCTCGATCCGGACGGCCCGGAAAGGCGGAACGCAAGCCCCGCGACCCCGCCGCCCACTGTACCCGGTCGCTACGCCACCGCCACGAAGTCTTCCATCTCGGTGAGCCCGAGCTCCGCGAGCGTCGCCCGGATCTGCGCCCGGGCGCCTTCCTGGCCCACCGCGGCGAGGACCAGAGGGCGGGCCGAGGCCCGTGGGCTCACGATCCGGCCGACCCGACGGGCGGCGCGTCGCACGGCCGGATCCGCGTGGGCAGCACCGTTCGTCCCCTGCGCCTCCACCCCGGGTCCGACGGCGAGATCGCCGAGGAAGCCGGGGAGCTGGTCATAGCTCAGGACGGGGGCGCCGCGGATCTCCTGGCCGATCTTGCGGGGATCCACATCGAGGAACGCGACAATGGGGATGCCCGCGTTGGCGAGCTCCCGGGCGAAGGTCTTCCCCACCGGCCCTGTCCCGGCGACGATGGCGGGGCGCCGCTCGGCGAGAAGGGTGTGGCGCAGGAAGTAGATCTTGATGCGGCGGAACTCGACGGGGTCGTAGCGGCGGTCCGTGCGAGATGCCCGGTCGGGGCTCT
>CAYMLW010000010.1:0-12244 GCA_964391035.1 uncultured Gemmatimonadaceae bacterium
ACGCGATCTCGGGCTCCATTCCCCGCTTCTCGAGCTGCTTGCCCAGGACCCAGGCCCCGACCACGAACGACAGGAACATCATCACGCCGAAGGACGTGATCGTGAAATCGCCGATCGTGAACAGGTGCGGGTACATAAGCTATGGGTCGGGTGGGTTCGGGATCGTTGTGCCGTGGACCGGGATCGCCGGCCGCACGACGCAATCTAGCGGGGAGAAGCTCCGGGGTCGACCCGGGATGGGGCTCCCGACCCCGGGTCGACGCTCGTGGACCCGGATCAGGCGGTGTCCGCCGCGGCCTCTTCCTCCGGGACGGTCCAGCGCCGCACCGCGACCGCGATGAGCGCGGCGCCGCCGAGCAGCGCCAGGCCGGGCAGGATGTAGACCAGGAGGTTGAATCCCTGGGCCCTGGGTTCGAGGAGGACCCACTCGCCGTACTTGCTGATGAAGTACTCCCGGACCTCCTCGTCGGTCGCACCGGCGGCGACCTGCCGGCGGATCAGGTCCTTCATGTCCTGCGCCAGCGGCGATGGCGAGTCGCCGATGGAGAGGCCCTGGCACACGGGGCAGCGGAGCTCGTGGGCGAGGGCCGTGACCCGGGCCTCGAGCGCCGGGTCCTCGAGGGGCCCCGTCCGCCCCGTCTGCAGCCCCTCCATGGCCGGCTCCTGGGCTGCGAGGGCCCCGGCGCTGTCGGCGGTGGGCCCGCCCGCGGCGCCCACGACGGGAGCCAGGGCCATGACGGCAATGAGGGTGGCGGCTCGTCGGACGACGGCGCTCATGGCCGACCTCCCGCGCTCGACACGCCTTCCGCCTCCGCACCCGGTCGGGTCCCCGCGCCGCTGCGGGCGTCCGCCAGCATGGCCTCGATCTCGGTCACCAGCAGCGGCTCGTCCACTACGCTGAACACCTTCCGTCGGACGGTGCCGTCGGGTTCGATGAAGAAGGTCTCCGGCACGCCGACCAGGCCGTAGTCGATGGCCACCTGCTGACCGTGGTCGAGGAGCGCCGGATAGAACTGGCCGCCGAGCTGGCGGATGTACTGGCGGATGTTGGCCGCCTCGTCGTTGTAGACCACGCCGAGGAACCGGACGTTCTGATCGGCGTAGCGTCGCGCCACCCGGTTCAGCGCTCGGTGCTCGACCCGACAGGGCACGCACCAGGAGGCGAAGAAGTTGAGGACGACCACGTTGCCCCGCAGCGCCTCGAGCCGGACCGTGTCTCCGGTCACGTCCCGTCCGTCCGGTGTGGGCCCGTCGATGGCCATCACCGGCAGCGCGAACTCCGGCGCCGGCTGGCCGACCAGCGGGGACGGGATCAACCGGGGATCGCCCCGACTCAGCCCGAAGGCGAAGAGCATGATCAGCGGGATCACGACGAGCATGGCGATCCCGGCGCGCTTCCAGCTCATGCGGCCACCTCCTCGCGTTTGCGTGGCTTCGCCCGTGGCCCGGGCCGGCGGGATCGGGCCTCCTCCGCCCGTCGGCTCCGGTGCTGGAGCGCGATCAGCGCTCCGATCCCGATGACCACCGCACCCACCCAGATCCATCCGACGAGCGGCTCGACCAGCGTTCGGATGGTGATGGACGCGCCATCCTCCTCGAAGGCCATGAGCGTGATGTAGAGGTCCTCGTGGGCCCGGGTCCGCACCGCCGGCGTGGCGATGGGCTGGTCACTCATCTGGTAGTAGTTCAGCCTGGGATGCAGGGTTCCCACCTGTCGGTCGCCCTTCAGGATCGCCAGCTCCGCCGTGATCGAGAAGCGACGGGCCTCGTCCGACCCCCAGATGTCCTCGAACCGGATCCCGTAGTCGCCGATCTCCGCCACCTCGCCGCGGCTCAGCGTGTGCTCCTGGTCCAGCGTGAAGGAAGAGGACGCGATGATCCCGACCGTGATCAGCAGGATCCCCAGGTGGGCGGTGTACCCGCCGTAGCGTCGGCGATTCGCGCTCATCAGTCGAACCAGGGCCGTGAACGGGTTCTCGCCGTGGGCTCGGCGCCGGGCCAGGACCCCGTGGATGAACTCGCCCACGTTGGCCGCAATGGCGAAGGAGGCGAAGGCGATCCCGAGGACCCCGAGGATGTGACGGCCGCCCACGGCCAGCCACGCGATCAGCACGAGCACGCCGATCACGCCCGGCACGATGAACCGACGGTAGTGCCGCTCGGAGGCTTTCCCCCACGGCAGCACCGGCCCGATCCCCACGAGCAGGACCAGGAGCACGGCCAGGGGCAGCGTCATCCGGTTGAAGAACGGCTCGCCCACCGTGACCCGCACACCCCGCATGGCCTCCGCCACGAGGGGGAAGAGCGTCCCGAGGAGCACGGTGAAGGTGAAGGCCGCCAGGACCAGGTTGTTGAGCAGGAACACGGTCTCACGCGAGGCAGCGGACTCGAGCCGGCCGGAGCTCTTCAGCTCGTCGCTCCGGCCCGCGATGATGGCCACACTCGCCAGCAGCGTGATCCCGATGAATGTCAGGAAGTAGTAGCCGATGTCGCCCTCGGCGAAGGCGTGCACGGACGACAGGATCCCGCTCCGGGTCAGGAACGTGCCGAGAATGGTCAGGAGGAACGTCGCGACGATCAGGCTGACGTTCCACACCTTCAGCATGCCACGCCGCTCCTGGACCATCATCGAGTGGATGAAGGCGGTGGCGGTCAGCCACGGCAGGAAGGAGGCGTTCTCGACCGGGTCCCACGCCCAGTAGCCGCCCCAGCCGAGCACCTCGTACGACCACCACATGCCCGCCACGATGGCCAGCGTGAGGAACGCCCAGGCCGTGAGCGTCCAGCGCCGCGTGAGCTGGAGCCACCGCTCATCCGTCTGGCGGGTCATCAGCGCGGCAATGGCGAACCCGAAGGGCACGACCATGCCCACGTAGCCCAGGTACAGGAGCGGCGGATGGACCGCCATGAGCCAGTGATTCTGGAGCAGCGGGTTCGGTCCAGGCCCGTCGGCCGGCACGGGGAAGACCGCGTGGAACGGGTTGGCCGGCCCGACCAGGAGCAGATAGAAGAATGCCCCGACCAGGAGCATGGTCCCGTTGGCCACCGCGAACAGGTCGTTGTCCCGTTCCCGGTGCAGGAACACCGCGGCCGCGGAGAAGCCGGCCAGGATGAGCGCCCAGAAGAGGATCGACCCTTCCAGCGAGCTCCAGAGCGAGACGATGGTCACCCACGTGGGCGTGGATCGACTGCCGACCTGGGCCACGTACGAGATGCTGAAGTCGTGCGTCAGCAGCGCGTACACCATCCCCAGATTGGCGGCCAGCATCAGCCCGAAGATGGCGTACGCCGCGGCCCGGGCGCTGGTGACCAGCGATCGGTTGCGCGTTCGTACGCCCCAGAAAGCGGCCGCGGCGCCGTACAGCGCCAGCCCCAGCGACAGGACGGACGCGCTGAATCCGAGGAGTCGGATCACGAGCCGTCCTCCCGGATCAGCGTCTGATAGGTATCGACCGGACGGTGACCCTCCGGTGGCGCCTTGTACTCGTTCGAGTGCTGTACCATCAGGTTGGTCGACTGAAAGACGCCATCGCGGCGGTACGAGCCTTCCACCACGACGCCCATCGTGTCCTTGAACATGGCCGGCGGGGCCCCGGACGAGTGGACCACGAGGGTGTCGGTGCCGTCCGTCACCCGGAACCGGAGGTCCAGCGCCTCCGCGTTCCAGGCGATCGAGCCCGGGACCACCTGGCCGCCCAGACGGACCGGCGTCTCGTACGCCGCGTCTCCACGGGCCAGCAGCTCCGAGGGCGTCAGGAAGTAGACCAGGCTGTCACCCAGCCCGCCCCACATCAGGACCCCGAACCCGCCGAGCACCAGTACTCCCGCGAATGCGGCCAGCGACTTCCGCTTCATCCCTCACCTCCCGAATCCCGGATTGCTTCCCTCGCCCTGCGGTTCAGCACGTACAGGCGCACGGCGTACCCGATCAACCCCACCCACGCCACTGCGTAGGCGCCGATCACGAAGTTCCAGACGTTCCCGTCAGACATGTAGCTCGCTCCGTCCAAGCACCGCTTCCTCGTCCAGGCGCTCCGCCTGGCGCTCCAAATGTGCGGCCCGGTAGCGCCACCCCACGAACGCGATCAGGATCAGCAGGAACGCCACCGCGTTGGCCCGCAGCCCCCACTTGTAGATCGGCGCCAGCGTTTCCGGCGATGACTGCACCTGGTGCAGCGTCCGCCACCAGCGCACCGACATGTACACGATCGGCACGTTCAGCGCCCCGAAGATACCCACGCCGGCGCTCCATGTTGCACGCCGCTCCGGGTCCTCCGTGAAGGAGCGCAGCGCCAGGTAGCCCATGAAGATGATGAAGAGGACGGCCGTCGACGTGAGGCGCGCGTCCCAGGTCCACCAGGCGTCCCACGCCCACTTCCCCCAGATCGAGCCCAGCAGCAGCGTCATCCCCGTGAACAGCGCGCCGATCTCCGCCGCCGTCGCCGCCAGCAGGTCGCTCCGCTCCGTCCGCTTCCACAGGTACACCACACTCGCCCAGAACACGATGAAGAAGGCCATGAACGCGTTCCATGCCGCCGGCACGTGCACGTACATGATCTTCTGCGAGTCCTGGTAGTCCTCGGCCGCGGGCGAGTACGTGAACCCGAACCACTGGGCCGCGATCACCGCCACCGGCGCCGCGACCGACAGCACCACCAGCCAGGTGGGCGCCCTTTCCCCTCGAACGGCTTCCATTCGCCTCTCCCCTATTCCTCGATCACGGCCCCGAACGCCAGGATGCTCGCGCCCAGGAAGATGATGTCGAAGGCCACCAGCAGGCGGATCCAGCGACTGCTGTCCCCCATGGCGTCGCCTGCCATCAGCGCCCCCGTCGCTTCCACCGCCGCCACCAGTACCGGCACGAGCATCGGGAACAGCAGCAGCGGCAGCAGCACCTCCCGGGCCCGGCTCCGGCTCGCCATGGCGGCGTAGAACGTGCCCAGCGTGACGAACCCGAAGGTCCCGAGAGCCAGGACCACCAGCACGAGCCCCATTGTCCCGGTCAGCTGGATGTCGTAGAGCACGATCGCCAGCGGAACGAGGACGACCTCGACCAGCAGCACGAAGACCAGGTTCGCCAGCAGCTTGCCGAGGAAAATCGAGCTGCGGGCCCCAGGGTACAGGAGGAGTGTCTCCAGCGCGCCTCGCTCCAGCTCGACCTGGTACGACCGGTAGAACGCCATGTTGCCGCTGAAGAGCACGGTCAGCCAGAGGATCCCCGCGGCCGCGGCCCGCAGTGAGGCCGTGTCGGGCCCGAGGGCGAACCCGAACATCAGCAGCATGAGCGCGGCCAGGAAGACCACGGCGTTGAAGTTGGCTTTCGACCGGCGCTCGGTGGTCAGGTCCTTCCACGCCACGGCGCCGACCCGCGTCATCTCGCTCGAGAAGCTCATGGCATCACCTGCGCCCGCAGCCGGGGCCCGTTCCCCTCGGGGTTGGGCACCACCCGGCCCTCCTGGAGCGTGATCACCTCGTCCACCACGGCCGACGACCGCGCCGGGTCGTGCGTCGCGATCAGCACGATCCCACCCCCGTCCGCCGTCTCCCGCACCATCTCGTTCACCAGCTCGATGCCGTCGGCGTCGAAGCTGGCGTACGGCTCGTCCAGGAGCAGCAGCCGGGGCGGACGCATCATCAACCGGGCCAGGGCCAGACGCCGGGTCATCCCCGACGAGAAGCCCGCCGCCCGCTCGTCCGCCGCATACGACAGCCCGACCCGGTCCAGTGCCGCGTCCACCCCCACCTCGCTCGCCCCGCCCCGCATGCGGCGCGCAAACTCCAGGTTCTCACGGGCTGTCAGGTCCCCGTACACGCCGGGAGCGTGGTAGAGCGCGCCGACGTGTCCACGGATCTCGTCGGCCCCCTTCAGCAGGTCGTGCCCGAAGACCGTGCCGCCCCCGCGGGTCGGACGAAGCGTCGTCGCGATGATCCGGAGCAGGGTGGTCTTGCCACTGCCGTTGTGCCCCATCAACGCCGCGGCCACTCCCGCCTCCACCCGGACGCTCGCACCCCGCAGCGCCCAGCGATGACCGAACCGCTTCGCGATCCCCTCCACCTCGAGCCCTCGCCTAGTCACAACGGCGCCTCCGCACTGCGTCGGATGTTCGCATGGAAACCGAAGATAGGGAGACCCCTGATGGCCCTCAATCCCGGAAAGACCCCGTATCCGCTGGGGAAACCTAACCATAATCGGGTCGGGATTTCTACCCCTGGACGTGGGGAAACCGAGGGCGAGCGGCACCACTTCGTCAGGGGTTTTCCCACGCCTCAGCTTTCGTTCCCCCCGAACTCGACCCGGGGGGCTTCCCGCGCGGCTTCGGGGGCCTCGAAGGGTTCGCGCCGGTCGGCGCCGATCACCCGGGCCGTGAGCGTCTGGGGGAGGCGTCGGATGTACGTATTGTAGCTCTGGACGGCCTCGTTGTAGTCGCGGCGCGCGACGTTGATCCGGTTCTCCGTCTCCGTGAGCTCGTCCTGGAGGGCTCGGAAGCTCTGGTTCGCCGTGAGTTGGGGGTACGCCTCGACGGCGACGTTCAGGAAGAGCCGGAGGTTCTCGCCGACGGCGGAGGCGGCCCGGGCCAGCTCCTGGTTCCCGACGTCGCCCTGCACCGCCTGACCGAGCTGCTGCCGCGAGGCGGCGAGACCGGACCGGGCTTCGGCGACGCGGGTGAAGGTCTCCTCCTCGAAGCGGGCGGCCTCCTCGACCGTGGCCACCAGGTTCGGGATGAGGTCGTTGCGCCGGAGCAGCTCGGTCTCGATGTCGGCCCGGCGGGCGGCGACGTTCTCGTCCAGCTCCTGGATGCGGTTGTACCCGCACCCGGAGAAGGTGATGGCCAGGACGAGACTGAAGGTGAGTGCGCGCTTCATTGGGTGGTCTCTCCGGAGAGTGAGTCTACGTATTCGGCGGTTCGCTCGAGGACATCGTGGACGGCGGCGACCCGGGCGTCCTCGACCTCGACCTCGGGGGCCTTCCTGCGGGCCCGGGCTTCCCAGAGCCCGACCAGCGGGTCCGGGTCCGCGCCCACCACGGCGCAGCCGCGCCGGAGCACGTCGGCCGTCGTCGCCATTGCCACGTCCTCCCCGGCCAGGCGAAGCACGGCCCGGAGGTAGGTGGCCACGCTGGGCAGCGCGGTGAGGATCAGTCGGCCCAGCTCCTGCGGGCGATCGGCCGTGGCCAGGGTGCCCTCCCGGAGGTGGATGAGCTTGCCGCGCAGCTCCCGCTCCGCCTGAACCCGGAGGTGGTGGGACCGGACCACGGCGCCCTCGAGGGGGTCGTCGCCGTGGAGCACGGTCCGGGCGTCGATCATGTCGGCCGTCTCGATGGCGAAGGCGTCGCTGGCGCTGCGCCACTCGTCCCAGGTCAGGACCAGCGGCAGCGCCCGCTCGGTATCGAGCCAGCGTTGGGCGTGGGGCGCGAGCTGACGGAGGAGCGCCGCGTCCACCGCGTCGACCAGGACGAGGAGGTTGACGTCGCTGACGTCCGGGACCGCCTCGTCCCGGGCGACGGACCCGTGCAGCACGACGCTGCGAAGCCGCGCCCCCAGGTCGTCGGCCAGCCGTTCCGTGAATCGCTCCGCTTCCCTGATCCGTCTCTTCATGTCACCAGCTCCCCGATACGCCGCCGCCGCCGAACCCGCCACCGCCTCCGAAGCCGCCGAACCCGCCGCCGCCGAAGCCGCCGAACCCGCCCCGGTGGCTGTGCCCCATCCCGCCCATGGGGAACGGGATGAAGATCGGGAGTCCCCGTCGTCGTCCCCGGCCGAAGACCATGAAGAGGATGAAGAGGAGGAAGAGGTAGTAGAGCCAGCTGCCGCCGGCGTCGTCGTCGCGGGCGGGCTCCGGGGGCACGAAGTCGCCGGTGAGCTCGAAGCCGAACTCCTCGGCGTACTCGAGGGCCAGGGCCGCGATGCCGTTGTAGATGCCCTGGCCGTAGTCGCCGTCGCGGAAGGCCGGGACCACGTAGCGGTCGCGGATCCGACCCGCCTCGGCCGCCGTGATGAAGGTGTTCGTGCTGGTCCCCAACTCGATCCGGAGCTCCCGCTCGTTCGGCGCCACCAGGAACACCAGGCCGGTATTGCGGAACCGGTCGCCCGCCTCCCCTTCCCTCCCGATCCGCCACTCCCGTCCGATCTGCAGGCCGACCTCCGTGATCGGCCGGTTCCCGAGAGACTCGAGCGTCACCACCACCATCTCGCCGCCCGATTTCGCCCGAACCTCGTCGATGACCCGCTGGATCCGCCGCTCCTGCTCCGCCGGGATGACGTCGGCGAAGTCATTGATGTACCCCACCGGGTCCGGCAGCTCGATCTGGGCCGAGCCGGCCGCGGGCAGGAGCAGGGCTGTCAGGGCTGCGAACAGGAGCCGTCGCACTCGCGTCCTCGGTGCCGGGGTCGGCTCCCGGTAACTGGGCCGGGGAGCCGGTCGGCCGGAATGTAGAAGAGACCGGGTCGGCGCGAAACGGGGGTGGGGGGTGGGGGCGGCCGAAGCGGCCGGACCGGAGGGGGTGTCCTGATGGGAAACGGCCGACCTCCCGTGGAGGCCGGCGGTCCAACGGGCCCGGCAGGACTCGAACCTGCGACCCTCGGTTTAGGAAACCGATGCTCTATCCACCTGAGCTACGGGCCCTCTGTTGCTGCATACCCTGCTCCACGAGTGGGGGTTCTAGGGACGGGCGAGGTGCCCGGCCAGGAGCCCCGCCAGGGCGGCATTGAAGCGGTCCTCCGACCTCATCTCGGAGCGGAGCGCCTCGGGCCCCTCCTCCCGGACGAGGCGGGCCAGGCGCTCCAGCAGCGCCGCTAGCTCCTCGGCATTGTCCGTCGGTGCCGACGCCGGTTCGCTCGCCGACGTCCCGCGCGCCGCGATTCCGCCCCACGGCTCGGAGGCCGGGGCGCCCGCCCAGGGCCCGTCGTCGGTCTCGTCTCCGGCGGGCGGCTCAACCTCCGCCTCCCGGGCAATCGCTTCCTCCGCGGCGGCCTCGTGGACGGCCGGCTCCTCCGGCACGGTCGGGGATTCGGCGGCTACCTCTGCGGTGAACTCCTCGGTGGGTTCCTCTTCCGGCCCCTCGTCGAGGCCGTCGCCGTACAGGTTGGCCGGCGACCACTCGTCGTACCCGGATTCCGCGACATCCGCCGACTCCGGAGCGGCGAACGCCTCGGCCTCGTCCGGCTCCAGGTCGAAGGACTCGACCGGGAAGTCGTCGTAGTCGTCGGCCTCCTCGACGGCGTACGCGCTCACATCCTCCTCGAAGGCGGCCTCTTCTTCGTCCGGGGTGCCCCAGTCGCTCTCCCGGGCGACCTCGTCCAGCGTCGCGTCGGCTCCCGTCCCGACCCACTCGGCCTCCTCTTCCCCCTTGGCTTCCGCTGTGGCATCGAACGCCCCGGCCGAGTCTGCCATTGTCGTCTCCGGCTCCTCGCCCGCCGGCTCCTCGGCCGCCTGCTCGGGCGCCGGTGTGTCCATCACCGCCTCGTCCGCCGCCGGTTCCGGGGCGGTCCGGCTCCGGCCGGGAACGAAGGGGGGGACCAGGTCGTCGAACCCTGTCTCCAGGTCCGATGACGCCGGGACATCGGACCGCCGGCTCGTGGTCGGCGGAAGCGACTCGTCGGATCGGGTATCGCCGTTGGTGGCCATAGGCCGTCTCCTCCTGCTGACGAAAGGCGGGATCGGGGGTCGACGGCAGGATAATAGGCCGGGTCGGTCCCGAACGCTACCCGAATGCGGACCAACCGGGTGCCGGGAGGGATGGAAGGGCGAGGCCGGGGCCGTTACCGGGTACCCCGCAGGTCGGACGCGGCAAACCAGGTGAGAAACGCCACGAAGAAGAACCCGATGGCGACCAGGACCAGGACGGCGACGAGGGGGTCACCCGGCTGTGGCCAGAGGAGGACGCGTTCGTGGGATTCCCACGGCTGCCACGGCCAGAGGGCGCGCAGGGATCCGGCCATGAGCCCGACGAGGGCGGCCATGGTCCGGTCGTGGTACCGGGAAATGAGCCAGTCGAGGGCCTTCGAGAAGAGCCCTAGCCCGACCATGGCTCCGAGGACGAAGACGGCCACGTAGAGGACGGAGTGAGGTTCCAGCGCGATGGCCGAGCGGAGGGCCTCCACGGTGGGCTGGTAGATGCCCATGACCTCGAGCAGGAATGCGCCGCTGATCCCCGGGAGGATCATGGCGCAGATGGCGACGCTCGCGGAGACGAAGGCGCGTGGCAGGCTCGGATCGGGCTGTGCCTCGAGCAGCGGGAGGCCGACGATGGTGAAGGCGGCGACGGCCCCGGCGACGGCAAGGGCCAGGAGCCGAGGGGTCATGCGGCCTATGCGTAGCCACGGCACCGCGATCGACTCCGAGACGAGACCCAGGAACAGTCCCCGCATCTGGTGCGGATACGTCTCGATGAGGTGCGGCAGGAAGAACGAGGCGGCACCGATGGCGGTCACGATGCCGGCGAAGAGTGGAACGACCAGCCACCAGTCCACCGCCCGGGCGTGCCGTCGGACGTCGGCTCTTCGAAAACGCGCCGCCGCCACGAGCATCGAGAAGCCGCTGCTCAGCGAATCGATCAGCCGTTCGTAGACGCCCACGATGAGTGCCATGGTCCCGCCACTGACACCCGGAACGATGTCGGCGCCCCCCATGAGCAAACCCTGGCTGTAGTGAATAGCCGGGGAGCGTCGCTTCGAATCCGTTCCCGGCGTTTCCGGCCGGTTCACTCGGGCCACCCGAACCGTCCGATGAGCGGCACGAACACGCACTGGGTGACCACGCTCTGCTGCAACGCTCCGGCCTCGGACTTCTCCACCAGCGTGAGCTCCTGTGTCGAGCGGTCCCCCACGGGGATCAGCAGCCGTCCGCCCGGGGCGAGCTGGTCCACGAGGGTCTTCGGGACGTCAGGCGACGCGGCGGCTACCAGGATCGCGTCGTACGGTGCGTACTTCGACCAGCCCACGGTCCCGTCCTTGGTGACCAGGGCGATATTGCGGTAGCCGAGCTCGTCGAGGACCTGGCGAGCGCGCCGCGTCAGGTCGTCGAGACGCTCCACGGCGTACACGTTCCCCGCGAGCTCGGCCAGCAGCGCCGTCTGGTAGCCGCTGCCGGCCCCGACCTCGAGGACGCGGTGGTCCTCGTCGATGTCCAGGACCTGGAGGTAGAGGGCCTGGAGCGACGGCTGCGAGATGGTCTGGCCGTGGCCGATGGGGAGCGCGGAGTCCTCATAGGCCCGGCCGCGAATGGGCTCCGGCACGAAGCGGTGGCGGGGCACCGACTGCACGGCCCGGAGGACCCGGGGGTCGGTGATCCCCCTGTCGCGCATGCGATCGATCAGCCGCTCCCGCTTCCGCTCGTACCGGCCCCTCATTCGCCGAGCCCCCAGCTCCGGATCTCGTTCATCAGCTCGAAGTTCGTGAGGTCCAGGTGGAGCGGTGTCACCGAGATCCAGCCGCTCTCGATGGCCCGGAAATCCGAGTCCTCCCCGCCCCACCACGTTCTCTCCCCGCCCCCGATCCAGAAATACTCCCGGCCGCTCGGGTCCTGCGCCCGGGTCAGAGACCCCTCGTACGCCCGACGCCCGAGCCGTGTCACCTTCACGCCCCTGCACGTCTCCGGATCGATCGGCGGGAGGTTGATGTTCAGAAGCGTCTCGTCCGGAAAGCTCTCGCGCCCGACGATCCGGCGGAGCAGGCTGCGCACCGTGGGGATCCAGGCATCGATGGCCTCGGCATCTCCGCCCGCATAGGACACGGCCACGGCGGGGATCCCGAGGATGGTCGCCTCCATGGCGCCGGCCACGGTGCCGGAATAGAGGACGTCGTCGCCGAGGTTGGAGCCATGGTTGATGCCGGAAAGGACGATGTCGGGCGGTGCGTCCAGGAGCTCGCCCAGGGCCAGGACCACGCAGTCGGTGGGCGTCCCGTCCACGACCTGGACGTCCCGCACCTCCCGGACCCGGAGCGGATGGTGCATGGTGAGGGAATGGCTGGTGGCGCTCTGCTCCCGGTCGGGCGCCACCACGTGGACGTCCCCGAGGTCGGCGGCCGCGCTCGCCAGGGCGCGGATGCCGACCGCCAGGTAGCCGTCGTCGTTGGTGACCAGGATGCGCATCACCCGACCGTGTCGGCCCGGAGCAGCTCGAGGATCTCCTGCAGCTCCGTGCGGATCTCGTCGACGGTGGCCGCGTCGAGGATCTGCTGCGTCTCTTCGCCCAGAAAGATGAAAGTTAGGTTACATCGTACCTTATATAAAGAGTATAATAATA
>CAYMLW010000010.1:12254-26359 GCA_964391035.1 uncultured Gemmatimonadaceae bacterium
GCGCAGCTCCTCCACCCTCAGACGCGCCCCCTCGATGGTGTACTTCTCCTCGTACAGGAGCCGCTTCACCAGGATGATGAGCCGGATCTCCTTGCGCTGGTACACGCGGTTCCCGGCCCGGTTCTTCGACGGCTTCAGCGGTGGGAACTGGCTCTCCCAGTAGCGCAGGACGTGGGGCTTGAGCCCGACCAGGTCGCAGACCTCCCCGATCGAGTAGTACTCCTTCCGGATCAGCGGACGGTCCGACACCTCAGAACTCCGGCTTGGGCTCGCGAACCATCAGGCTGCGGACCGCCTCCTCCGGCGCCCGCTCCTCGAAGAGCACGGCGTGTACCTCGGCGACGATGGGCATCTCGATCCCCTCGCGCTTTGCCAGCTCGTGCGTGGCCCGTGTGGTTTCGACGCCCTCGGCCACCTGGCGCATGTCGCCCAGAACTTCCGCCAGCGTGCGGCCCTTGCCCAGCTCGACGCCCACGGACCGGTTCCGGCTCAGGTCGCCCGTGCAGGTCAGGATCAGGTCGCCCATGCCGGACAGCCCGGCCAGCGTCCGCTCGGCGGCGCCCATGGCCAGCGACAGGCGAGTCAGCTCGGCCAACCCCCGGGTGATGAGCGCGGCCATCGTGTTGTGGCCGAAGCCCAGACCCGCCACCATCCCGGCGGCCAGCGCCATCACATTCTTCAGCGCGCCGCCCAGCTCGACGCCGGTGACATCATGGCTCGTGTAGACCCGGAAGTAGTCGTCCTGGAAGAGCGACTGGGCCCGGCGCGCCGCCGCCCCGTCCCGGCTGGCCACGGTGACGGCGGTCGGGTGCTCACGGGAGACCTCGGCCGCGAAGCTGGGGCCCGACAGGAAGCAGTGGGTCCGCGACTTCGTGGCCGGGAGCGCGTCCTCCAGGACCTCCGCCATGGTGTCGAGGGTGGTGGTCTCGATGCCCTTGGACGCACTCACCACCAGGGCGTCGGGGTCCACGTGGGAGGCCGCGTCCTTCATGACCCGGCGGACGTGTTGGGAGGGGGTCACCGAGATGATGGTCTCCGCATCTTCCACCGCTTCGGCCAGGTCGGAGGTGGCCGTCAGCTGCTCCGAGAGCCGGATCCCCGGCAGGTAGACGGTGTTCTCGCGGCTCTCGTTGATCGCCGCTGTCACGTCCGCTTCGTACGACCACACGGACACCGGGCAGCCCTTCTTCGCCAGGAGGTTCGCCAGGGTCGTGCCCCAGCTGCCCGCCCCGACCACCGCGATGCGCCCGCTCACCGTGACTCCGCGTTCCGGGAGAAGCGATTCTCCTCGCCCCGGACCAGCCGCCGGATGTTCGAGCGGTGGGCGTACAACACGAAGACGGCCAGGGCGAGCGACACCCACAGTTCGATGGGCGGCTCGTCCGTGGCGTAGACGGCGACGGGCAGGACCCCGGCGGCGAAGATCGAGCCGAGGGACACGGTCCGGGTCAGGATCACGACCACGCCCCAGACCATCCCCGCGATGAGCACGGCCCAGGGCGCCAGGGCGAGGAACACTCCGGCGCTCGTCGCCACCCCCTTGCCGCCCTTGAAGCCCACCCAGGGGCTGAACACGTGCCCCACGATGGCCGCGGCGCCATAGGCCAACGCCCATTCCAGCGGCTCGGCGCCGTCCCACGACGGGAAGTAGACGGTGGGGATCCAACCCTTGGCGACATCGACCACGGCCACCGGTGCGGCCGCCCGCCAGCCCAGGACCCGGAATGCGTTGGTCGCGCCCAGGTTCCCGCTGCCGTGCTTGCGCAGGTCGACGTTGTGGAAGATCCGACCCACGACGTAGCTCGTGGGGGTCGCCCCCGCCAGGTAGGCGAGCCCGAGGAAGATCCAGGTCACCGCCTCGCCTCCCGCCGGCTTCGGAACTTGATCCGCAGTGGCGACCCCTCGAAGCCCCAGCGGTCCCGGAAGCCGTTGTACAGGTAGCGCCGGTAGTTCTCCGTCACGCCTTTCCTCTGGTTCACGAAGATCACGAAGGTCGGAGGATTCACGCCGCTCTGAGTCGCGTAGAGCAGCTTGACCGGTCGACCTCGAAAATGGGGAGGCGGCTGACGGGCCGCCAGTTCCTCCACCACCTCGTTCACTTCCGCGGTCGGGATCCGGGTTTCCCGGACCGCGGCCACCTCGAGCACCCGATCCAGGGTCTTGTGGACTCGGAGCCCGGTCAGTGCCGACGTGAAGATCACCGGCGCCCACCGCAGCGATGGGGCCCGCTCCCGCAGGTGCCGCTCGAAGGCCGGCGCCGTGGTCGTGTCCTTGTCCACCAGGTCCCACTTGTTCACCACGAGCACCAGACCACACCCGGCCTTCCACGCCTTCTCCGCGATCTTCAGGTCCTGGACATGGATCGGCTCGGTCCCGTCCACCAGCTGGAGACAGATGTCCGCACGTTCCACCGCCCGCTCGGTCCGCAGCGCGGCGTAGAACTCGAGGCTCTCGTGGATCTTCGCCTGCCGCCGGAGCCCGGCCGTGTCGACGAACATCAGCGTCCGACCGTGGTAGCGCATCGGTGTGTCGATGGCGTCCCGGGTGGTGCCTGCCATCTCGCTCACCACCAGCCGCTCCTCGCCCAGGAGACGGTTGATGAAGCTCGACTTCCCCACGTTCGGCTTCCCGACCACCGCCACCGAGAGGGCTTCTTCCGGCAGTTCCTCGGCTTCCGGGAGGTGGGCGACGATGGCATCGAGCACGTCCCCTGATCCCTTCCCCGAGAGGGCGCTCACCGGCCGTGGCTCGCCCAGTCCGAGCTCCCAGAAATCCAGGTACGACAGGTCGGCCGGCAGGTTGTCGACCTTGTTCACCACCAGCACGACGGGAATCGGCGAGGCCCGGAGCAGGTCTGCGATCTTCAGGTCCAGCGGCTGGACGCCCGCCCGGGTGTCTACCACCAAGGCCACGACCTCGGCTTCCGCCAGCGCGGCCTCGACCTGCCGTCGGATCGCCGCCGGGATCGGCTCGTCCACTTCCGGCTCGAGACCGCCCGTGTCCACCACATAGAACTCTCGCCCCGCCCACGATGCACGGCCGAAGTTCCGGTCCCGGGTCACGCCCGGCGTGTCCTCGACGATGGCCTGGCGCCGGCCGATGATCCGGTTGAACAACGTCGACTTGCCGACGTTCGGTCGCCCGACGACGGCCACCGAGGGCAGCGGCCTCACAACGCGTCGAGCCCGGAGGAGAGGAAGTGGGCCGGGACCGCCCTCGTGTCGGTGGCGGCGACGAAGTCGTCGTACGGCAGGCTGTCGATGAAGAGCATGTCGTCGTTCAGGCTCTCACCGGGGATCAGGACGGCGTCGAACGGCCCGGCCTCCAGCACGGCGTCCCGCATGTCCGCGCCGGCCAGGAGCCCCGCCGTGGTGACGGTGGGCCCGAACAGCCGGTTCTCGACCGGGACCACCACCAGCTCGGCGCCGGTGGCCTCCGCGATCCTCGAGACGGCCGGCCGCATCACCTCGGCCATGCGGGCGCCCGTCACCACTCCGATCCGGCCGTCGAGACCGGGCGGGTCACAGAGGATGGCCGTGGCGTCGTCCAGGAACTGGCGGACGGCGCCCACGCCGTTCTCGGTGAGCGGCCAGTCGTCATAGTATCCGGCCGGAGGTAGGGGCTGCCCGGCGATGAGGAAGAGCTCGTCGGCGGCGTAGGCCCAGCCCGTGTCGCGCTGGTCCTGTGCTCGTGTCCGGGCCCTACCCACCTGGTCCAGGGCTCGGCGGGCCTCGTCCGGCGTCAGCAGGCGGACCGGACGGTCCAGATTGTACCGGGTGAGACCGACGGGCACCACCGAGAGCGAGCGGACGCGGGGTCCAAGGGCCCAGAGGTCGTCGAGGGTCCGGTCGAGGTGGTGCTCATCGTTCCAGCCGGGACAGAGGACGACCTGGGTATGGACCTCGATCCCGGCACCCGTTAGCTGCCGGAGCTGGTCCACGATCTCGCCGCCCCGGGGCACGCCCAGCAGTCGTTCCCGGACCGCCGGCTCGGTGGCGTGGACGCTCACATACAGCGGCGACAGCCTCTGATCGATCAATCGCTGGAACCCCCGGGGGCCCAGGTTCGTGAGGGTGACGTAGCTGCCGTACGTGAAGGAGAGGCGGAAGTCGTCGTCCCGCAAGTAGAGGGACTCGCGCACGTGCTCGGGGTTCCCGTCGATGAAGCAGAACACGCACTTGTTGGCGCACTCCCGGACCGCGTCCGTGGCGGGGACCACGCCGAGGGAGTCGGCGGGCGGCTTGTCGATCTCGTACAGCGTGCCGGCTCCCGACTCGTCCTGCACCTCGACCTCGAGGCGTCCCTCGGCCTCCATGAACCGGAAGTCGATGGTGTCCCGGACCGGCTCGCCGTTGATCCGGACGATCCGGCTCCCGATCCGGAGCTCCAGCTCATCGGCGATGCTGTTCGGCAGGACCTGTGCGATCCGGACCATCGTGTCCTCTCATGACGAAGGGCGGCCCGGGGACCGCCCTCGTTCACGCTCGAGTGCTCGTCGGGTTGCGTGTACCCGCGACCCGCCACGTGGTTTCGTCAGACGAGGGCCTCGCCGCACGCGCCGCAGACCGTCTCGCCCTCGTCGTACGGCTCGCCGCAGTGTGGGCAGCCGAAGCTCACCTCGCCCACCGCGTCGCTGTGAGCCTCGAGAACCCCCTCCGCCTCCGCCCAGGCGTACGTCGGGACCAGGACGCGGACCCGGGCCAGGTCTCCGAATGAGACAGGGAACGCCGAGACGTCCTTCTGCGACAGGACCCGGGCGTCGATCCCCTCGGCCCGGAGGTTCTCCTCGATGAGGTGGGCCTGGACCTCGTCGGCCAGCGACAGGACCTGGGCCCACCCCTCGATGATCGGTACATCCGCGTGGTCTCGGCACTGGGAGTAGGGACTGCGGCCGGCGTCGCACGACTCACACAGCGCGATGCCGCAGAGCGCACACCGGCCCCGGGCCTGCCGATCCGGATGCCGGTCACAGCGCGCGGCTTCCCGCAGATTGCCGCATGCCGGGCACGCCACCGCATCGGGCGCGATCGTCTCTCCGCAGCGCTCGCAGGTGTGCGCCGCCTCGCGCAGGTCGTGTCCGCACGACGGGCATCGGGCGTGGCCCTCCGTCACCAGCACACCGCACTCCGGGCATTCGCTCATTGGATCGCTCCTCCAGGGCGTGGGTCGCTGGGCCGCGGCAGTGCAAGATGCGTACACCGGTATCGAAACGGCGCCGACCCCGTGAGGGGCCGGCGCCGCCCTATCGGCCGCAAAGTCGCTAGTTCACGACCTCGTAGCGCCAGCCGGCGAACTCGCCGCCCGGCACGTCCAGCGTGGCCGAGAACTGGACCGATGACCCCTCTTCCGGCGCCGTCACCGTGACCGTCGCGTCATCGATGACCTGCCCCTGCGAGTCCATCAGCCCGAACCGCAGCTCCACGGGCTGGCCCGCGGTGGCGGTGAGGTTGGTCAGGACGCCGGTCACCCGTGCCGCGTCGGCGCCCTGAATCACGATCTGGATGTCCGAGATGTCGTACAGCTGGCTCTGGTACTCCCGGAAGAGCTCCTGCGTGCGCTGCGTCAGCTGCTGCGCCTCGCTCTGGTCCGCCAGGTCGGCCAGCGCACGGTACGAGCGGAGCATGAAGCTCACGACGTTCCGGTTCAGCGGGTCCAGCGAACGGACCTGGTCCGCCGCCTCGAGGATCCGGTCGTAGATGCTTTCGAGCTCTGCGTTCCGCTCCGGCGTCTCCTCGGTCTCCTCCAGCTCCAGCGCCTGCGAGTACAGTGCCTGCACCAGGTTGAGGTAGGCGTCCCGGGAGTACGGGTTCAGCTCCGCCGCGGCCGCGAAGGACTCGGCGGCGCGGGCGTAGTCGGACGTGTTGAAGAACCCGATCCCGGCCTGGAAGTACTCGTTCGAGCTCAGGTCTTCCCGGGCCAGGATCTCCTCGTACATCGTTTCCGCCGCCTCCGCATCGCCCGCCTGGGCGAGGAAGCCGGCCAGCGCGGTCCGGGCCTGGAGCGCCGTCTCCGGCGCGAGATCGGCCTCGTGGATCTCCAGGAAGCCCTGGAGCGTCTCTGCCGCACGCGCGTAGTCACCAGCCTGGGCCAGGAGCTGGGCGGCGTTGAATGCCGCGACCCGGCGGGACTCCGCCCAGCTCGCGGCCTGTTCCTCGGTCATCTCCTCCGGCGGCGGGTCGCTCAGGATCTCGAGGGCGCCCAGATACGCCTCGGCCGCCGCCTCGGTGTTGCCCCGGTTCACGTACACGGAGCCCAGCGCCAGCTTCGCCTCGGGGCGGGCCTGGTACAGCCGGTCGGCGCCCTGGAACATGGCGAGGGCCGTGTCCAGGTCACCCTGGTTCAGCGCCTCCGCGCCCATGTTGTAGGCATCCGCCCAGGCCTGCTCACGCTCCACCGCGATCTGCTCTTCGTACCCCGGATAGAGCGACACCGCCCGCTCGAACATCGTGTCGGCCCGCGCCCAGTCGTTCAGGCCGGCTGCCGCCTGCCCGGCGATCAGGTACCCCTTCGGGTTCTCCGGCATCTGCTCGATGGCCAGGAGCGCGTCCGTGAGCGCCTGCTCGAACTGGGTCCGGGCCTCCTCGCCCTCCATCAGACCCGCCTGGACCAGGTGCACGCTCGCGGACCGGGTCGCTTCGTTCTCCTGCGGTCGCGGGCCCGTGTCCGCCGTTTCGCCACCGCCTGCGCTGGCGCACGCCGTCACCGTCGCCGCCACCAGCGCCAGGATCAGCGCCTTTGCGTTCATCGGTCTCCCTTCCTCGATCATTCGATTGGTCCTCTCTCCTCAACAGGATCGGAGCCCTCTCGCTCCGTCGCATCCAGTTCCCTTCTCACCTCGTGGGGCGTGAGCCCCGTCGCGCGTGCCGCCGCGATCACATCCTCGTACTCCGGCTTCCGCCGTTCCCGGCCGTCCGGCAGCCGCACCAACTTCACGCGGATCCGGCAGCCGCGCCACTCCACGACCTCCTCGTCGCGGTCCAGCACGACCCGCTCGACGGGCCAGTATCGCATCCCGATGGTCGTCGTGCCACGGAACAGGGCATCGCATACCTCGTCCAGTCGCGACTCGGGGACCAGCGCCTCGAGCCGCACACCGGGACGACCCTTCTTCATGTCGACCCGGACCAGCGTGCAGTCCACCGCGCCGGCCGCCAGCACCGCGTCCCGTGCCCCCGCCACGTACTCGGGCGCCATGTCGTCGATGTCCGCGGCCACCGCCACCAATCGGGCCGGATCGCCGACGTCCACCTCGACCAGGCGCAGGCAGTTCGGGCGCCCGGCCGGATCCCGGGCGCCCGCACCGTACCCGCTCCGACCGTATACCGCATCCGGGGCCCTCGAGCCACCCGTCAGCTCGACGATCAGCGCGGCACCCGTAGGTGTCGTACACTCTTCGGCGTACCCCGTTTCCCGGACCCGGATCCCCTCCAGGAGCTTTGCCGTGGCCGGAGCCGGAAGCGGATACTCGCCGTGCGCAAGGTGCACCGTTCCCGTGCCGACCGCCACCGGCCGCGTGTAGAAGCGGCGGTACCCCAGCTCCCGGACGCCCGCCAATCCGGCCACGACGTCCAGGATGGAGTCGAGGGCGCCGACCTCGTGGAAGTGGATCTCGTCCACATCCACCCCGTGGACCGCCGCCTCCACTCCGGCCAGCCGCCGGAAGACCGCGGCTGCACGCTCCTTCACCTCGGGGACGACCGGGCTCGAGTCCACCACCTCGAGCACGTCCTCCAGTCGCCGGGCCGGGGCCTCCGCCGGCAGATCGAGGCGCACGCGGGCACACGCGATGCCGCACCGCATGACCCGGTCCACCACGACGGCGGCCGCCGGCTCGATGGCCGCGACCAGCGACCGCAGCCACTCTCGATCCAGCCCCAGGTCTACGAGGGCGCCCAGGACCATGTCGCCACTGACTCCCGAGAACGGGTCGAAGACCAGACCGTCCGGGCGTCCGCCACCGATTCTCCCCATAAACGACAAAATCTAGAGTCGATCCGGCTTCGGGGTCAAACCTTCCGCCCCCGTCACGATCGCGTCCAACCGGCCGAGCACGGGGTCTCGCCCCTGCACGTCGATCACGGCGGCCAGGGGCGGCCCGTGGTCCTGTCCTGTAAGTGCCTGGCGGACCGGGATGTAGAGGTCCTTTCCCCGGACGCCGGCCCGGGTACCGCCCGCCTTGAGCGCCTTCTGGATCGCCGGGGCCTCCCATACTTCGAGCGCGGCGAGCTCCATCCGGACCGCGTGCAGAACCTGGTCGGCGCCCTCGGGCGGCGCTTTGGCGTGAGCCGTTGGAGGGTGGAACGGTGCCAGGTGGTCGGTCACCTCGCCGAAGGTCCGGAGGTGGCTGCGAACGGCGTCGAGGGCGGTGGCGAGCGCGGGGCCCGCGAGGTCGGCGAAGGGGGAGTCGTCGACGATCGGGCGAACGGTCTTGGCCAGGTCATCCAGGGACATGGCCTCGATGTGCTTGCCGGAGACCCACCGCAACTTCTCGAGGTCGAAGACCACGTCGGCGGCGTTCATCCGCTCGAGGGTGACCTCCTCGACGAGGCGGTCGCGGGAGAGGATCTCGTCGCCGGACGGGCTGGACCAGCCGAGGAGAGACAGGTAGTTGAGGACGCCGTCGGGGTGGAACCCCTGGTCGCGGAGTCCGGCCAGCGACGGCGCCCCGGACCGCTTCGAGAGCTTGGCGCGGTCGTCGCCGAGCACGGTCGGGGTGTGGGCGAACGTGGGCGGGTCGAAGCCCAGGGCGCGGTACACCAGGAGCTGGAGGGGAGTGTTGGACAAGTGTCCCGCGTCCCGGATGACGTGGGTGATGGCCATCTCCACGTCGTCGACCACGACCGCGAAGTTATAGGTCGGGAGGCCATCGGAGCGGAGGAGGACGAAGTCGCCGAGGTTGGCGGCGTCGAAGGTGACACGGCCGCGGATCCGGTCGTCGACATCGATGGTGCCCCCGGACGGGATCGCGAGGCGGATGACGTGGGGCTCTCCGCCATCGGCGCGGCGGAGGGCCTCGTCGTGGGCGAGCGTCCGGCACCGTCCGGTGTACAGGGGGCTGCGGCCTTCGTCGAGGGCCTCGCGGCGATCGGCTTCCAGGGTTTCGGGATCGCAGAAGCAGCGGTACGCGGCGCCGGTCCGCACGAGCCGGCCCGCGAAGCCGTGGTAGAGGGGCAGGCGCCGGCGCTGGCGGTAGGGCCCCCGATCCCCCCGTTCGCCGCCGTCCGGATCGGGGCCCTCGTCCCAGTCGAGCCCGAGCCACCGGAGGTCGGCCATGAGGCGCTGCTCGGCGCCCTCCACGTTCCGCTCCTCGTCGGTGTCCTCGATCCGGAGAACGAACTCGCCGCCGTGGTGCTGTGCCATCAGCCAGTTGATCACCGCGGTGCGCGCGTTGCCCACGTGGAGCGTGCCCGTGGGGCTGGGGGCGAAGCGGGTGCGAACAGGGTTCATCCGTTGAGGTGCTCGAGGATCGTCTCGGCGAGCGTGCTCCCGACGCCCGGGAGGCCGGCCAGCTCGTCGGGGTTCAGCTCCCGGATCGCCCGCACGCTGCCGAACCGGCTCAGCAGGAGCTGCTGGCGCTTGGGCCCCACCCCCGGGATGTCGGACAGCTCGCTGGAGAGGGTGCGTTTGCTGCGGAGCTTCCGGTTGTACGAATGGGCGAATCGGTGGGCCTCGTTCCGGAGGCGCTGGAGGAGCCGGAGCCCGGCGTGGGTCCGGGGCAGCCGGTAGGGTGCCGGACGTCCCGGCAGGTGGATCTCCTCCTCGCGCTTGGCCAGGGCGCAGAGCTGGACATCGTCGACGCCGGCCTCCCGGATCGCGGTCACCGCGGCGGAGAGCTGGCCCTTGCCGCCATCGATCACGGCCAGTTCGGGGATCGGGAGCGCTTCCTCGATTCGCCGCCGGAAGTAGCGGCCCACCACCTCCGCCATGGACCGGTAGTCGTCGTTGAGAACCGTCGGCCCGTCCTCCCGGACGGTCCCACGCGTCTCGACCTGCGCTCCTCCGGAGCTTCGGTCGCCCCGGTCCCCACGCACCCGGAAGTGGCGGTACTCGCTCTTCTTGGGGTCGCCGTTCTCGAACACCACGGCGCTCCCGACCACCTCCCGGCCCTGGGTGTGGGAGATATCGAAACAGACCATGAGCCGGGGGACGACCTTGAGCTCGAGGGCCTCCTGGAGCTCGTAGAGCGCATCGTCGGCCCGCCCCTGCACCGCCTCGTCCAGAACCGACCGCTCCTCCAGCAGGTGGCGGGCGTTCTGAGCGGCGAGCTCCACCAGCCGCAGCTTCTCGCCCCGCTGCGGGATGTGGAACCGGATCCGCCGTTCCGACTCCTCGTTCAGCAGCTTCGCGAGGGGCTCGCGGTCCGGGAAATCCGCCGGCAGGAGCACCTCCCTGGGAAGGTCGCTCCAGCCTTCCTCCCCCCGGCCGATGTAGAAGCGGGTCGTGACCGCCGACAGGACCGACTCCTCGTCCTCCGCTTCGAGGTTCGTGAAGTGGTCCACCTCCCGGCCAAGGAGCGTGCCGCCCCGGATCCGCAGGAGCACCGACGTGGCTACATCACCATCCCTGGCCACTCCCAGGACGTCCTGATCGGCGCCCCGGACGTCCAGGGCGCGCTGGCGCCGCTGGATGCTGGCCAGCCCGGTCAGTGTGTCCCGGAGCGTGGCGGCCCGCTCGAAGTCGAGGGACTCGATCCGCTCCTCCAGCTCGGCCTCGACCCGCTTCCGGACCCCACGGACGTCGCCGCCGAGCACGGCCAGGATCTCGTCGATCATCCGGCCGTACTCCTCCCGGGACTGGAGCCCTACACACGGCGCCCTGCACCGGCCGATGTGGTAGTCCAGGCACGGCCGGCTCGGGGTCTCGTCCGGGAGGTCGTAGCGGCAGCTGCGCACCGTGTAGGCCCGCTTCACCACGTCCAGCGCCTGGCGGATGGCCGCGACCTCGGTGTAGGGACCGAAGTACCTCGACCCGTCGTTTTCCACCCGCCGCGTCACGTAGACCCGGGGGAACGGCTCCGACACCGTGACCTTGATGTACGGGTAGCGCTTGTCGTCCTTGAGCCGGATGTTGAAGCGCGGCTGGTGCGTCTTGATGAGGTTGTTCTCCAGGAGCAGCGCCTCCGCCTCGCTGCCGACCACGATCGTGTCCACGTCCGCGGCCCGCCGCACCAGCTCCCGCTGCTTCAGCGAGCTGCCCGGATCGCTGGTGAAGTGGCCACGGACCCGGGACCGCAGCGATTTCGCCTTGCCGATGTACAGGATCTCGCCGTCGGCGTCCTTGAACGTGTAGACGCCAGGGCGCGTCGGCAGGGCCTTCAGCTTTCGATCGAGAGTCTCGTTCACGGCGTGTCCGGCGGTTCGTGGTCCGGCTCTCTTCTACCCCCGGGCGACCCCACGTTCCGCCTCAACGCGGGCCGAACAGGCGCCGGATGCGGGCCAGCTGTCGGCCCACCTCCGGGAGCCCGAGCGCCGCCGCGATCGCGAAGTAGACGGTCGCGTACAGCGCCACGGTCACCCCGGCCCGGAGGATCGCGCCGATCCCGGGCAGCATCGCCAGGAGCGCCAGAGCGGCAGCGGACGCGCCGAGGGCCGCGCCCCCCATGCGGGCCAGCACGCCCAGGGGCGGCAGCGTCCGCCCGATGCGACGCCGCAGCTCCCGGCGCAGCAGGTACCACTCGACCCACGCCGCCAGCCCCGATCCCAGGGCGAGGCCGGCCGGGCTCAGGGGCTTCCCGGCCACCACGATGTCACGGCCCAGGAGCATGAGCGTGGCCCCGAGAGCGGCGGCGAGAGCCACCCGGACGGCGGCGAATTTGGCCGGGGTCTTCGTGTCCTGGAGCGCGAAATAGGCCGACGAAAAGAGGCGCGTGCCGGTCGTGGCGATCAGACCGACCGCGTAGCCCATGAGGATGAAGTGGGTCCAGGTGGTGTCCGAGGCCTGGAAGTCCCCGCGCTCGAAGAGGGCGGCGATGATGACGTCGCCTATGACGAAGTAGCCCACGGCCGTGGGGACCACGAGGAAGGCGATCTGGCGGAGGCCGGCGTGCACGCGCTGCTGGAGGACTTCCCGGGCCTGGTCCCTGCGGCGGGAGAGCTCCGGGAGCTCCGCCGCGGCCACCGACATCCCGAACAGGCTGACGGGCAGCATGTACAGCGTCAGACCGTAGCGGAGCCCGGCCACGGCCCCGGCCACCAGGAAGGAGGCCAGGAACATGTCGATGTAGGAGCTGACCTGGACCACGCCCCGCCCGAGGATGGCGGGGCCCGCGTTGGACACGGTGGTGCGGAGGGGCGGGAACCGGCGGTCGGCCCATCGGATCTTCAGGGACCGCTCGAGTCGCAGGACCCAGGGCAGCTGGACCAGGAACTGGAGCCCCCCGCCCAGGAGCGCGGCCCAGCCGAAGAGGATGACCAGGTCCGGCTGGCCGGTGACGGGGCCCCAGACCAGGAGCGCGGCGATCATGGCGGCGTTCCACACCACGGGCGCCACGTACGGAATGAAGAAGCGCCGGTGGCTGTTCAGGATCCCGAGGGACCAAGCGGACAGGACCAGGATCCCCGCCATCGGGAAGATGATCCGGACCAGGCGGACGGTCAGCTCGCGCTGGAGCCCGTCGAAGCCGGGGGTGAAGACGCTGACCAGGACGGGCGCCAGAACCACGCCGAGGAGAGCGAGTCCGCCGGCGACGGCGAGCAGCAGGGCGAAGACCGCGCCGGCCAGCCGCCCCGCATCCTCCTCCCGGCCCTCCTCGAGCAGCTTCGAGTACTCGGGGATGAACGAGGCGCTCAGCGTCCCCTCGCCCAGCAGGATCTGGAGTACGTTGGGCATCCGGGAGGCCGCCGCCCAGGCGTCCGCCGCCACCGACGTGCCGAAGAAGCGGGCGAAGACCATCTCCCGCGCCAGCCCCGAGATGCGGCTCAGGAGGATCCCGGCCGCTACGATGGGCGCCGAGCTGCGCCGTGACTCGTCCGACTCAGCCACCCTCGGGTCCCGGCTCCGGATCCTCCCTATCGGGCTGCCGACCCTGCCCCGACGTTCGCTCCTCCAGCAGCCGGGCCACGAACTGGGATTCTTCGCGGACCTGCTCCAGCTCGGTGCTCAGGCGCTCGACCTCCGATTCCAGGGCGCGCATGCGGGCGCTGTCCGGCGCCCCGCCCTCGATGCGACGCGCCAGCGCCTGACCGACCTTGGAATCGAGCACGACCGCGGCCAGCGGGATCAACAGCAGCAGGATCAGGAACACGCTCAACATGTCACGTCATGATAGGAGGGGCGGCCGGGACGCCACAACCGCGCCCGTCACTCACAGGCCACACCGGTCCACCCCTCTACGTCCGCGTCCAGCGAGACCGTCATTCGCTCCAGGATGGCGGGAACCAGCTCGTCCCCGTAGCGGGCCAGGTACTGGTGCACGTTCACCACCCGCTCCTGCGGCTTCCCGTCCGGGACGAGGTTTACGGCCGCCTTCTCGATCTGCTCCAGCTCCGTCTCCTCCTTCAACTTCACGTGGTGTCGGATCTTTTTCTCCACGTCCGACACGGCCCTGAAGCCCTCGTTGCGTGCGCTGAAGATCGGCCCCTTGAGCGTCGGGTCGATCTCCTGCGCCGCCTCGAACAGCGCCTGGTACTTCTCCTGCAGCGCTTTCCGGACCTCGCCGATCGCGGCCTGTACCGGCTCCGGCACGTCGTCCCGCACCACGTTCGAGATGACCTCGTGCACCGGTCGGGCCAGGAAGTCCTCCTCCGAAAGCCCGAACTTGTCCAGCACCTTTTCCACCTTCCCCTCCACCAGCGTGATTCCGAATCGAGGGAAGACGACCGGCATCCCCATCCCGTGGGCCGCGAACAGGCACCCTGTCTGCGCCAGGTACCGGACCTCCCCCGGGCCGCCCACGTAGGCGAGCGTCGGGAAGACCGCGCTCTCCACCACCGGACGGAGCACCACGTTCGGGGAGAAGCGCTCCGGTGTGCCCTCGAATCGAGCCCAGAGCTCCCTGTCGGTGAGCGGCCGCCCGGAGGCCCGGAGCGTCCAGCTCCCGCCCGCTCGGCCCTGCCCGTCCCCGCGCATGAGACGCTCGCGGCCCTCATCGTCCTCGTAGAACACGT
>CAYMLW010000010.1:26369-29010 GCA_964391035.1 uncultured Gemmatimonadaceae bacterium
ACGTTGGATGCGCCCGGGAGAATCGGGACCTGGACGTCGTACCCCGCCTCGGACAGCCGGTCGGTCTGACGGGCGAGGGCCGCCTCGTGCCGGGCCCCTGCCTCGAGCTCCCGTCGCAGGACGGGCCCCGCCAGCCGGCCCAGGGTGGCGTCCTGTGAATCGACCAGTCCGATGCAGAGCCCCTCGAAGAGCGCCTCGAGGGTCCGGGTGAACGCCCCCGCCACCGTCTCGCCCGCCCCGCCGTAGGTCGCCCGGAGCCGGTCCAGGAGCGCCGGCGTGAAATCCGACGGCGGCAGCAGGTCGGCCAGCCGGTCCAGCGCCGGGTCCGCCGCGCCCCCCAGCCGTCGCCGGCCCATCGAGCGGTGGGAGTCTCCGGAGCCCTCGAGCTCCAGCCAGTGCAGGTCATTGGCCGTGTCGATCAGGCCGACCCGCCTCGCCTCCTCCCAATCGTGGTCATCGGACGCCGTCCAGAACACCGGCAGCACCGGCACCTCGAGGAGCGCCTCGAGCCGCTCGGCCAGCGCCACGGCCGTGAGCGCCTTGTGGACCGTGTAGAGCGGGCCGCCGAAGAGCCCCGGCTGCTGCCCGGTCGTCACGAAGAAGCCCTCTCCCCGTGACGCCCGGTCGAGCTTGCCCGCCGCGTCGTCCCCCAGCGGTCGGACCGCCCCCGCCATCGCCTCGAGCGCCTCGTCATCGAAGCGCGTCCGGACCTCGTCGGCCTTGCGCCGATACGCGGCCGCCGTGAACGGGTGGCCCGGGAAGAACGGCGACAGCGCCACCTCGCCACGCGCGTAGTCCTCGACCAGCCGGTTCCCGCCCACGGGCCGGACCCGTATCCCCAGATTCACTCCCACCTGACCCACTCCCTTCCGATCATTGCCCCGCCCTCTCACTCCTCACCCTTCAACGCCGAGCCCGAGCCGCGTGCCCACGCCAGCTGCCCCGTGCCTCACCCCTTGTGGTACGGTTCCCCCCGCACGATCGTCCCCGCCCGGTAGAGCTGTTCCGCCAGGACCAGCCGGGCGAGCTCGTGGGGAAGCGTCATCGGCGACAGGCTGACCCGGTGCCGTGCGCCGGCGAGAAGCTCGTCGTCGAGCCCGAACGCGCCGCCGATGACGAATGCGGCCCCCGGCGACCCGGCCACGGCCAGCCCGTTCAGATAGCGGGCCAGCTCCCGGGAGCTCCAGCGGCGACCCGTCCGCGTGAGGGCGACGGTATCGAGCTCTGCCGGGATGGCGGCCTGCAGGCGTTCCGCTTCCGCCCGCATGATGTCGGCCTCCGGTCGATTCCTGGACGCCTTCTCGGCCGGGATCTCGGCGGCGTCGAGCTTCCAGTACCGCCCGGCCCGGGCCTCGAACTCGCGGATCGGACCGGCCAGGAGCCGGGAGGGTCGACCGACGGCGGCGATCAGAACGCGCACGGGTCAGCCGTCGGTGGTGGCAGGAATCACGGTATCCGCCCGGTAGCGCTCGTCGGTGTCCGGGTGATCGATGTTGTGATGCAGGCCACGGCTCTCCTTCCGGCTCCGGGCGCTCCGGACCACGAGCTCGGCCACCTCACAGAGGTTCCGGGTCTCGACCAGATCCGGATCCACCGGTCCTGCTCGCCAGAGGGCTTCCGCGTCCTCCCGGAGCGCACTCACTCGCTCGGCCGCCTCGTCGAGCCGGGCGTCGCTGCGGATGATGCCGCAGTCGTCCCACATGACCTTTCTCAACTCCTCCTGTAAGGCGTGCCAGTCCCGGGTCGCCTCCCCCGGGCCGCGACCCAGGTCGATGTCGACGGTCGGCGGCGCCATCTCCAGCTCCCGTCGCACGGACCGGGCCGCCCGGTGGCTGAAGACCACGGCCTCGAGGAGCGAGTTCGAGGCCAGCCGGTTCGCGCCGTGGACGCCCGTGCACGCCACCTCCCCCGCGGCGTACAGGCCGGGCAGGTCGGACCGGCCGTCGAGGTCCGTCCGCACTCCACCGCAGGCGTAGTGGGCCGCCGGCACGACGGGGATCGGCTCCGCCAGGATATCGATGCCCTTCGCCGCGCAGGCGTCCATGATGTAGGGGAATCGCTTCCGGATGCCCTCGGCCCCGATCTGGGACAGGTCGAGGAGCACGTGCTCCGCCCCGGTATCCTTGAGCACCCGATCGATCTCCTGGGCCACGACATCGCGTGTGGCCAGGGAACCCATGGGGTGGGCCTCCATGACCGGCCGACCGTCCATCGTCACCAGCACCGCCCCCTCGCCCCGCACCGCCTCGGAGATCAGGACCGCCTGGCCCTCGGCAGGATACAGCGCGGTGGGGTGGAACTGCACGAACTCGAGGTTGGCCACCGTGGCACCGGCCCGAAACGCCATGGCCACGCCGTCGCCGGTGGCGATCTCGGGATTGGTCGTGTGTCGATAGACCCGACCGAACCCACCGCTGGCGAGGAACGTCTGCCGGGCCCGGATCGCCGAGATCTCGCCGTCCCTGTGGTCGAAGATGATCGCCCCACCGCAGCGGCGTGGGGACCCGCCGGCCAGGAGATCCACGGCCAGGTGATCCTCGCATACGTCGATCGAGGGATGATCCGCCACGGCCGCCAGGAGGGCGCGCTCGATCTCCCGGCCGGTGAGGTCCTGGGAGTGGACGATCCGCCGGCGGGAATG
>CAYMLW010000011.1:0-28446 GCA_964391035.1 uncultured Gemmatimonadaceae bacterium
GTGGCCCGGAGCTGGACCCGCTCGATCACGCCCATGAAGTCGCCGGATCCGACGATGTCGCCTTCGGTGAACTGGTTGCGGACATTCAGGATGATGCCGGCGATGAAGTTCTCGGCGATGTCCTGGAAGGCGAAGCCGAGGGCCAGCCCGATGATCCCGGCACCGGCCAGCAGGGAAGTGACGGTCTTGTCGAGGCCGAGGAGCCCGAGGGCGAGGACGAGCCCGAGGGCGAGGATCACGAAGTGGGCGGCCCCGGCGATGAGTCGGTTGACCTCCGGCTGGTCGGCCATACCGCGGGCGATCCGGACGACGATCCGCCGCACGACCCGGGACAGACCCCAGAAGATGAAGAAGACGAGGAGCGCCGCGATGACGTTCGGCAGATTCTCTACCGTACCTTCCGCCCACCCGGTGACCTTGCCCCAGGCCTCGCTCAGTGCGTTCTGGATGTCGAATGCGGCTTCGGAAGCGGCGGCGGAGGCCGCGGCCGCCAGGGAGTCTGTGGCTTGCATGTGGCGTCGAGTTCGGGGAACGATGATCGGTCGGTCGAGGGCCGGCCCGATGTCCGTTAGACCGTCCGCTCGCGGTTCGGACCGGCCTCAAGCTCCTCCCTGACCCCCTCGGCCTGCCAGAGGTGCCGGCGGGCGTGGACGGCCATGAAAGACCACCAGACGTCCGAGCAGCGTTCGATCGGGCGACCCGGGCTCCGCCAACCGCCCGTCGGATCGGGCCGCCTCCACGGACTCGGCGAATTCCGGAAGGTATAGTAGCGCCGTCTCGTTGAGATGGTCCAGGCACTCGCCCACCGACCAGCCGCCGTCGCGCGGAGGCCGGTTGAACATCCCGCGGTCGAGGCCGTCCGCGACCGTGTCGGCCCGTCGGATCACCGTCCGGAGCTGGTCCTGGACGCCTTCGCGGTCTGCGCGCGTCTTCTTGAACATCAAGTCCAACGTCAAGTCCACCAAGGAATTATGAAGGAACCCGCAGGGTCACCGGATGGCCACGCCCGCTGACCGCTCTTCGCAGGATCGCCATCTCCGTGCCACCGCCCCCCGGGTCGGCCCGGGCGCCGGGATGGTCCTCGACGGGGCCCGACCACGCGTCACGGGGTGAGCACACCTCTGGAAAGCGCTTATGAGCCCCTGGACTCCTGTCGCCGACAATCCCGTTCGTCTCGGAGTGATCGGCTGCGGCATGATCACCCGCCAGAAGCATATGCGGGTGTTGTCCGGGCTGTCCTCCATCGAAGTGGTGGCCCTCGCCGACGGCGACCCTGACGTGCTCGACGCCGTGAGCACGGAATACGGCGTCGAGGCTCGTTACCGTGATCTCGATGGGCTTCTCGCCCACCCCGGCCTGGAGGCGGTGGCGGTGGTGGTACCGGCCGCGGCCCACGCGTCTGTGGCCGTGGCGGCGCTCGAGGCGGGAATGGACGTGCTGGTGGAGAAGCCGCTGGCGGCGACTCTCGAGGACGGTCGCCGCATTCTTGCGGCGGCCCAGCGAAGTTCGGCGCAGGCGCTGATGGGGTTCCATACGCGGTTCCATCGGCTGATTCAGGAAGCGGCCGGTGTGGTAGCGTCCGGCCGGATCGGCGAGATCGAGTCGGTCCGGACTCTCTGGTGCAGCCCGGCGAGTCCGGAGCAACGCGGCCCGGTGTCCCGGGACGAGATGCGTCCACGGCATGGGGAGTCGGCTTTGATCGATCTGGCGACACCGGCATTCGACCTGTGGCGCCTGTTCACCGGGGAGGAAGTGGAGGCGCTGTGGGCGCAACGACTGGATGGGTACCGATCGGAGGAAGTGGCCACGATCAATGCTCGTCTGACGAACGATGTGCTGGCGACCGGGACCTTCTCGGTGCGAACGACCCATGAGATCGAAGTGGAGGTAGCCGGCTCGGCCGGCCGGCTGAGGGTCGGCGCGGAGCGTTTCGATGGCCTCGAGCTTCTCCCGCTCGGCACCACACCGGGATCCGCGCGCCTGCGTCTGGGACGGCTCGCGGGTCTTCCTGGCCGCCTGGCGGAGGGCTGGATCAGCCACCGCCGGGGCGGTGTGTACCTCGAGTCCTTCCACAGGCAATGGGCCCATTTCGCGCAGGTGGTCCGCGGCGACGAGCCCTCCTGCACCGTGGAAGATGGCATCCGAGCCCTGGCCATCACCCTCGCCGCCCGCGAGTCCGCCGGGACCGGTGCGGTGGCAGAGCCAGCCGGGCCCGCGGTGCTGACGGCACCATGAGGGCACGCATGGAGACGGCGACCACGAGTGTTCCCCCGGAGATCTCCGTGGTGGTACCGACCCGCAGCCGACCGAGGGCGCTCGGTACGCTGCTCCGCAGGCTCGCGCATCAGACGTTCCCGGCCCGCCGCTTCGAGGTCATCGTGGTCGACGACTGCGGGGACCCCCCCGCCGCCCCGGTGGTCGATCGGTTTCGCCATTCGCTGTCCACTACGCTGATCCGTCTGGGCGAAGCGGCCGGCTGTGCGGGCGCCCGTCAAGCAGGCGCCGAGGGAGCCCGGGGCCGGCTTCTCGTGTTCACCGATGACGACTGCCTGCCTGGCGAGGACTGGCTGGAAGCGCTGTGGCTAACGGGCATGGAGTACCCCGCGGCCGGTATCGCCGGCCCTGTGGTGAACGGGCGGCCGAAGAGCCTGCTTGCGGAGTCGCTCCAGCTCGTGGTCGACTGCTTCACGGAGCATGAGAATGATCGTGCGGAGCGGGTGTTCAATCCCACCAACAACCTCGCGCTGCCCAGGGCCCTGTACCGAGCCATCGGAGGCTTGGACGCGGACTGGCCTGTGGGCGGGGGCGAGGATCGAGACCTTTGTCACCGGTGGATCGCTGCCGGCTACCGGCTGGCCTGGGCGCCGCGTGCCAGGGTCGAACACCGTCCGATCCTCGGCCTTTGGGCATACGCGCGGAAGTTCTTTTCGTACGGCCGCGGCGCCGTAATCTACCTGCGGAAGCACGAGAGCGGCCGGCGTTCGTTGGCCACGACGATCCGTCACTCCCTGTCGCTGCCGCTGGCACCGTTCCGATCGTTTCCGCCGGCGAGGGCCTGGCGAGTGAGTCTCCTGGTGCAGCTAAGCCAGGTCTGTACGGCTGCGGGCGTGTTGTACCAGGTAGCTCGGGGCGGGCGGGACGATCCCGGTGGGAATGGTCGGGAGCCGCTCGCAGCGGACCCGGCCGGCCACCCCGGTCCGGTACGACGCGTTGCCACGGAACTCATGGCGGCGGATCGATGACCGGGCACGAAGCGCAGGTGATCGTGGTCGGCGGCGGGACCGCCGGGTGCGTGGTCGCCACTCGATTGGCGCAGCGGGGCCGGTCGGTATTGCTTCTGGAAGCGGGGGGGCGGTACCGGCCACTGGTTCTCGATCCGCCCTTGCCGAGCCAGAAGCTGCGACCGCTTTTCTCCTGGCGTTTTCGGACGGCGAAGCAGCCGGCGCTCGGAGGGCGGCGGATCACGCTGCCGCTGGGGCGCGTGCTGGGCGGCTCGTCGTCGATCAATGCCATGATGTACTGTCCGGGTTCGTCTTCGGACTATGACCGGTGGGGCGATCTCGGCAACGAGGGCTGGTCTTCCGTGACCGTGGGCCGCCTCTATCGGAGGCTCGAGGACCGAACGGGCCAGGGCGGCGTCTTTGCGGTATCCTCTCCGCGATTCCGGTCCCGGTTCTCGGAGGCGGTGGTCGCGGCCGGTGCGGAACTCGATCTGGACCTCGACTTCTTCGACGTTTCCCAGCGAAAGGGGCGGCGGAGCTCCTCCGCGTCCGCCTACCTTCCGTTGGGACGGGCGACCGGGCGCCTGGAGGTGCTGACGGGCGCGCTGGCAACCCGGATCATCATCGAGGGCGGTCGGGCCACCGGGGTCGAGTTCCGACATCGCGGACGCGTCGAGCGGGCGTCGGCCGGCGACGAGGTGGTGGTGAGCGCCGGCGCAGTCAAGTCGCCCCATCTCCTGATGCTGTCGGGGATCGGCCCTGCGGCCCACCTGGCGGAGCACGGCCTCGCCACGGTCATGGACCTTCCCGGCGTGGGCGCGAACCTCCAGGACCACGTACGCGCTCCGCTCCTGTACGAGCGCGAGGGACCCGGTCCGGGCGACCCCCGTTACTGGGTCCCGGCGGCCGCCGACTACCTGGTACGCCGTCGCGGCGTATTCACGTCGAACTGCTGCGATGCCGGTGGCTTCGTCCGCTCCCATCCCTCCTTGCCCACCCCGGACATCCAGTTCGTAACCCATTTCAGTCACCCCGCGTCCAAACGGGTGGTCGACCTGGAGGTGTGTCTCCTCGAGCCCCGTAGCCGCGGGAGTGTCCGGCTCAGATCGCCGCGTCCCGAAGACCCCCCGCTCGTTCATCCGAACTATCTCAGCCACGGCGACGATTTGGCGCCGCTCCTTCGCGGCCTGCGGCTGGGTCGGACCCTCGCCCGGACCCGGGCACTCGCCAACCTGCCCCTCGGCCGAGAGGTCTGGCCCGGCCCCGAGGCATCCACCGATGCCGAGCTGGTCCAGTACCTCCGGGGCGTGGTCGAGACCTGCTACCATCTCGCAGGAACGTGCCGGATGGGGAACGGTGACAACGGCGTGGTCGACTCCCGTCTCCGCGTCCACGGAATCGATGGACTGCGAGTGGCCGACGCGTCCATCATCCCCGAGTTGATCCACGGGAACACCCAGGCCCCGGCTCTGATGATCGGAGAGATGGCCGCCGATTTCATGACGCCGGAGCCACACTCGGGTGCGGAGCCCGGAGACCTGGAGCAGCCCCCGTACACGCTGTGAAGGCCGGGCCCGGGACTATCGCAGCAGTCGTCGCAACGTTCCCTCGAGATCGGGATCCCGCCAGTCGTACCCCGAGCGCTGGAGCTTCTCCGGGACGACCCACGCCCCGGTGAGCAGCTCGTCGCCGAGGTCACCGGCCAGCTTTACGGCGAATTCGGGGATTTTCAGCCAGCGCGGCCGATCGAGCACGCGGGCCAGGGTGTCGGTGAACTCCTCGTTCGTCGCCCTGTCCGGAGCCACGACATTGATCGGCCCGTGCAACCCGGGATCGGCCAGCACATGCCGGACCACACCGGCGATCTCGTCGCGGGTGGTCCACGGGAACACCTGGGCCCCGTCGCCGAGTTTGGCGCCCAGCCCGAGCCGGGTGGCGGCCGCCATGCCCTGGAGCAGCAGACCGTCCGGCGACAGGACCAGCCCGAACCGCGGCATGACGACCCGGATGCCGGCCTCCGCCGCGGGCGCCGTGGCCGCCTCCCAGTCCTGGACCACACGGGCCATGAAGCTCTCGCCGGGCTCGGCGTCCTCCGGGAGTGGCTGGTCGGGCGGACGGTCGCCGTAGTAGCCGATGGCGGAGGCGTTGATCAGGAGATCCGGCCGGCGGTCGTCCGCCATCGGCGCCAAGGTCCGGGCCAGCAATCGGGTGCCCGAAACCCGGCTCTCCCGGATCCGCCGCTTCTTGGCTTCGGTCCAGACGCCGAAGATGTTCTCGCCGGCCAGATTGATGACGACATCGTGGCCGGCCAGCCCCTCCCCGTCGATCTCCTCCCGGACCGGACTCCAGTACACCGCGTCCCGGTCCGTGGCCGCCTCCCGGCTGCGGACCATCCGCGTGACCGTGTGGCCGTCCTCCATCAGCTGTCGGGTGACCGCCGAGCCGATCAGGCCCGAGGCCCCGGTGATCGCGATTCGCATGGGCCTAAGTAGCAGGTGGCACGTGGAACGAGGCAAGAGGCAGGGCGCAGCGCCCCGGGCTCGCCCGTCCTCGGGCTGCATATTCCGCGCCCCCGGTGCCGCGCCGCCAGCTCTCGACGACTTCCGCGTCTGCCGACCTCGGACGTCGCGTGCCTTCCACCCTCACCATCCCCGCACCCAGTAGGCCACGCCGAGGCCCAGGTAATTGCCGACGGCGTAGCCGAGGAGGCCGACCACCACGCCGGGCAGGACGAGGGCGCGCCAGTCGCGGCCGACGGCCAGGGCGAGGGCGGAGGACGGCCCGCCGATGGCGGCCTGGGACGCGACGGACGTGGTCTCGAGGTCCAGCCGGGCGAGCCGGGCGCCGCCGTACGTCAGGACGCCGTGCACGGCCACGACGAGGGCGGTGAACCAGAAGACTTCGGGGCCCACGCGCAGGATCTCGGAGACCCGGGACGCGATGCCGATGATGGCGAGGAAGAAGTGAAGACCGAGGGAGCCCAGGTGCATGGCTCCGTCGAGGGAGCGGACCCAGGGCGTGTGGCCGAGGGCCAGGGCGAAGGTCGTGAGCCACAGGATGGACGGGACGGAGGGCACCGCCGCTGCAACGGTCTCGGCGAGCCAGACGAGGGCGAACCCGAGGGCGCCCAGGACCGTGATATCGAGGACCCTGAGCGGGGCTTCCGAGAAGAACGGGTGGTGGGCATGGGGGTCCGACCCGGACGCCTCCCCGGCGGCCCGGCGCGCAGCCGGCGCCTCGCCGGGCCCCTGGTCCGGTATGGTGGTCGGGGGACCGGGGTCGGTCCGGCGCTCCCGGGCCGTATGGTGGTGATCGTGCTTCGGCGCCGGGAACCAGCGTCGGAGCCAGAGCGGGATCATCAGCGTCGCGCCGAACCAGACGGCGGTCATGACGGCGTCGGAGGCGGTGGCGGCCGCGAACAGCGCGGGCGGGAAATCCAGCTCGCGGCCCACGGCGATGAAGTTCAGGCTGCCCCCGGCGTAGGTCCCGGTCATGACGCCGGCCAGCTTCCAGGTGGCGCCGTCGAAGCCGCCGGCGAAGAGGAACGCGGCGGCCACGGCTCCCGCCGCCGTCGCCAGGATGGAGATGGCGAAGGCCGCGAGCATGGACGGCCCGGCGTCCTTCAGGTCCCGGACGTCCACCGCGAAGAGGAGCCAGACGATGGCCAGGGACGTGACCGGGCCTGTCATGGCGTCGTAGACGGGCGAGGTGAAGGGGACGAGCCCGAGGTTGGAGAGGACCGCGCCGAAGAGGATGACGAGCATGGTCGCGCCGACGGTCCGGGCCCAGCCGAAGCGGAGGTCGAGCCAGAAGGCGAGGGCGGTGATGGCCGCGATGACGGCGGTGAGGAGTGCAGGGTCGGAGATCACGGGCGTCGGGGCAGGGGTCGGAGTCGTGGGGACGGAGGAATGTGGCCGGGCCGGCGGGGTCCCGTCAAAGCCGAGAACCTGCGTCGCCGCTTCGGCGCCAGCCTGACCGCCGGGGAATCACCGTGGACGAAGTGCGAGGCGGGACCGGCCGGTGGTCCTGGCCCTCCGACCCGCTACCGGTCCCGTGCCAGCGTGGTGTCGGGGCCGCCCTCGGGCCGCACCTCACCGTCAGGCGACGCCGCCAGCACGGCCTCGTACTCGGCCCGCAGCTTCCCGGTCAGCTCTTCCCGCCGGCGGTACAGCCGGCGGGGCTCCCGGGGCTCGTGCCGGGCGAGGGCGTAGGCGGTGAGGAGCGGCAGCGCGATGGTGCTGTCGGTGTAGCAGACCACCGCGTCCGGCAGCTTGTCCGGGTCCACCTTCCCCCAGCTCACTGCCTCCGCCGGGGTTGCGCCGGACAGCCCGCCGGTGTCCGGGCGGGCATCGGTGACCTGGAGGAAGTAGTCGTGGCCCTTCTCCTCGATCCCCAGCACCTCCTGGATCTGGGGCTCGGTCTGGAGCACGAAGTTCTTCGGGCTCCCGCCCCCCAGGATCAGGACGCCGCTCTTCCCATCGCCGCGCTTCGCGTCGAGCACGATGGCCGCCGTCTCGTTCACGTCGGCGCTCACGTCGATCCGGAGCTTCGAGCCGCGCAGGGCCAGGGCGGCCACGTTCATCCCGATGGACGAGTCGCCGGGAGAGCTGGTGTAGACGGGCACATCGTACTCGTACGCGGCCGCCAGCAGTGACTTCCGGCTCTCCCCCGTCTGGCCGAGCTTCTGCTCCCGCTCCGCCACGTACTTCCCGCACAGCCAGTGGAACTCGGCGGTCGACATGGTCCGCTGGAACTCCTCTTCCCGGATGATGCGGCGGAAGAAGGCATCGGTGTCGAGGAGGACGGAGTAGTCGAAGAAGATGTCGTAGATGCGGACCACCTCCTCTTCCCGCAGGACCACGTCACTGACGAACGGGTCCCCCCGGTGCAGCGCCAGGCCGAGTCCGTAGTGTGCGTCGTGGTACAGGTTCGCGCCGGTCGATACGAGCCAGTCGATGAAGCCCGCCTCGATGAGCGGGATCAGCGACGACACCCCGAGCCCCGCCGGCGTCAGGGCGCCGGTGAGCGTGACGCCCACCGTCACGTCGTCGGCCAGCATCTTCTCCGTGAAGAGGCGGGCCCCCTCCCTCAGTCGACCCGCGTTGTAGGAGGAGAAAGCGCCGTCCATCAGCTCGGCGACGGTCATGTCGCCGCGGACCCGGGCCGGGTCGATGCGCGGGCCGGAAAGGTGGTGGCTGTGGCTCATGTCGGGTCCTGGTGGTTGATACGGGTTCGTCGCGTGCGTGAACGGGCTTCGGTACGGAGTGGAGCGGGGGGTCTCACGGGGTATTCCAGGTGCCGGGCGCTGCGGCCTGCTCCGGCGCCTGATCCCCGGGGTAGAGGGTGGATCGCAGGGGGCGTCGTGAGGGGCGGGCGGCCTCCACGGGCCTCGTGCACGGCCCACGTGGTCCGACGCTCCACGCTCCACCCTCGTCCTTGGCCCGGCAGGGTCGGGGACAGGACCGGAACGCCGGCCCCCACCGCAAACTCCGCCCCTCCACCATGGCGCGGCGGAAAGGCGCGTGAACCATCGCCGCCCCGGCCAGCGGAGGCCAACAGGTCGGGCACGACTACTGTCCCCGCCGGCCCGGATCGCCGAGGCCGCGCCGTCTTGCCCGCCGGTGCGCCCGGTCCCGCGCGTCCTCCTGCTGTGCGGCGAAGGCCCGGACCACGTGCTCGACGGCCTCCTCCGGAGAGTCGGTGATGAGGATCAGGTCCAGGTCGGCCGGTTTGATCTTCCCTTCCTCGACCATACGCGCCCGCAGCCAGCGCACCAGCCCGGCCCAGTAGTCACGGCCCATGAGCACGACGGGGAAGTGTCGGACCTTCCCGGTCTGGATCAGCGTCAATGACTCGAACAGCTCGTCCATGGTGCCGAATCCGCCAGGGAAGATCACGAACCCCTCCGCGTACTTCACGAACATCGTCTTGCGGACGAAGAAATAGCGGAAGTTGACCGCGGTCTGGACGTAGCGGTTCATCCCCTGCTCGAAGGGCAGCTCGATGTTGCAGCCGACGGAATCGCCGCCGGCCTCCGTCGCCCCCTTGTTCGCGGCTTCCATGATCCCCGGTCCCCCGCCCGTGATGACGCCGAAGCCGCGGTCGACGAAGAGCCGCGCCGTCCGTTCCGCGTGCCCGTACCAGGCGTCGTCGGGACCGACACGGGCGCTGCCGAAGATGGAGACGGCGGGTCCGAGGTCGGCGAGGGTATCGAACCCCTCGACGAACTCGCCCATGATCCGGAAGACGCGCCACGGGTCGGTGTGGAGGAACTCGACTTCGGCCGCCGCCTCGCGTTGAAGCAGCCGTTCGTCCTCCGTCTCCCAGTCCCGGTCCCCGTCCGGCTCGTTCAGCGCCGGCACGGGCTGCTGGTCCGGGTCGTCGGCCGGGCCGCCGGCCTGGGTCGGGGTCCTGTCGTCGTCGGTATGCGTCATGAATCGTCAGTATGCTGTGAGAGGGTCGGTCGAGCTGGTCGGTCGCGAAGCCCGAGGGGTAGCCGCTGCCGTCGAGTCGCTCGTGATCAACTGAAGCCATCCGGGCGATCCCGGCCAGGGGCCCGACCGACCCACCACTCCATTGTTCGGCGCAGTCCCACACTGTGCGGCGTCAGCCCGTGCCAGCCGAGCTCGAGCCGGGCCCGGGCGCTGTCGTACGGGTTGCCGGTGGTGAGGGATCGCGCGGCACGGCCGAAGCCGGGCTCCAGCCCCGGTACGAGCCGTGCCACCCGGTCCAGCAGCTCGGCCGCCGCCCGGACCGGGCGGGCGGGCACGGACACGATGCGTGACCGCCGGCCCAGACCGCGGGCCACGCCGGTGGCCAGCTCCCGGGCCGTGAGCGGGAAGTCCTGTGCCAGATTGTAGGCCCGGCCGACGGCCACCTCCCGGTCCAGCGCGGCGACGATCCCCCGGGCGACGTTCCCGGCGTACACCACCGGTACCGTCGAGCGCCCGCCGCCGGGCAGCACGATGAGCGGCCGGGACGCGTGACGGACCAACACGGGCGTCGCCGAACGGTCCCGCTCCCCGTATACCACGCACGGACGGACCGTGGTCAGTCGCACCCTGCCGGCTTCATGGGCCTTCCAACCCGCCCGCTCCGAGAGGTGCTTCGACGCCGCGTACCGCGCCTGCCGGGCTGGATCGGCCTCCAGCCACCGGGGCTCGGTCAGCCGGTCCATGGGCAGTCCCGCATAGACGGCCACACTCGACACGTGCAGGACGCGGGGCGCGACCATGGCAGCCGCCTCGAGCAGTCGCTCCGTGCCCTCCACGTTCACGCGCAGGTACTCGGCACGGCTCCCGGGCTGGAAGACCTTCGCCGCCGCGTGGATCACGGCATCCACCCCCCGCATCCGGGCGGCGGTCTCTCCCGGCGCATCCAGGATGTCGCCCACCACGAGCTCGCAGCCGAGCCCCGCCAGGTGTCGAACGTCGCTGTCGGGCCGGACCAGCGCGACGACCTCGTCGCCCCGGCGTCGCAGCCGCTGCGCCGCGTGCGAGCCGATCAGTCCGGTCCCGCCCGTCAGGAATACGGTGCGGCCCGAACGCCGGCCCCCCCCGCCTGCCCCGGCCGGGCCCCGGCCGGGCGCCTCACGCGATCCGGTCACCGGTCAGCCCGCCCGGACCGGCGCCGGTGCGCCGGGGCCGTCCGTCTCTTCTCCGTCCACATCCCCGACCAGCGGCTTCAGCCAGTGCACACCCAGGTAGAAGAACGGGGTGTCGACGGCCGCGGTGACCACCTTGAACAGGTAGCTGGCGAGGATGACGTGGAGAACGGTCTCGGTCGGGAGCCGCCCCCAGAAGAGGATCGAGACCACGAGCGCGGAGTCGAGGAGCTGGCTGATCATCGTCGAGCCGTTGTTCCGCAGCCAGAGGTGTCGCCCCGCGGTGAGCCGCTTCCAGAAGTGGAAGATGCGGACGTCCATGAGCTGGGCGATCAGGTAGGCGATCATGCTCCCGACGATGGCCCGGGACGACTGGCCGAAAACACCGTCGTAGAGCGCCTGGACCTCCCCGGGCGTCCGCAGGTCCGTGCCGACGGCGGGCACCCACGAGCCCAGCCGCAAAATGAACAGCACCCACAGTGAGACGAGGAACCCGCTCCACACCACGGCGTCGGCCCGCTTCTTCCCGTACAGCTCGCTGATCAGGTCCGTGACCAGGAACGTGACGGGGTACGGCAGGATCCCCGCCGCCATGATGATCGCCTCCTCGCCGAACACCGTCAGCGAGCCCGGCAGCGACACGCTGAACAGCTTGAACGTGATGACGTTGGCAATGATCAGCGATCCCACGAACAGGACCGCCAGGAACAGGTAGATCCGTTCGTGGCGTGGCATCCGCTCAAACTTCGGTTAGTTTCTGTCCCATGCAATGTCCGAACTGCGGTACCGAGAACCAGACCGGTAAGTTCTGCGCCGAGTGCGGCGCCGCGCTGGACGGGAGCTGTCGCGCGTGCGGGGCCGACGTGCCCGCCGGAGCCACCTACTGTACCGCCTGCGGCGAGCCCCTCGACGCCGACAGCGGGACGGGCGGCGCCCGCTCCATGGCCCCGTGGGTCATCGCCGGAGGCGCCATCGTCACCGTGCTCCTCGTGCTCTTCCTCCCCCGCGGCACCGACCGGGTCCCGACGCCCCCCGCCCAGACCGGCGCTCCCCTCACCGCGCCGGGCGGCCAGACCGGCGGCATGGGCGGACTCAGCTCCGACATGCGCACCAATGCCGACCGGCTCTTCAACCGGATCATGACCGCCGCCGAGCAGGGCAACCAGGCGGAGGTCGACCAGTTCATGCCCATGGCCATCCAGGCCCACGACATGGTGGAGGGCCTCGATGCCGACGGGCTGTACCACCTCGCCCTCCTCCACCTTACCGCGGGCGACCCCGCCGCCGCACGCGCCGCCGCCGACCGGATCCTCGCCGCTTCGCCCGACCACATCCTGGCCCTGGGCGTGGCCGCCGCCGCGGAAGAGGCCGCCGGCGACAGCGCCGCCGCACGAGAGCTCTGGAGCCGCCTCCTCGAGGCCTACCCCGCCGAGGCCGGGAAGACGCTCCGCGAATACCGGGACCACCAGACCATGCTGGCCGAGTACCAGCGGCTCGCACGGGAGGCCACCGGCGGCTCCTGACCGCCTGCTGCGCCGTCAGCCGTCAGCCGTCAGCCCCCCCCCGGGCCGCCGCGTCGTGGAGCGCGTTGAAGAGGAGCTTGAACGTGCCCCGGGGCTGGCCCCGGAACTGGGGCCGGAAGCCGAAGAGCACGAGGTGGCCTTCGCCGAACGGGACCCGCACGAGCGCCGCCGTCCGTGACAGGCGCTCCTCGCCCAGGGCCCAGCCGCTGAGCACGAGGTCGTCTCCCGCGTAGCGGGCCACGACCTCGATATCACGGCCCCGCACCTGCCAGGCGCTGCCGCGGACGAAGAAGGCCGCCGCGTTCCTCAGCATGCCGTAGCCCAGCGGGTCGTCATCGTCCACGTCGAGCGCGATGAGGGTGCCGGGGACGAAGAAGGTCTCCGAGGGCAGCCCGGCCACGGCGTCGCGCAGGGGGAGCCCCAGCTGGTCGATCAGGAGCTGGGCGGCGCGGTCGAATGCGATGAGCCGCCCGCCCGCCTTGACGTACTCGCGAAGCCGGACCATCCCGTCGAGGCCGATGCCGCCGGTCATCGATTCGGGCCTGGAGCCCTCGGCGTGGCCGTGCAGGATCGACGCGGGCCGCTCGCTCGGCAGGATGATGGCGTGGTACCGGGACAGGTCGCCGGTTCGGATCTCGGCGTCGTGGAGGGTGTCGACGGGGAACTCGTACTCATCCAGCACCCAACGGGTCCAACCCTCGTCCATGTTCGCGAGCCAGGACTTGTAGATCCCGATCCGGGGGCGCTCCATGGCCCGCAGCTCCGACCGTGGCGCCGTCCGGAGCCCGACGAAATCGATTCCCAGCTCCCGGCTCAGCGCCTCGATCCGGGCCTCGGTCGCCCCGCGGACGACGTACGCCCCCCGCCCCATCTCCCGATCCCCCGCCGGCAGGCCGGCATCCGCGATGGCGACCCGGGCGCCATCGGCCAGGAGCCGGTTCACGGCCACCGCCGAGGCGTTCGACGCGGCGGCCAGCGCCCAGCCCCACCGGCCGGCGCCCTCGACCCGACCCGGCCACGGCTCCGCCACGTCGACGGCCGCGAGGTCCGCCGGGAAGGGCTCGTCGATCCGGTCGGTGCGGACGTGCATCTGGATCGGCAGCGTCCACCCGGAGATGTCGTAGGGCGTGTCCGGCGGGCCGCCGGGGTAGAGGCGCATGTCCGGATAGACCTGCTTCTCGAGCAGGTCCATGAGGTGCGGCCGGAAGGCCTGGCCGGCCCGCACCACGTAGCTGCCCGCCGGATACCGCTCGCCGCCCGCCCGGAAGGACCGCACCGCCCGATGCACCTCGACACCGCCCCGCCGGAGCACGTTCACCAGGGCGGCCGCCTCCATCGGGTTCCGCTGGTCCGGCGGGATCACGTACGCGAACGGGCCACCCGCCTCGCCGGCCGCCACCGACGCCGCCCCCATCCGCCAGATGTTGAAGAGCCAGTCCTCCCGGAGCTCCGACGCGATGTCCAGCGTGGCCATGGCCCCGGTGATCATGTACTCGACGGCGTCGCGCAGGCGGAACCAGCCGCCCAGCCACGGGTCCGGATAGAACACGCTCGGCGCCGTGGCCGGCAGGGTGCCCCGGATGTAGTCCGGGAGCGTCGATGGGGGCGTGTAGCGGGGCGCGACCTCGCGATGCGCCGTCTCCGTCAGGATCCCGACCATGTTGTGGAAGTACGGCGCCGTCCGCATGCCGCCGTTCCACCACATGTCGAAGCTGATCCGTGAGATGGCGCCCGGCTTGTCCTCCTCGCTGAACCGCTTCCCCATGGCGTCGCCCACCGTGTTCACGCCCCTGACCACCAGCGCCGGGATATGCGGGTTCACCGGGTCGGCGAAGGGCGGGATGAAGATCCGGGCCGGCCACGGCGCGGTCTGATGCTGGTTGTAGACGATCTGGGGGAACCACCGGCTGTAGAGCACATCGGCCACGGCCCGGGTCTCGGGCTGCGTGATCATGTACCAGTCACGGTTGTTGTCGTGACCCGTGTAGAACTGGTAGAGGACCGGCGGCGAGCTGCCCTCCCACTCCGTACCCCGGCTCCGTTCCGTCCAGTCGGCCACCAGGTCCAGGCCGTCCGGGTTCATCACCGGCATCAACAGCAGGATCACGTCGTCGCGGATCCGGCGCATCTCCTCCGTCTCCTCCGCCGCAACGCGGTACGCCAGCAGCGGCGAGTGCTGTGCCCCGGCCACCTCCGTGGCGTGCAGCCCGCCATCGATCCAGACCACGGCCTTCCCTTCGGCGGCCCGGCGCCGGGCCTCGGCCTCGGGTATGCGACCCCGGACCAGCGCCTCCGCGTTCTCCCGCCACCGGTCCAGCGCCCCGATGTTCCGCGCGCTCGAGATGTAGGCCAGGATCAGCGGTCGGCCGAGGACCGACTCGCCGATCCGCTCCACCATCACCCGGTCACTGGCGGCGGCCAGCGCGTCGAAGTACGCGACGATCTGGGCGTTCGTGGCCAGCTGGTAGTCCGCGCCCGGCTCGAAGCCGAACACGTCGCGAGGGTGCGGGAGGCCCGCGAAGGCGTGCGCCGTCTCCCATGACGGAAGCTCCAGCGGCGGCGCATCCTGGGCGCCGACGGGCGCAGCGATGCAGGCCGCCAGGAGTGCGACGAGCGAGGCGAGTCGGATGGATCGATGGCGATCGGGCATGGCACACTCACGCGCAGGGTTCGCGGCGATCGGAGCCCCACAATACCCGGACCGTCCGCCCCGCCGCCAGTCGAGTTCTTGCCAACCGGGATTCCAGGCGCTTACGTAACGGACGCCCGCGACCCGATGCGTCCTGGAAATCGCTCCCCCGAGACCGCGCATGCCCCTACGACTCCGCTTCTTCCGCCCGGCACTCGTGGGGGTCGTCGCCGCCGGGGCGATGGTAGTCTCCTCCGCCGGCTTCGAGGAGGCTCGCCGCAGCATCACCGCGGCCGAGATCCGCGCCCACCTCTTCCTCCTCTCCAGCGACCAGCTCGCCGGCCGGGCACCAGGGACACCGGGCGCCGCCATCGCCGCCGAATACATCGCGGCACGGTTCATCGCGGCAGGACTCGAGCCTGTCGACGGGACCTACTTCCAGGATGTGCCCGTACGCATCTCCACGCTCGACCCCACCACCATCTCCGTCGCCTTCGAGAGCGCCGACGAGCGCCTCGCCGCGGCCTACCCCTCCGACGCCGTGGTCTGGCCCGGTGTCGGAGCCGCCCTGCAGGTCAGCGGTGAGCTCGTGTTCGCAGGGTTCGGCATCGACGCCCCGGTCTGGGGCTGGGACGACTTCAAGGGCCGCGACCTGAGCGGCAGAATTCTCCTCATCCTCGCCGGCGACCCGCCCGCGCCCCCCGACGAGCCGGCCCTGTTCGACGGCCGCGCCATGACCTACTACGGCCGCTGGACCTACAAGCTCGAAGAGGCCCGGCGTCAGGGCGCGAGCGGAGCCCTCATCGTCCATCGATCCGATGGCACCGGCTACGGCTGGGACGTGGTCACCAGCTCCTGGGCCGGCGAGCACCACGCCCTCGCCGACGAAGAAGGGAACGTCCCGCTCCAGGGTTGGGTCACCGACGCCTTCGCCCGCCGCGCACTCGACCTGGCAGGGCTGGACTTCGATGAGCTGGTGGTGCGGGCGGCTCGCCGCGATTTCCGACCCGTGGCCACGGGGATCACCGTACGGGCACGCGTGCGCAGCCGGAGCCGGGAGATCCGGGTCCAGAACGTCGCCGGATTCCTCCCCGGGAAGGAGGCATCACTTCGGGGTCAGACGGTGGTCTTCCTCGCTCACTACGATCACCTGGGGACCGGCCCGTCCGTCGACGGGGACTCCATCTACAACGGCGCCTACGACAACGCCAGCGGCGTGAGCGTGCTCCTGGAGCTGGCGGACGCCTTCGCGCACCTCGACGGGCCCGACCGGGGCGTCCTCTTCCTGGCCACCACCGAGGAGGAAGCGGGACTCCTCGGGGCGCGACACTACACCCGGCAGCCACTCCGTCCCCTCGAGTCCACTGTCGCGGCCATCAACATCGATGGCGCCAACCTCTGGGGCGAGACGGACGACGCCGTCGCTCTCGGCGCCGAGCTGTCGACCCTCGGACGTGTCGCCGCGGCCCGGGCCGCCGAGCTCGGCATGCAGCTCCGGAGCGACCCCGCCCCCGAGAAGGGCGCGTTCTTCCGCTCCGACCACTTCCCCTTCGCCCGGGCCGGCGTGCCCGTCCTTTCCGTCCAGCACGGGCTGCTCTTCCGGGGCCGATCGGAAGGCTGGGGGGATTCCGTCCTCACGAGCTGGGAGCGGGATCACTACCACCGGCCGTCCGACGAGCTGGACCCCGACGCCGACCTCTCCGGCGCCGTCCAGCAGGCCCGATGGATCTTCGGAATCGGATACGACCTCGCTCACGGTCCCGAGCGGCCTCACTGGCATGACGGGTCCGACTACCGCGCCCCGACACTGCGACCCTGACCGATCAAAGGCCCGTCGGGAAGTCCAGGAACTCCCAGTCCAGATCGAATCGATCGGCCAGATGCTCGCCCAGTGCACGTACACCCCACGTCTCCGTCGCGTAGTGGCCGCCGTAGTACAGGTTCAGCCCGCCCTCCACCGCGTCGAAGTACGTGTGATGCGAGCCCTCGCCCGTGACCAACCCGTCCAGACCGGCCTCGATCGCCGCTCCGATGAATCGCTCGCCACCCCCCGTGATCACACCCACACGCTCCAGCCGCTCCGGACCACCCGCGATCATCTTCACCCGGACCCCCAGCAACTCGTCCAGCCGCGCGCACAACGCCTCACGACGCAGCTCCAGGCGACCCATCACGCCGACCGCCAGTCCCTCGTAGTCGCCGAACGTGCCGGTCACCTCCAGCCCGAGAGCCCGCGCCAGCACCACGTTGTTGCCCACCTCCGCGTGGACGTCCAGAGGGATGTGGGCGCTGTACACCGCCAGACCGCCACTCAACGCCCGACGGAGACGACGGTACCGACGCCCCGTCACCGGCCGGTTGCCGCCCCAGAACAGACCATGATGCACCAGTAGCAGATCCGCCTCGCGGTGCACCGCCTCACGGATCGTCGCCTCCGTCGCGTCCACCGCCACCGCCACCCGGGACACCGGACCCTCCGCATCGACCTGGAGCCCGTTCAACGCATTCGGGTTGTCCGGTACCTCCGAGATCGACAGGTACGTGTCCAGGTAGGACGTCAGCTCCTCGAGCGGGATCGGCATCCGAACCTCCTCTTTCCCCTGTGGAAAACCAACCCGAACTGTCCACACGCCATGACGAAACGCCGGGAGGAACCGGCCAAACCGTTGGGGGAAGCCAAGTTACACAGAATCAGGCCAGTGTGGACAACTTCCGCCGCTGTGACGGCACGTCGCCGCTGGACGAGGCACCAACGGAACAGACGGAGCGCGGATCGGAGCCCCCGGCGTCACGGTGCCCGGGCTCGCACGGCGATCCCCGCCGGGGGATGCCCGGTAGGACGCAGCCGGCGATGCGTCAGAGGGGTTCGTCCGTCGCTTGCTCGGGCTCGGTCACATCGACGGAGCTCTGGATCGACGACGCCGCGGGCCGGTTCACCTCACCGGTGTGGATGGTGCCGTTGACCTTCCCGCCCTCCTCGAGCTTGATCCTCCGGGCCCGGATCTCTCCATCGATCACACAGCTGGCCTGGAGCTCGAGGCGGCTCTCGGCCACGATGGAGCCCGTGACCCGGCCCCCGACCACGGCGTCCTGTGTGACGATATCGCCGTCGACGACTCCCTCCTTCCCGACCACGACGGCCTTGCCGGCCCGCACGGTCCCCTCGACGGTGCCCTCGATTCGCAGCGTGCCCTCGGTATCCGACTCGCCGACGACCTTCATGCCGGGGCCGATGATGGAGATGACGCCTTCCCGTCCGGCATCGTCGCTGCTTCTGTCGTTCCTGGTCGTCTTCGCCATCCGCTCGCTCTGGTTCTGGCCGTCAGGAAGGTTGCCGCACATAGAGCAGCGGATCCACCGCCTGACCGCCTCTTCGAATCTCGAAATGGAGGTGAGGAGCCGTCGAGCGGCCGGTCGAGCCGCTCAATGCGATCACCTCGTTGCGTTCCACCTGGTCGCCCGCCTCCACGAAGAGACGGGATGCGTGGCCGTACATCGACTCCAGTCCGTCCCCGTGGTCGATGAGAATATAGCGGCCGTACACGTCGTCCACCCCGGCCGCCTTCACCGTCCCGGGTCCGCTCGCCCGGATGTAGCTGTCCGCGGCCACCGCGATGTCGAGGCCCGGGTGGACCGTGCCGTCCGCCGCCGTCACCCGACGCTGCGTGATCACGCCTACCTGGGTGAGGGGCCACGAGACCGGTCGCAGCGAGTCGGCTTCCGGGGAGATCGTGGCAAAATCGCCGCGAAGCGGGGGCAGCGATACATCCTCGGTCCGCCCGCCTTCCACGCCGAGCAGCCTGCGGACACGCTCGTACTGCTCCTCCGCCACGGCCAGGTCCCGGGCCAGCTCCGCAACCCGCGCCCGCTCCCCCTCGAGACGGGCCACCTCCGCCTCCAACCCCGGTACCCGCGCCGCCTGCGTGGCCACGAACCACCACGACGCCAGCAGGACCACGAAGACCGCGACCAGCACCGCGCCCACCCCCAGGAGTGTCATCAGGACCCGATACGACACCTCGTAGGTCCGGGTCTTCAACTCCCCGTGCGGCACGATGATAACAGAGAGACGGCGCTTCTCGCTCATCTCAGGACACCACCTCCACCGCCGCCATGCCCGTCAGCAGCTCGAAGACCCGCTCGAAGTCCTCCGGGTCGTAGAACGTGACCTCGATCCGACCCTTCTTCCCCGACCGCTTGATCCGGACCTCCGTCCCCAACGCCCGCTCCAACTCCTTCTCCAACTCCTTGCGGCCCGGGTCCTCCTCCTTCGTCGACTTCCGTCGCTTTCCCTTCGGTCCATCGTCCCGAACCTTCGCCTCCGTCTCCCGGACCGACCACCCCTCCGCCACCACTCGATCCGCCAGCTCCGTCATGCGTCGGGCATTCGGCAGGCCGAGCAACGCCCGGGCGTGGCCAGCCGTCAGATCACCCGCCTCTAGATGACGTCGGACGGAAGACGGTAAACGCAAGAGCCGCAACGAGTTAGCGATCGTCGGCCGGCTCTTGCCGACCGCCTCCGCGACCTGCTGCTGCGACAGCCCGAACTCCGATTGGAGCTGCTCGTACCCCTGCGCCTCTTCCAGCGGATTCAGGGCCGCTCGCTGGAGGTTCTCCACCAGGGCCAGCACCAGGAGCGTACGATCATCGACCTCACGGATGATCGCCGGGACATCCTTCCAGCCCAGCTGGGTCACCGCCCGCCAGCGACGCTCCCCTGCCACCAGCTCCCAGCGGTCGGCGCCACGCCGGTTGCCCGCCGGCCGCACCACGATGGGCTGAAGCAGCCCGTTCTCCGCAATGGACTCGGCGAGCTCCTCCAGCTCCTCTGCCGCGAAGTCCCGCCTCGGTTGGAACGGGTTGGGATGGACCGCGCTTACCAGCACGGTCCGGGCCTCCATGTCGATCCCTTCCTCACCGAGATACTCGCCGAGTAGAGCGCCGAGCCCCTTGCCGAGGCGTTCTTTCCTGGCCATGCCGACCGTCAGGACGCGCCTTCGGACCGGTCGGCCCGATTCGCCCGGACATCCCGCTTCATGATCTCGCGGGCCAGCGAAAGATACGCCTGGGCACCCGCCGACAGGATGTCGTACAGCACGATGGGCTTCCCGAAGCTCGGTGCCTCCGCCAGCCGCACATTCCGCGGGATCGCCGTCTCGTACACCCGGTCCCCGAAGTACTCCTTCGCCTCGTCCGCCACCTGCTTCGACAGGTTCAATCGCTTGTCGAACATGGTGAGGAGCACACCGTCGATCTCCAGCTGGGGGTTGAGGTTACGCTGCACCAGGCGGACCGTGTTCAGGAGCTGGCTCAGCCCCTCCAGCGCATAGAACTCGCACTGGATCGGGATCAGAACCGAGTCGGCCGCCGCCATGGTGTTGAGTGTCAGGAGACCCAGCGACGGCGGACAGTCGACCAGCACGTAATCGTACTCCTCCCGGATGCCGCCCAGCGCTCGACGCAGTACCAGCTCCCGGTCCGGGAAGTTCACCAGCTCCACCTCCGCACCCACCAGATCCCGAGTCGAGGGGACCGCGTCCAGGAAGGGGAAATGGACCTCCTCGAGCAGCGTCTCCTCCAGAGAGGTCCCCTCCACCAACACGTCGTAGGTCGACCGCTCCACATCCCCCCGATGGATCCCCAGCCCGCTCGTGGCGTTCCCCTGAGGATCGATATCGATGATCAGCGTTCTCTTCTCGGCCACGGCCAGGCAGGCCCCGAGGTTGATCGCCGTCGTGGTCTTGCCGACGCCGCCCTTCTGGTTTGCGATAGCGATGACCCGCGACATGGAAGTCTGGGTTGGGGTGATACGCTGTGCGGTCTGGGGTAGAGATCCTCAATATAGGCGGCAGGCCGGAGCCAGGAAAGCACGTTTCACGTGAAACTCCCCCGGTCCACCCCCGGATCCGCCAGGCTCGCCGTCCCTCACCCACGGCTCGGCCCGGTCGCCCCAACCTCCATCCCGCCCACGGAATCCCGAGCCCTGGCTTGGCTCAGGGCTTCGGACCCGCCAGATCCACGCCGTCCCCGTATTCTCCTCCGCCGGGCCGCCTCGCCCTGCGAAGCCCGGGGCGCGACGCCCCTGCACCCCACCCGAGCCTCGGCCGCGCCCGCCCCCCGCCGGTGGAAAGCCATGGGGCCCCGGGAGCTCCGAGGGCGTGTGCTCCTCCCTGGAGCGCTCAGCGGCCCTTCGCCATCCGAGCTCAGGATAATCGGGGATTCGGGGCAGAGCCATGCCTCATTGGGACGAGTTCCGGGGCGGGGAGTGAATATTGCCCCCTGGGGCGGATACGGAACCGGGGGCGGATACGGACCGGGGCCCGCGGGCACCGGGGGTCGCACACGGCGTCGGCGGTCGGATCGGACGGGGCGCCGGTCGGCGTAGTGGGCGGATTCCGCGACCGCCGCCGGCTCCCACACGGGCACACGGGGTCAGGAGAACGCGAGCCCTCGCGGGCCGGCGCGGCCCCGGTAGAATACCGAACCAGGCACCGCGCCGCCGCAGACCCAGACCAGGGACCGCCCTCGGTCTGGGTCTGCGGTTTGCAGGGGATTTGCGCGGAGCGAACCTTCCGGTGTTCCACGTGAAACAGGAGGACGATGCAGGAGATCGAACAGCTCGAGGCCCGCCTGCGTGGCCTCGACGGCCAGGGCTACAAGGCGTACAAGAGGATCCGCGGGGCCTACCGGTGCGACGGTTTTGTCCTCCACATCGATCACGTCCAGGGTGATCCGTACGCGGTCCCGAGCCGGTTCCGGGCGGAGCTCCCGGGCGAGGCCAGTGAGCTCCCGCAATGGTGTCGCAGCTCCCGGGACCGTCGCCGGGCCACGGCCGACTTCCTGAATCGGCGACTGGCGGAAGCCCTGGGCCGCGCTACCGATCACAGGGGCAGCGGGAAGTCCGGCGAGCTCCGGGTCCTCCAGCCGAAGCAGGAAGTGCTGGACCGCAGCTCCCTCGAGGTGGAGCCCGATGGCGGCGTGCGAGCCCGGTTCCGGGTCGGGCTACCTGCCCGCGGCCGTCGGATCCGGGGCGACGCCGCGGCCGATCTCGTCTGCACGGCGGTGCCGACGGCGCTCGGAGAGGCCCTCTTCTTCCGGGCGTTGGAAGCGGCCGCGCTGCGGGAGCACGTCGAGGGGGTCGAGGACGCGATTGCGCTCCGCGATCAGCTCCCGGCCCGGGGGCTGGTGGCCTTCGTGGCGGACGGAGCCCGTCTCCCCCGCCGGACCGGCATCGATCCTCGCCCCCTCGAGGAAGGCGTGGTGCCCTTCGAGTCCCCGGGTCCTCTGGCGGTGGAGTTGGAGACGCCGAATGCCGGGACCGTCCGCGGGATGGGGGTCCCGGAGGGCGTGACGCTGATCGTCGGGGGCGGCTACCACGGCAAGTCGACGTTGCTGCGGGCCATCGAGCTCGGCGTGTACGACCACGTGCCCGGCGACGGTCGCGAGCGGGTCGTTGCGGTGGACACGGCGGTGAAGGTCCGGGCCGAGGACGGGCGCCGCGTCGCGGGGACCGACATCAGCAACTTCATCGGCCGGCTCCCCGGGGGCGAGGACACGACCCGTTTCGTCACGGAGAATGCCAGCGGGTCGACATCCCAGGCCGCCGCCATTGTCGAGGCGATCGAGGTGGGCGCCACGGCGCTGCTCCTGGACGAGGACACGTCGGCGACGAACTTCATGATCCGCGACGCCCGGATGCAGCACTTGATCGCGGCGGAGCACGAGCCCATTACCCCCTTCATCGACCGGGCCCGGGAGCTGTACGAGGAACGGGGTGTGTCGACCGTGGTCGTGGTGGGGGGATCGGGCGACTACTTCGACATCGCCGACACGGTCATCGCCATGAAGGAGTACCTTCCGGTCGAAGTGACGGGAGACGCCCGGGAGATTGCCCGCCACCTGCCCACGGAGCGACAATCCGAGGGTGGGCCGTGGGTGCGCCCCCGGGCGCGGGCGCCCGTGCCTTCTTCGATCAGTACCCGGCGCGGTCGTCGGTCGGTATCGATCAAGGTCCGGAGCCGGGACCGGGTCGCCTTCGGCCGGGACACGGTCGAGCTGGGCGCGATCGAGCAGATCGTGGAGGAGGCCCAGACCCGGGGGATGGCCCAGGCGCTGGTCTGGGCCCGGGACTCGATCATTGACGGCACCCTCCCTGTCGGGGAGGCCGCCCGGGAGGTCGTACGGGAGATATCCCGGGGCTCGCTGGCCGAGGTCCATCCCTACCGGATCGGCGAGCTGGCGGCCTTCCGACCATTCGAGCTGGCGGCCTTCCTCAATCGGCTGCGGACACTCGAAACCGAAGCGGAGGCGGAATGAGTGATCGGCGAGGGTATCGGATCACGGGAGTCGTACAGGGAGTCGGGTTCCGCTGGTGGACGCGCCAGACGGCGACCGACCTGGGAGTCCGGGGCACGGTGCGGAACGCCCGCGACGGGTCCGTCGAGGTCGAGGCCGCGGCCGACCCCGGGGTCCTCGATCGCCTTGAAGAGGAGCTGTCCCGCGGCCCGCGCTCCGCACGGGTGGAGACCCTCCAACGAACCGAACCCGGCGAGGACGAGCTCCCCGCCGGGTTCGAGATCACCCATTGATCCGGACGGGGATCAGTCCCCCCTGGCCTCCTGCTTGGCCTCGATTCGCGCCTTGGCCCGCTTGCGCTCCCCGATGATCTGGATCTGCTGTGGCAGCGACGCCACGTTCGACGCCGCATAGTACAGGTTCAGCCCCGACGCGAAGTTCAGGAAGATCACGGTCATCATGATGGGCATCACCCACATCAGCATCTTCTGCTGCGGGTTGTCCGACCCCGTCGCCCGCATGTTCATGAACTGGAGCGCGAACAGCGACAGACCCAGCACCACCGGCAGCAGGTACAGCGGATCCGGCCGCGACAGATCCGGCAGCCAGAGGAACTCCACCCCCCGGAACTCGATCGTGTTCTGGAACACGAAGAAGAGCGTGATCAGAACCGGCCAGGGGATCAGCATCGGAAGACACCCGCCCAGCGGGTTGAAGCCCTCCTCCTTGTACAGCCGCATCATCTCCTTCTGCAGCTGCTCGGGCTTTTCCTTGTACTTCTCCTGGATCTCCTTGATGCGCGGCTGCAGCTCCATCGTCTTCAGCTGCGACCGCATGGCCTTCGCGTTCAGGGGCCACAGCAGCACCCGCATCGCCACCCCGAACAGGATCAGCACCCATCCGTAGCCGAAGCCCAGCACGTTGTGAAGACCCGTCAGGATCCAGATGATGATCTCCACGAGCGGCCGGATGATCGGCCGCAGGAACTGCCAGCCATACGGGTTCGCGTCCTTCAGATTCTGCCCTAGGGCGGAGAGGCGATCGTAATCCTGGGGCCCGAAGAAAAACCGTATACCGAAGGTGCCGTCCCGCGCCAGCGGCAGCGTCGCCTGGAGCTCCGACGCGCCATCTTCGCCGGGCCGGGCAATGAGCCCGCCGAACGACGCGCTCGCATCCGCCGGCTCGATGGCGGCCACCAGGAAGTACTTGTTCTTGAGGGCGACCCAGGAGAGAGGCCCTTCTTCGACCCGCTCCGCCTCCACCTTCTCGATCTGCTGGCTCTCGATTCCGGTGCGTCGGTGGTTGACCACGTAGGCGAGGGCCCGGAGGTCCTCGGCGGAGTCGGCTTCGTTGACGGCGAGGCGGGGACCGAGATCGACGAGGAGGATCGCGTCGTCGGAGACGCCATCGATTCGTCCTGTGGCGTCAATGGCATAGCTGTCGCCGGAGAACTGGTAGTGGACGGCGATGCGGGCACCCCCGACGTCCGCGGTGAGGGTGAGGGAGGCGGTGTCGTCGACCACGAGGGTCTCGCCGGCCGGAATCGAGCCCTGGAAGTCGAAGGACGCGAGGGGGACGACGCGGTCGCCGAGGCGGAGTCCGTATTCGAGGAGGGCGTGGTCTTCGGGCTCGACGAGTTGGACGGGGCCCTCGCTGGTGTAGCTATCGAAGCGGAGGAGCTCGAGGGAGACGAGGGCGCCGCCGGCCCGCGAGAAGCCGTAGCGGGCGAGGGGCGTGCGCACCCAGAAGGTGTCGGCTGGCGCAGCGATCCGGGTCTCTCCGGTCTCTCCGGTCTCTCCGGTCTCTCCGGTCTCTCCGGTCTCTCCGGTCTCCTCGGTCTCCTCGGTCTCGAACGGGCTCGGAGCCGGAGCCTCCCGAACGGGTGTATCCCGGGTCGGCGCTGTCGGCTCGCGGTCGAGGGGTGTATCCGGAGCCTCGGGCCTCGCCGGGGAGGGCCCCGAATCGCGGGCCTCGACGACCACGGTGTCGACACGCAGCGAGTCCGGGGGCCCGGCCCTGGGCGTGGGGGTCGGCGGGAACATGACGTTCACGAGAATGACGACCGCGATCGACAGCACGATCGCGAGGAGGAATCTAGCGCCTTCCATCACCCGTCCGCCGAGTGTTGAGGTCTGTTGTGGTCGGGTCGCGGCCGGCCTCGGGGAGCGGATCGTACCCGCTCGGACCGAAGGGGTGGCATCGGAGCAGGCGTCGCAGCGCCAGCCAACTGCCCCTGGCCACGCCGTATCGAGAGACGGCCTGCTCGGCGTAGCGCGAGCACGTGGGCGTGAAGCGACACGATGACGGGGTCATCGGGGACACGAACCGGCGGTAGAAGCCGATGACGATCAGGAGGAAGCGGGCCATGTTCTCTCCAGCCAGGTGATAAGCTCATCGGCGAGTGTCGCATACGACGCGTCGTACGCCTTCCCACGCGCGCGCACCATAACGTCCACCGGCTCCGCTCCCTCCAGCCGCGGCAGGATCTCACGCCGCAGCGCTTCCTTCAGCCGTCGTTTGACCACGTTCCGCCGGACCGCGGTGTTCCCGTGTTTCGGGACCACCACGCCGACCCGACAATGAGAAACGGGGGACTCGGAGTACAGAACGTCCAGATGGGGCGTTCGGCTCCGGCTCCCCCGCCTGAAGATCGCCCGGATCTCGGACCCCCGCGTGATCCTTCGTTCGCGCGGCAGCCGACGGCCGCGCTCGCGCGCGCCCGCCATCCGGGACTCCGGCTACTTCGAACCGGTGCGGACGGTAAGGCGCTTGCGGCCCTTCTTGCGACGCCGGTTCAGCGTCTTCCGCCCGGCCTTCGTCTTCATCCGCTTACGGAACCCGTGCTTGTTGGCACGCTTTCGGTTCCTGGGATTGTACGTGGGCTTGCCCATGATTACGTCCGTTTCATCGAGATTCGCAAAGATGTCAACCTTAACCGAGCCGGGTCTCATGGTCAACCGTCGAAGCATCGCGCGAAGCATCGGTGCATCGGGGAACGGGCGGTCCGCTCCCGCCGCGGTCGACGGTGGCCCGGCTCCGGGCTCCGGGGCCGTTGACGCATCTGCCGGCCGCCAATTAGCTTGGTCCGTTCGGCACCGCTTTCCCTGCCCGTTCTTCCTCTAGCCGACGACATGGAGCTCACCGCCTCCGAGGCCTGGTCCCGAATTCTGGAACATGCACGAGACCGGCTGCCGGAGCCGACGTACCGGATCTGGCTCGCGGAGACGGCGCCCCTTGCCCTGTCGCAAGACCTCCTGGCCGTAGGTGCCGGCAGCGAGTTCGCGGCCGAATGGATCGAGGACAAGTACGGTCGGATGCTCGGCGATGTGGCGGAAGAGGTGCTGGGCCGTCGACTGACCATCTCCTTTCAGCATCACGCGGATGCCGCCGGGGGACCGGTGAGTCCGCTTGCGCCGCCCCCTGTGGAGGATTCGGAGCCACGTCGGAGGGTGGCCGAGCCGGTGGGTGCGCCGCTCAACGAGCGGTACACGTTCGAGCGATTCGTGGTGGGCGGCAACAACCAGCTTGCCGCCGCGGCCGCCCGTGCCGTCGCGGACGCGCCCGCCCGCATGTACAATCCTCTGTTCGTCTACGGCGGCGTCGGGCTGGGCAAGACGCACCTCATGCACGCCATTGGCCATGCCATTGGACAGCGGGACCCTTCCCGGCAGGTGGCGTACGTGTCGAGCGAGTGGTTCACGAACGATCTCATTGCGTCGATCCAGGAGGGACGGATGTCGGAGTTCCGTCGCCGCTACCGGGAGATCGACCTGCTGCTGATCGACGACGTACACTTCCTGGGAGAGAAGGAGCGGACCCAGGAGGAGTTCTTTCATACGTTCAATGCGCTGTACGAGGCACAGCGCCAGATCGTGGTGACCAGCGACCGTCCGCCCAAGGAGATCCCGGGCTTGGAAGAGCGCCTGGTCTCCCGTTTCGAGTGGGGCCTGGTCACGGACATCCGGAGCCCGGACCTGGAGACGCGCGTGGCGATTCTCCGGACGAAGGCCGAGGAAGGTGACATCGTCATCCCCGACGAGGTTCTGGAGTACATCGCCCGCAATTGCCGCTCGAACGTCCGGGAGCTCGAAGGCGCCGTCATCAAGCTGTTGGCCTATTCGTCATTGACACAGCGCGACATCACGCCGGAACTGGCCCGGGAGGCCCTCGGCGGCGTGCTCACGCCGAGCGCGGAGCGCACGCCGGAAGCCATCCAGAAGCGGGTCGCAAGCGAGTACGGAGTCGCCGTCGAAGCCCTGGGCTCACGCCGGCGGACCAAGGAGGTCACGGTCCCGCGACAGGTAGCCATGTACCTGATGCGGGAGCTGCTCGACCTGCCGCTCGCCCGGATCGGTGAGCGCTTCGGCGGGCGCGATCACTCCACGGTCATCCACTCGATCAACAAGGTCGAGGAGGAGATGGAGCAGGATGATGCGGTGCGTGATCGGATCGAAACGCTGCGAGCCGAGCTGGGCGGTTGAGTGGAGTCGTCCCGTTGAAGCATTGTGGGAACCAGCCAAGTTATCCACATTGCCGTTCAAGTCGTGAATACCGTGGACGATCCGGCGCGTCGATCAACGGCATCTCAACGACACCATAGATAGGTATAACCCGTTGATCAGCGGGAGTTTGAGTGGAAGGAAGGTGCGGTTCTCCACGCTTCCACAGTGCCTATTACGACTACGGATGATTTACTATGGGGAGTCGTAAGCAGGTAGTGTCGTGGAAATCCCCGGAACCTGAGCAGGATCGAACGTGAGGCGCGAATGAAATTCACGATCACGCGGGACAACCTTCAGCAGGGTCTGGCTGCGGTAGGGGCGAGCATCCCGACCCGAACCACGCTCCCGGTGCTGTCGAACATCCTGATCGAGGCGACGGAGAAGGGTGTCGAGATGAGCGGGACCGATCTCGACATCGCTGTGGCGTTGACGGTGCCAGCAGAGGTGGAGGAGCCGGGTGCGATCACGGTACCGGCGAAGAAGCTCCAGGAGCTGGCCCGGGAGCTCCCCGAGGCCCCTGCCAGGGTCAGCACCACCGGAGAGCGCTTCGAGCTGGTGTGCGGCAAGGCCACATTCCGTCTGAACGGGATGCCGAGAGACGAGTTCCCGACCTTCCCGCAGGTGGACTTCGATGCGAGCTGGACGGTCTCGGGCTCATTGATCTCCGAGATGA
>CAYMLW010000012.1:0-27854 GCA_964391035.1 uncultured Gemmatimonadaceae bacterium
CGCTTCCAGGTCCCCGCGCCCGGCACAGCCAAGCTCCTGGACCATCTCGGCGTCGGCCCGCCGGTTCGTGGAGCCGACCCGCACGTGCGCGGTGCGGTCCTCTACACCGAGAAGAAGTACACCGCTCGCGGTATTCGCGAACGCGACGATCGCCCGGAGCGAGCGCGTGGGCGAAGGTGTACGGCGAAAGCGCGATCTGCTCCAGCAGGCGCTCCTGGAACGGGTACGGCCGGATCTCGAAGGGCGGGAGGATCACGCGGTCGGCGGGCGCACGGTCGAGGGCGATGGCGATGGCGAAGCCCTCACGTCCCCACCCCCTCCTCCAGCCGCACCAGCCGGTCCCGCTCCCCCGCCAGGCGCGCTTCCGCCCACTCCAGCACCTCGTTCTCCTGGCTGAAGAGGACGATCTGGCGGTCGTGGCTCAGCCCGAGGAGGAGGTCGAGGATCGCGCGCGTGCGAGCGACGTCGCACTGGACGGTGACGTCGTCGAGGACCAGGGGGGCGGGCTCGCCGAGGGCGGCCAGGTGCTCGGCCAGGGCGATGCGGAGGAGGAGGTAGACCTGCTCGGCGGTGCCGTGGGAGAGGAGCGCGGCGTCGCGCCAGCTTCCGTCTGCGGGCCGGACCTGGACGGCCAGCGAGTCGGGGTGGACCAGCGCCTCGTCGTAGCGGCCGTCGGTGATGGACGCCAGGTGCCGCTCGATGGCGTCCCGGAGCCGGGGCGCGATCTCCCGCTGGACCCGGTCCCGGGCGTCGTCGAGGAAGTGGTGGGTATGGGCGAGGATGCGGTCGAGCTCGCGCACGCGCCGCAGCTCGGCCCGGGCGGCCTCGTGGGCCTCCTCGGCGGCGGCGACGTCGGGGATCCCGCGGGCCCGGTCCTGGACGCGGCCCCGGAGCTGGCTGGCCTCCCGGCCCAGGCGGTCGGCCTCCGCCTCCAGCGCGGCCGCCTGGCCCGCCAGCGCCTCGCCGTCCCGGGCGGCCGGGGTCCCGGGGTCCGCGGGCCCGGCCTCCGCGTGGTCGGGCATGGGCGGCAGCCGGTCCCGGAGCCGCTGGACCGACTCGCGCAGCGACGCCAGGCTCTGGCCCTGGAGGATCCCCTCGAGCCGAGCCCACCGCTCCCGCAGCGCGACGACCCGCTGCCGCTCCGCCTCCCGCGCCTCGAGCCACGCCTGCGCGGCGTGGGCCAGCGCCCCGGGGTCCGACGACGTCGGGGCGCCCGCGTCGCCGGCCCCGGCCCCGTCCCCGGCCCCGGCCCGGTCCGACGCTTCGCGGCCTGATGCGTCGGCATCCTCGAGGCGCACCGACTCCGCCGCCGCCCGTAGCCGCGACTCCGGCTCCGCCCGGTCCAGCCGGTTCTCGGCGTGGGCGGCCTCGACGTCGCGGCGGGCGTTCAGCTCCCGCTCCAGGTCGGGCCGCCTCGCCGCCCGGCTCGCCCGGTCCGCCCGTCGCCGGCAGGACTCCATGTAGGCGACGACGCGCTCCTCCAGCGACCCGGCGGCGGCGGCCGGATCTCCCGCCGCAGCCTGTCCGGCCACCGCGTCTCTCGCCGCCGCGTCCCCCGTCGCGGGGCCGCCGGCCTCCTGGTTCGGCGCCGGCTCGCCCCTCGCCGCCAGCGCGTCCCGGACCGCGTCGGCCGCGGCGGCCAGGGCGGCCTCCCGCTCCTCGACCCTCCGGCGCCAGCGTTCGTGGCGCTCCCGGGCGTCCTCGAAGGACTCGAGGCGGCGGGCCAGGCGGCGTAGCGAGTCCGGGGAGGGGTCCGAGTCGGCGGTGTCGGCGGTGTCGGCGGAGTCCAGGCCGAGCTCGGCGACGCGCTCCCGGGCCCGTCGGACCCGTTCCTCGGCGGTCCGGCGGTTCTCTTCCCGGGTGGCGACCTGGGCTTCGAGCCGGCTCACCGGCACATCCGGCTCCGGGCGGTTCAGCAGCGCCCATGCCGTCACCGCGACGGCGGCGACGATCCCAGCGATGCCGGTGACGGCCAGCCAGGCGCCGGGGTCGGCGGTGTCGGCGAACCACCCGGCGCCGGGGCCGACCAGGCCGGCCACGATGAGCGCCACCCCGGCGATGGCCAGGATCGCGCCGCCGGCGAGGGCCATCTTCGACGGGCCCCGGGCTTCGAGTGCCCGGGCCTCCTCGAGGGCCTCGCGCAGCGCCGGATGGACCGGGGGGACGGCGGTCTCGAGCTGGTCGGCCAGGCGCCGGAGCTCTGCGGCGGTGGCGTCGCCGGCCTCGACGGGTTCGGGCTCCGGGTCGGGATCGGCCCGCTCGGTCTCGAGGGCGGTGAGGCGGGCCCGGTAGGTCTCGACGACGCCGACGACGGACGCGTGGACCTGGGTGTCGCCGGCGGGCGGGTCCGGGAGCCCGGCCAGCTCGGCCTCGATGGCGGTCGCGGCCCGGCCCTCGGGGAGCGACCGTTCGGCGGGGCGGTTCCGGAATGCGGACAGGGCGTCGCGTAGCTCGCGCTCCTCCGGCGACTCGGCGGGCTCGGCGGGCGGGGCGCCCAGCGGTTCATCGACGACGGCCTGTTCGGACAGCCCCTCGGGGAGCACTTCCAGCGCCGCGAGCTCGGCCACCAGCTCGGCGGCCCGGGTCTCGGCGTGCTCGAGGCGGGCCTCCTCCTCCGCCAGCTCGGCCCGTGCGATGCGGGCACGAGCGAAGGCGAGGCGGGCGCGAGCCTCGTCGGCCCGGGCCTCGACCTCCTGGGCGCTCCGGAGCAGCTCGACGTACTCCCGGTGCTGGGCCCGGGCGGTCTCGAGCTCGGCCTCCCGCCGCGCGACGGCGTCCAGCGCGGCCCGGAGCGGTCGGGTCGAGTGCCGGACCTCGGAGCCGACGTGCTCGGAGCGGTAATCGTCGATGATGGCGAGGGCCTCCTCGGCGGTGGCGTCCCCGCCGCCGGTGGCCGCGGCCCGCTGGAGCTGCCGCTGGAGGGCGTCGGGGCCGTCGGTGACGCTCAGGATGTCGGCCTGGCGGACGAAGACGGTGGCGGGGAGGACGTCGCGGGTGAGGCCGAGGAGGCCGGCGCCGTCGGGGGCCCCGTCGTGGATGTAGCGGGCCGAGACGTCGTCGCCGGTGCCGAGGTCGGTGATGCGGGCGTCGACCTTGCCGTCGAGGTCGTGGGCCAGCTCGAAGCGGCGGCCGTCCCCGAGGGTGACCGTGGCCCGAACCTGCCAGGTGTCGCCGTCCCAGGGGCGGTGCCGGTCGATGAAGGCCTGGTCGTCGGCCCGGGGGCGGCCCCGGCCGCGTCGCATGCCGCAGAGGGCGGCGTAGAGGGCCGCGTGCCAGCTCGACTTGCCGCTCTCGTTCGGCCCGTAGAGGACGTTCATGCCGGGAACCAGCTCGATGGCCCGGTCGACGAACGGCCCGAAGGCGGCGGCGATGACCCGGTCGATGCGCATCAGGGCATCTCCGGGACGACGACGGGCGCGCCCAGCGTTCCCGGGCGGATCCGAGCGCCGGGCATCAGGGGACCTCCAGGTCGCGGCGACCGTCGAGGGCCCGGAGCCCGGTGACCAGGATCCGGCGGCGGTCGTGGTCCGAGAGGTCGTCGGCCTCCCGGACATCGCGGATGAACCGGCCGCGGACGGACGGCTCGTCGGCGAGGCGGTCGATGTCGTACGCGTAGGTCAGGTCCGGGGCCCGGACCCGGACGGCCTCGAGGCCCCCGGGCTCCCGCTCGAGCCCGGCCAGGTCCAACTCCAGGCTCGATGCGACCTCGCCCGTCAGCGTCAGCCGCGCGAAGCCGGTCAGGTCGGCGACGGCGCCCGCGACCGCGTCCCGGACCTCCTGCATGCTCGCGGCGCCGCTGATGTCCAGCGCCAGGTCGTGCATCTCGGAGACGGCGACGTCGTGCCAGTTCCGCTCGACGCGACCGTCCGGCCCCACGTCGATCTCGACCGCGCCGCCGTCGAAGTGGGTGCCGAAGACCAGGGGGTCGGGGCTGCCGGGGTAGGTGTGGCGCGGGGCGTCGCGGCGGGTGTGGAAGTGGCCGCAGAAGGCGTGGTCGAGTCCCGCAGCCTCGACCTGGTCGGCGGTGAACGGGGCGTGGGGCCGCTTCCCCTCCGGCTGCCAGGGCATGGCCGACTCCTCGGAGCCGTGGAAGAGCGCCAGGTTGACGCCGCCGCGATCGGCCCGGAACCCGGAGGCGAGGAAGCCGTCGGTGTTGGCCGGCGCCCGGTGGGCCGCGCCCCAGAGGGTGAGGCCCTCATCGAGGTCGACGGGCTCGAGGCGGTCGGTCCGGAAGACCGTCACGTGCGACGGCCACTCGACCTCCGCGTACAGGCTCGTGGGGCCGTACCAGTCGTGGTTCCCCGGCGCGATGAAGACCGGCCGCCCCGCGTCGGACAGCGCCCGCTGGAGGAAGGCCGCCGTGTCCGGGGTGAACCGATCCTGCTCGTACAGGTCCCCGGCGCACAGGAGCGCATCGGCCCGGATCGAGTCCGCGAGCTCGAGGATCCGGGTGAGCGCGGTGCGGAGGTTCTGGCGCCGGAGCCGGGCCGCGTGGGCCGGGGCCCAGGCGAAAGCCGTGTCCAGGTGCAGGTCGGCGAAGAGGAGGAGCTTCACGGGGTATGGCCTTCCCCGTGATTCGGCGACTCCCGCGGGTTCCGCGCTTCCGGGTCGCCCCCTCTCGACCCAGCACCCCTCACCGCTCCACTCTCCCCACCGCCTCCGCCACCCACGCTCGCACCTCCGCGGGCGCCAGGACCTCCGCGTCGGGGCCGTACTGGAGGACGTGGCGGACGATCCAGCCCGGGTCGGCGACGGTGTGGGCGACCACCACGCCGCCGTCATCGTCGGCCTCGCCTTCGCCGCGCTCGAGGAGCCAGCGGGCGACGCGGGGGCCGTAGCGGACGGTGACCTCGATGTCGTCGTCGGCGCGGTAGACCTGGCCTTGGTCCTGGTCGAGGTAGTCGGCGGGGTCGAAGTCGTCAGGGACCGTGAAGGACCCGGGCGCCTGACCCGGCTGGTCCGCCTCCCCGGGACGGCCCGGCCCGCCGGCATCGCTCCCACCGGCATCGCTCTCGCCGCCCGCCCGGCGCACGTCGAGGACCCGGTCGACGCGGAAGACGCGGGGCTCGTGGCGGTGGTGGTCGCGGCCGACCACGTACCAGCGGCCGGCGGCGTGGGCGACCACCCAGGGGTCGACGGTGCGGGTCTCGGGCCCGGGGGCGTCGGGCTTGAGGTAGCGTATGACGACGGTGCGCCGGGTCCGGGCGGCGTCGACGAGGGCGGCGCGGAGGGTGTCGCAGGCGCCGGGCCCGCCGGCGATGAGGCTGTCGAGGTCGGCGGGCACGGCCCAGGCGATGCGGCGGCCGAGATCGGCCACGGCGTCGAGGAGCGCCGGGTCGTCGCGCTCGGCGGCCAGGAGCCGGAGGCCGAGGTGGAGGGCGGCGGCCTCCCGGAGCGTGAGGCGGACCGGTCGCTGGAGCGGGCCGGTGGTGAAGACGGTGACGCGGTCGCCGTCCATCCCCACCTGGATCTCGGTCCCGGTCTCGGCGGGATGGTAGTACTCGCGGGAGCGGACGCGGACGAGGTCGTCGACGATCCGGTCCCGGTCGACGCCGAGCTCCGCGGCGAGCTCCTCGTACGTGGCCCCGCCATGGCCGGCCGCGCGGGGGATGATGTGGAGGATGCGGTCGAGCTGGGCCTCGGCGGTCATGTCCGACCTCCGGGGCGAGTCCGAGATCTGCGGCCAGTCCAGGCATTCCGGGGATTCCAGGCATTCCGGGGATTCCAGGCTCTCGGGGGAATCCAGGCTCTCCAGGGATTCCGAACTTCATTCTTCAACGCGGAGGCGCGGAAGACCGGGGAGGCGCGAGGCGTCCACGGTGGAGTGGGGCCGGGATCCCGGCGGGGGCCGGATTCCCGAGGACTTCGATTTCGTCCTCGCGAAAGGGTCGGCGGGGTTCGTGAAGGAGCCTTCCGCGCGTTTCCACGAATTCCGCGATTTTCACGGATCCCGCGAATTCCACGGTTCCGCGTTGAAGCCGCCGCGTACGCCGCCGGGCGACGAACGCCGAGCCCCACGGGCGAGCCCGCCGTCATGCGTCGTCTCCGGGGTCCGCGTACACCGCCGCCACGCTCCGGACCAGCTCCTCGTAGGCGACCCGGAGCTCCTCGGGCCCCACGACACTCGCGTCGCCCGCCTGGCCCAGCACCCAGCGCAGGAACGGGTCGACCTGGTGGACGGTGAAGTCCCGGACCGCGGCGCCGTCGGGGTGCTGCTCGGTGAGGGTGCCCCAGCGGTTGCGGTCGGCGAGGAGGGAGGTGGGGAAGGCGAATCGTACGCGGGCGGTGACGGGCTGGGTCTCGTCGCCCAGCTCCCAGGCCTGGCGGCCCGCGAAGTCGGCGATGTCGAAGTCGGCGGGGATCTGGTAGTCGGGGGTCCTGGCGGCCTTGCGGTCGACCTCGAGGCTCTCCATGCGGCCGAGGCGGAAGACCCGGATGTCGTCGCGGAGGTCGCAATGGCCGACGAGGTACCAGTGGCCCTGGTGGTGGAGGAGGCCGTAGGGGGCCACGGTGCGCTCGGTGGTCTCGCCCCTGTAGATGCCGTGGTAGGTGAAGGCGGCCTTCTTCCGGGCGCGTACGGCGTCCAGCAGCGCCCGGACCTCGTCGCGAACGTCGGCACCCGGCGGGTCGAGGTAGAAGACGGGCGCGGCGGGGAGGGCGTCGAGGTCGAGGTCGTAGGCGAGCTTCCGGAGGGCGGAGCGGGAGGCGTCTGCGAACGGCGAGGCCGGCAGCTCGGCGACGCGGTTCAGCGCATCCATCGCCGCCGTGGCCTGGTCCCGGGGCACCTCGATCTCCCCGGCCGGGAACCTGGATCTCGAGATCCACCGCTCCTCCGCCCCTCCGCCACGGGCGGCCTCTTCGTCGCCGGGCGTCCCCCGCGCGTCGCGGAGGATCCGGAGATACGGGAGGTAGAAATCCCGGGCGGCCAACCGGTACCCGGTGATCTCCTCGGCGCCGAAGTCGATGGTGTAGGGCACGGAGTCGATGGGGACCCCGATCTCCCGGAGCTCGTCCTTGTCCCGCTCGAACATGCGATGCAGCGCGGCCCGGTCCTTCTCGCTCCCCGTCCGCCACTTCTCGGCGTAGCTCGGAACGCCCTCCATGATCTCGTCCACGGCCACGGGGAGGCGTCGCTTCACGAGGAAGGCGATCAGGTCGAGCCAGCGCTGTGTCTTCGAGATGGCCACGTCGCCGCTACCGGTGCTCATGGGACGTACCTCCAACGCGCGCCCGGCGGCCCTGAAGCGCCAAGGGGGTTGGGGAGCCGCCGCGCTGAAAGAAAATGGGTAGTCGAAGGCGGGTTCGCAATCGTGTGAACGGGGAACGGGCGGCAGCGGGGGACACCGTCGTGGGACGCCGGGGATCCGACTGGAGCGGGCGTTCCGGCCGTCTCACATTGGCGTGGGCGGGGGAGGTGCCCGAGAGCCGCTGGAGCTGGTGACCCGCGGCGAGGGGCTGGGGCTCGCGGCGCGGCCGGAGGGGTTCCGGTTGCCGCCGGCGCGTGGGGAACCTCTTCGACACCTCCGAGCCTCCGTGGTGGGCTGTTCCCGGTCCCGAACAGTCATCGGGCGGACAACGGGAAGGTACGGGTCGGGTGTGACAGTCGGCCTCAGTTCACCCGGATGATGGACACGCCCACGCCTTCGGGCAGGCTGCCGCCGTGGCCGGCGCTGCCGTCGAGGGTTTTGAGCTCGAGGAACTGTTTGGCGAACTGGGCGCCGCTGACGTAGAACATGGCGACGGCGCCGCCGGGTATGCCGGTAACGTCCTGGCTGAATGCGCCGAAGGCGAGGAGGAAGGCGACCATGGGATGGACGAAGGGGAAGGACTCGGGGAAGTCCGTGTGGAGCCCGGCGAAGATGTCGCGGGTGTTCCAGCTGGGCTGTGAGTACCTAAGGGTATCGGGGAGCCCGAGGTCGTCGACCCAGTAGGAGAGAACGAATGCGGCCATCAAGGCGAAGAAGGGGGCTCCGATGAGGGACTCGATGGCGGCGACCCCGCCGAGCTGGGTCTCCTGGACCAGGGCCTGGAGGAAGACGGCCTCGGCGAGCTGGTTGACGAGGAAGGCGTCCATGGCGAAGCGGAGGAGGAGCCAGCCGCCGGCGCGGTAGGCGTAGTCGCCGGGCATGCTGGGCCCCAGGATGCTGTAAGCGTACACGTGCTGCATGTAGGCGTACAGGTAGTAGTAGATGGGGTACATGATGAGGCGGACATCGGGGAGGTGGTCATCCGCGGCGATGCCCGGTGCGGCGCCGCCGGAGCCGGGCCGGACCTCCTGGAATATGCTGGAGGCGTAGTCGGTGTTGCCGTTCCGGTCGTAGCCGTAGACGGTCCGGCCGAAGATCTCCTCGCCGATGTTGGCGGTACCTTCGGCGATGAAGGGATCGAGGGCGGGGTCCACGCCGGCGGCGATGCGCTCCGCCATGGTGACGAGGTGGACGCCGTTGTGGACGAAGAGGCTGCTCAGGGACCAGACCCAGGCGTCCCTGGTGAGGCCGGAGAAGCCGTCGGAGGGATCGGTGGGGACGGCGCTGTAGAGGATCTCGGCCTCGTTGCTCTGCTCGCAGCTCTCCCGGCTCCCCAGGTCGCCGCTCCAGACGAAGACGCTGCCGGCTCCGGCATCGTTCACGACCTCGGAGAGGACGAGGAAGATCCGGCCGTTGTCGTCGAGGGAGGCGTCGAGGGCCAGGGGGTCGCCGAAGTTGTCGACCAGGATGGGGAACATGATCTCGTCGAACTCGGCGCCGATGCCGGCGATGTAGTCGTCCATGGTCCCGGCCAGCGGGGCGTCGATGTCCTCGAGGATCACGACGTGCTCCCCGGAATAGGCCACACGGGCCTGGATCCCGGTGAAGTCGACGCAGGGGTCCTCGGCCAGCGGGTTCGGGATCCGGATGGGCAGCTCGTCGTCGACGGCCGGCGGGTCATCGGCCAGGATCGGGGCGCCAGACGCGCCCGCCGCATCCGCCCCGGTCCTCGCACCCGCCCCGCGGGCGGCGAGGTGGGGCCGCAGTCGCTCGAGGAGGCGATCGTTCGCTTCCATCACCCGCTGGTGGTCGTCCGGCGACCGGGCGAAGCCGCCCAGCCGGCTCATGGGATCGATGGCCGCGCCCGCACCGGCGCCGTGGCCGGCGTGGCCGGCGTGGCCGGCGGCCGACGCGGCGGAGGCGGCGTAGGCGGCGGAGGCGGCGTAGGCGGCGTAGGCGGCGGAGGCGGCGTAGGCGGCGGAGGCGGCCCCCGGGATCGGGCCGAGGCGGGCGGGAATGGTCGGTCGTGGGGCCGCGCGGGCCGCGTCGCGACGCGCGGGCCCGGCGCCGGCGAGCCCGACCGGCACCCCGGCGGGGGCGGCCTCGCCGTCGAGCTCGACGGAGACGGTGGCGGTGGGGGACGGGTTGGCGTTGAACACGCTGATCAGGTACGCGCCGCCGGTCACCGACAGCTCGTTGCAGGCGGCATCCACGCCGGCGAGCCCCGTGACGGCCTGGCCCACGGCCAGGCTGTGCTGGAGGGCGACGGCGAGGGGGTGGTTGGTGGCGCCGTCGGCGCCGGGGACCTCGACGGAGACGGCCACGTCCCGGGTGGGCTGGCAGGGGAAGGCGTCGCGGCCGGGTAGGGTCACCTGGAGCTCGGTCCCGGTGGCGGCGGTCACCTCGGCGTCGACGCCGGCGATCCGGACGGTGTTTGCGGACGCGACGGGGCTGAAGCCGCCGCCGGTGATGGTGGCGCTGGCGCCGGGCTCGAGGGTAGCCGGGCCGACGGACGCGAAGGTGGGCGGCGAGGTGGCGAGGACGGTGAGGGCCCGGGTGGCGCGGATGCCGTCCAGCTCGGCCGCGATCTCGACCGGCCCGGGCGCCACGCCGGCGACGGTGCCCTCGCCGTCGACGGTGGCCACGGCGTCGAGGCCGCTGGACCACGCGACGTCGGGGTCGGGGATGGCGACGCCATTGGCGTCGGTGGCCGTGGCGGTCAGGCCGAGCGTGGTCCCGACGTCGAGGGAGCCCGGCGACTCGGCGATGGCCACCGCCGCGGCGACCTGCCGGACCGTGACCTCGGCGGTGTCGGCGCCCTGCTCGGCGGCGGCCACGACCCGGCCGGTGCCGTTCGCGACGGCGGTGGCGGTGCCGGCGTCGTCCACGGTGACGATGCCGGCATCGAGCTCGGACCAGGCGATGGCGACGCCGTCGACGGGATTGCCGAACCGGTCCCCGGCGGTGGCGGAGAGGTCGATGGTGGCGCCGATGGCGTGGAGCTCGGCCTCGCCCGGGGTGATGGCCACGCCGGCCACGGGGCCCGGCTCCGCGGTGGCGGAGAAGGAGACGGTTCCGGCGCCGGAGACGCTGGCCTCGACCCGGTGCGGGGCGGAGGCGTCGGTGCCGAGGGTGAACGAGACGCTCGCGCGGCCCTGGCCGTCGGTGGTCGAAGACGCGGTGCTCACGCTCCCATCGCCCGATGTCACGCTCCAGCTCACGGCCACGCCGGACATGGGCGAGCCGTCCTGGTCCTGGACCTCGACGACGAGGGGATCGTCCAGGGGCTCGGCGACCACCCCGGCCTGCTGATCACCGCCCACCTTCAGGATCGCGCTCGGGACCGCCTCCACGTCGGTCCCGCCGCCACCATCGCAGGCGACGGCCAGGGTGAGGAAGGACAGGAACAGGACAGACGCCAGGAACGTGGAGCGACGCGCCATAGGAGGCCTCGCGGGTAGGGGAACCAGAACTCGTTTTCCGTACGAGAGCCGGGGGGCCGGAGAGTCCCCCGACGTTCCATCAATGGGCGGCCGGGGGGCCGGAGGTCAAGGATCTCGTGGCGGCCGGAACCGGGCGGTGCGCCATTCGGACCGGGCGATGGGGCCGCCGTCGGGGTCGAGGGCGAGGACGCGCCAGGTGAAGGGGTCGTCGCCGACGCGGTCGTGGAGCCATGCGGGTGCCCGGTAGCCGGCGATGCCGGGTCGCCGGAGGGCGGCCAGGACCTCGTCGCCGGTGGCGCCGCGGACCTCGATGCGGTAGAACGCGGTGCCGGGCCGGGGAGCCCAGGAGAAGGCGACGGGCCGGTCGGGCGCGAGTGAGGCGTCGGCGGCGGGCTCGATGGGGGTGAGGGGCGCCGCGGTGCCGGACCGGGTGCCGGCGCCCACATAGTAGCGGAGCGGCGGGATGGGGAACCCGGCCACGGCGCCGGAGTGGACGAGGCCCGTGCCGGCGCCGACGGCGTCGAGGCTGGAGTCCCCCTCCCGGTCGTCGGAGGCCTCGATGCGGAGGAGGACGCGGTAGAGGCCCTTGACGTCGGTGGGCAGGGCGTCGGGGTCGGGCCCCTCGAGGACGACGCGGCCGGTGGGCGGTACGAAGACGTTGAAGCGTCCCACCTCGGTGTAGCGGCGCTGGGTGCCGCGGAGCTCGACGGGGAGGGTGGCCTCGGTGAGCAGGTCCTGGGATGACGGCGGCTCCTCGCCTGGCAGGACCACCTCCCAGCGCCCGACCAGCCGGCCGGTGCCATTGTAGTGGATGACGGCCTGGAGCGGCGGCGGTGGGGCGCCCGACTCGAGGGGGAGAACCGGCTCGTCGGTAGCGAAGGCCAGGCGGACGTCGAGGAGGGCGAAGGGGACGCGGGCGCCGCCGCCGGAGAGCCGGCAGGTGACGGGGACGTACTGGTCGGGGCCGGCGCCGGTGGGGTCGATGAAGCGGCGGACGTAGAAGAACGCGGAGTTCTCGCCCCGGCTGGCGGCCTGGTAGGCGCGGCGGGAGACGGAGGGCGGGATGGACATGATGTCGGTGAGGGCGTCGTCGCCGCTGGCGCGGGAGAGGTCGTAGCGGATGGGGAGGTGGCCGAAGATGGTGCCGGCGACGCAGCGCTGGCCGATGTCCGGGGCCGCGTCGACCACCTCGCCGCACCAGGTGGCTTCGACGGGGACGTACCCGTCGAGGCTGCCGTAGGTGATGAAGACGGTGGTGGCGCCGAAGGTGGCGACGTTCACGCCGGTGGGGTGTCGCCGGATCTGGGCGTCGGCGGGCGCCGGGGCGGCGGCCAGGAGGGCGGTCAGGAGGACGGCCAGCCCGGCCCGCTCGAAGGCGACGAGGGCTCGCTCCGGCGACGCGGCGGTGTCACCGACGGCGCGCCTCACCTCCCGGGCGCGGTCCCACGCCTCGAGGATCCGGGGTCGGGTGCTGCGGGTCATGGTGATTCCCTGGTTCACTGGAAGAGGCCGAAGCTGAGCCCGGTGTGGAGGGCCCAGTTCGAGCGGTGGTCGTCGAGGTCGCGGACGCGGTCGACGCGGGCATCGGAGCCGCGGGAGTAGCGGACGAAGCCCTGGCCGTCGAAGCGGTCGAGGAAGGGGAGCGCGGTGGACCAGCGGGCGTCGAAGCGGGCGGCGTCGCGCTCGCGGCTGGCGTGGTCGTCCTCGACGTGGGTGGCCGACCATGACACGGCCACGCTGCCGCCGGTGTACGGGGTGAGGCGGAGGCGGGCGCTCCAACGGCGGGTGCGCTCGACCTCGTCGCGCTCGACGCTCTCCCGGCGCTCGAGGTCGAGGCCGAGGTCGACGGAGACCCGGTGGTGGGGCCGCACGCCGAGGGCGAGGCCGTGGACGCGGTTCTTCAGGTCGGCGTCCTCCCGGCCCTCCTGGCGGTTGTCCTGATCGGAGAGGTCGAGCTTCCAGGCGAGGCTCGCGCGGCGCCAGCGCCAGGCGGCCTCGACGGTCTGCCGCAGACTCACCTGGTCGGGCACGTGGCCGGGGCTGAAGCCGGAGTTGTCGGGGATCCCGTCGCCGAACTGGTGGGTCCTGTCCTGGCGGTAGCGGAGCCGGGGCAGCCAGGACGCGGCGGGTCCCTCGATGTCGAGGGCCCGGCCCAGCGGCAGGGAAGCCTGGATCCCGGTGCGCCGGGTACGGGTGGTCAGGAGGTTGGCCAGCTCGTCCAGGTTGTCGGAGCTCCGGGCATGGGAGACCCGGAGGTCCAGGCCGGCCACGGCGCCGTGGAGCTGGACGTCGTTGACGAGCTGGTCGGAGCGGACGTACGCGCCGATGGACTGGTACTCGGGGTCGATCCGCTCGTGGCGGAAGACGAGGTCGAGGTCGAGGGAGCGGTCGCCGAGGGCGTGGCCATCGAGGAGCCCGGCGGTGGCCTCGAGGTAGCGGGCGTACCGGATGGACTCCTGGACGGGGATGAGGGCGTCGTCCTGGGCCAGCGAGGGGTCGTCGGGGTTGTCGTAGCGGGACCGGGCGTAGCCGCCCTCGAGCTGGAGGCGCCGGCCGGGGGTCCGGGCGGTGACGGAGAGGCCGAGGCCGTTCGAGCGCTCCGCATCGGTGATCTCGCCCCGGTTGAACCCGGACCGGGGGAGGACGGACGCGCCGAGCCAGGTCAGCTCGACCCGGAGCGCGCCGCGGTCGAGGGCGTCCACGCCGAGGGTGGCGGCCGCGAGCCTGTGGTCGGGGTCGCCCACGCCGAGGAGGTTGTCCCAGCCCACCTGGCTGCTGCCGTCCTGGACGGAGACGGCCAGGTCGACGCGGTCGACGGGCGACCAGGCCAGCTCGGCGCCGCGGCTGTTGAAGCTCCGGACCAGGTGCCGGTGGTCACCGAAGCGGACGCGGCCGACGGACAGGGACGCGGGGCCGTGCTCGAGGTCGACCCGGTACGACGACAGGTCCACCCGGGGCGCGTCCTCGCCTTTCTCGGAGAAGCGGAGGGCGTCCTCCCGGGCCCCGGCGGCCAGGATCGTGGTGGTGGCGCCGAGGGCCGTCGCCCCCCGGACATGACGGGTCTCGATCCCGATCTTGCCGGTCAGCTCCGCCCGGAGCGGCTCGGGGTCGGGGTCCGGCGGCTCCCGGCCCCGGCCGAGGGGGCCCTCGAGGGTCACGTCCACGCCGGGATCGACCTCGGAGGTCTCCAGGCCCAGGCGGTTCCGGACGCGGAGCGGTCGCCGGACGAGCGCCTCCCATTCATCGTCGTCCACGAGCCAGACCACGAGCTCGGTCTCGCCCCGGGGCAGCGGCGGGGCGGCGGGGTCGTAGGTCAGGCCGCGGGCGCCGGCCCGGAAGAGGTCGGTCGCGTCGGTGTGACCGAAGAAGACGGCCACCCGCTCGGCCGGCCGCAGCGGCCGGTCGAAGGCCACGGTCAGGGGGTCCCGTGCGCCGATCCAACCGTCGGGGAGGTTGGTCTCGACGCGGAGCGGCCCGGCCTCCTGGGCGGCGGCCGGGACAGGGGCGACCGCCGCGCCGTGGGTCACGAGGGCGACGAGGGCGACGACGAGGGCGGCCCCGGTGCGGGGAACCGCGGCGCGGTTCATGGCGATCGGAACGCGGCGGACCAGGCCTGGCCGGGCGGACCGACCAGGGTGATGGAGCGGATCCGCGCGTGGCCCTCGGCGTCCGGCCGCGCGACCACGCGGAGAGTGAGGCGGGGATCGTCGTCCGTGGGCCGGCGGACCCAGGACCAGCCGTCGCCGCGGACCTCGGCGGCGGCCAGGGCCCAGCCATCGGCGAGGGGTCGGCCGGCAAAGAGCTCGAAGTCGTGGGCGCGGGTGCAGCCGTCGGCGCAGGCGGGGGCGACGACCTTGAGGACGCCGTCCTCGACGACGGCCTCGGCCCGACACGGCTCGAGGGGGTCGGCGCACGCCTTGAGGGTGGTGCGGACGCCGTCGGGTGGGCCGGACAGGATGTAGCCGCGAGGCACGACGGGCCGGAACTCGAAGCCGGCCCGGCGGGCGGCGTCCCAGGCGTCGGCGCCGGGCACGCGGTACTCGGCGGTGGCGGGGGTCCGGGTGGCCGGATCGCCGGGCGGGTCCTGGGCGTGGGCCGCGGCGGCGAGGAGCAGCGCGGCGAGGGGATACACGCCGCCCGACGGCCGGGCCCCGCCGTATGGTCGCGTTCTTGCCAAGGGGCCACCCGATATCGAAGGTTGAACAGATCCGTGCGAGTCTGATGCGCGGGCGCTTCTGCCCCTTACCACGTGATCCATGTCTGGAACGGCTCATCACGCCCATTGCCCGCGGCGAGCCGCATGACGGAGCCCCTGCAGCGGACGGTGACGCGCCTGCTGGACGAGATCCGCGGCGGCCGCCCGGACGCGTTCGACCGGCTGTTCCCGATCGTCTACGACGAGTTGCGGGACATCGCCCGGCGCCAGCGGGCCGGGGGCCGTGGCGGCGCGACCCTCGACACCCACGCCCTGGTCCACGAGGCGTACCTGAAGCTGGCGGACCAGTCGGCGCCCGACTGGCGGAGTCGTGGGCACTTCAAGGCGGTGGCGGCCACGGCCATGCGCCACATCCTGGTCGACTACGCCCGGCGCAAGCGGACCGAGAAGCGGGGCGGCGGTCGGCCGGAAGTCACGCTGGACCGGATCGGGGAGCTGGTGCCGGGCGGCCAGGGCCGGGGGGTGCCGGCGAGCCTGATCGCGCTGAACGATGCCCTCGACGCCCTCGCGGCGGAGCGGCCCCGGCAGGCCCGGGTGGTCGAGCTCAAGTTCTTCGGCGGGCTGACCATCGCCGAGATCGCCGAGGCGGAGGACGTGTCGCCGGCCACGGTGAAGCGGGACTGGACGTTCGCCCGGAGCTGGCTCTACCGGGAAATGGGGGGCGGGATGAACGAGGGCGAGGATGGGTAGCGAGCCCCGCCGGGACCGGGTCGCCGAGCTGCTGGAGGGCGCGCTGGAGCGCCCGCCGGCGGAGCGGGCCGGGTGGCTGGAGGCGGAGTGCGACGGGGACCGCAGGCTCCTGGCCGAGGTCTCGTCGCTGCTGGCGGCGAGCGACCCGGCCGAGTCGTTCTTCGACGCGCTGGCCGACGCGGTACGGTCGATCCCCGAGGCGGAGCTGGGCCCGGCCGCCGAGGGCGATCGGATCGGTCCGTACCGGATCGAGGCGGAGCTGGGCCGGGGCGGGATGGGCGTGGTCTACCGGGCCCGGGACACGCGGCTGGGTCGCCGGGTTGCAATCAAGGTGCTGCCACCCTGGCTGGCGGATGAGGAGAAGGCGCGACGCCGGCTCGTGGCCGAGGCCCGGGCCGCGGCCGCCATCGATCACCCCAACATCGCCGTGCTCCACGACGTGGTGGAGACGCCCGAGGGCGTGGTGGCGCTGGTCTTCGCCCACTACGACGGCGAGACGCTGCGGGACCGGCTCCGGCGTGGGCCCCTGGCGCCCGACGAAGCCCTCGCCATCGCGGGCCGGATCGCCGAGGGCCTCGCCGCCGCCCACGCCCACGACATCGTCCACCGGGATGTGAAGCCCTCGAACGTCCTCCTCACGCCCGACGACCGGGTCAAGATCCTCGACTTCGGCGTGGCGGCCATGCTGGGCGCCGACCAGACCGTGAGCGGCCGGGGCGGCACCGTGGCGTACATGGCGCCGGAGCAGATCCGCGACGAGCCGTCGGACCCCCGCACGGATCTCTGGGCCCTGGGCGTGGTGCTCTACGAGATGGTGGCGGGGGCGCGCCCCTTCCGCGGCGGCAGCGAGGCGGCCGTGATGCGGGCCATCCTCGACGACGACCCGGCGCCGCTGGCCCCGTGGCTGGACCCCCTGCTCCGCCGGCTCCTGGCCCGCGACCCGGACGCCCGGTTCCCGAGCGCCGACGCCGCCATCGAGGCCATGGCGACGGCGCAGGTCGACGCGGCGGCGGGGACCGATCCGGAGGCGGGGGTGGCCGGGGTCGTGGCCGACGGGGAGGCGAGGGCCGGCGGGCGGGCGGGAGCTCCGCTCTCCCGGTGGGCCGGGATGGGAACGCGGGTTCGGGGCACCGTGCCCGGGCGGCTGGCGGCCGCGACGCTGGTGGTGGGGCTGCTGGCCGGGGTGGCGTGGCTCCTCGGCGGGCGGGGCCCGGCCCCCGCCCCCGCCGGGCCGGACCCGGCCGGTCCTTCGCCCGCCCGCGTGGCCGTCCTCCCGTTCACGGTTCGGGGCGCCGCGGAGCTGGACTACCTCCGGGAGGGGCTGTCCGACCTGCTCAGCGCGAGCCTGCACGGGGCCGGCGGGCTGCGGACGGTGGACCCGAGCGCGCTGCTGGCCCGGGTTCGGGACGGGGAGGGGCTGGACCCGGCGACGGCCGGGCGGATCGCCGCCGGATTCGGCGCCGGCCGGTTCGTGCTCGGCGACGTGGTGGCGGTGGCCGGCCGGATCCGGATCCGGGCCGGGCTGTACGACGGGGGCGCCGAGCCCGTGGTCCGGGCGTACGTCGAGGGGGATGTCGAGCGGCTCTTCAACCTGGTGGACGAGATCGCCGGGAAGCTGCTGGTGGCGGAGGCGGGCGGCCCGACGGAGCGGCTGCTCCAGGTGGCGTCTGTGACCACGTCATCGCTGCCGGCATTCAAGCACTACCTCGAGGGGGAGCGGCTGCTCCGGGAGGGCCGGTTCTCGAGGGCCCTGGAGGCGTTCCGCCGGGCCGTCGAGACGGACAGCCTGTTCGCGCTGGCCCATTACCGGCTCTCCGTGGCGGCCGGCTGGAGCTACCGGAGCGGGCTGTCGGAGGCGGCGGCGGAGCGGGCGGTCGAGCTGGCGGACCGGCTGCCCGGGCTGGAGCGTCGCCTTGTGGACGCCGTGCTGGCGTGGCCGAACGGGGAGCTGGACCGGGCGGAGTCCCTGTACCGGGCGGTACTGGCCGAGCAGCCGGCGCGCATGGAGGCGTGGTACAACCTGGGCGAGCTGTACTTCCACATGAACCCGCTCCGTGGCCGGTCCATGGCCGAGGCGAGGGAACCGTTCGAGCGAGCGGCCGCGCTGGCCGGTTACGACCACTACGAGAGCCTCGTCCACCTCGCCGACCTGGCGGCCCGGGACCGACGGTACGACGACTACGACTCCCTCTTCGCCCGCCTCGACCCAGACGCCGAGCTCGCCCCGCTGTACCGCGCACAACACGCCATGGTCACGGGCGACCCGGTCGACCGGGCCGCGGCCCTCGACACCCTGCGCGGCGGGGAGCCCAATGCGGTGCGCATCGTGGCCGGACGACTCGCGGCGTTCGCCACACACGTCCCCGCCGCGGCCACCGTGGCCGAGCTGCTCACGGCGCCGGACCGGCCCGCGGACTGGCGCGCCGTCGGGCACCTCCATACGGCGATCTACGAGGCCGGCCGGGGCCGATGGGCGGAGGCCGACCGGCACCTGGACGCCGCCGCCACCCTGGCGCCCGGCCCGACCCTGCTCCAGCGGGCGTACCTCCGGTCGCTGCCCTTCGCGCCCGCCGATGACTCGACGCTGGCCGCGCTGCGGGCCGCGCTGCGGACCGGGCCGCCACCCGGACCGGCCAGCAACCCGTTCCTGTCGTTCCACGAGCCGTACGAGGCGACGCTCCGGAGCTACCTCCGCGGCGCGCTGGCCGACCGGGCGGGGGACCCGGACGGGGTCCGGAGGGCCGCGGAGCGCCTCGAGGCGAGGCCGGGCACGGCCCTCGACGACTCGCTGGCCCGGGCACTCGGCCGCGAGCTCCGGGCCCGGCTGGTCGACGACCCCGACGCCCGGGCCAGGCTCCTCGTGCCGGACCGAGGCGACTTCGGGCAGCCGTACGGTCGGGTCGCCCGTTCGCCGTTCTTCTCCCGGACAGCGGCGCGCTGGCTCCTGGCCGAGTCCCTCTACCGGGCGGGCCGGCTGGACGAGGCGGCCGGGTGGTACGCGTCGTTCCTGGGCCCGTACATCCACGAGCCCGTCGCCCACGGGCCGGCGCACCTGCGGCTGGCGGCCCTCCGGGACGCCCAGGGCCGCCCGGCGGAGGCCGCCCGGCACTACCGGACGGTCATCGAGCTCTGGCGGGACGGGGATCCCGGGCCCCGGGCCGAAGTCCGGCGGGCCCGGGAGCGGCTGGCGGCGGCGCTGGAGCCGTAGGGGTCGGGTCCTCGGCGGCTCAGCGAACCCGGATCTCGATCCGCGTGGACGCAACGGTCACGGTGTCCCGGCCACTCTGGGCGAGGACCTCGATGGTCACCGTGGTCGATTTGCTGAGCTGTACCGATCGGGCACTCGCCACCCGCACGTCGACCTCGGCGCGTCGCTCGCCGGGAGCCACCTCGATCCGGTCGGGCAGGTCCACCAGGCGAGGCTCGCTCGCGGACAGGAGCAGCGTGGTGCCGGTGCGGGCCGGCGCCGGCTCCGACAGCTCGAGGATCAGCCGGAACCGCGCGCCCTGCGTCAGCGCGGAGGGGTCGGCGACGAAGTGGATGTCCGCGGGCTCGACGGTGAAGGCCTGGCGCCGGTCGCCTAGCCGGCTGTTCGCGACCACATGGGCCGTCGTGGCGCTCCGGATGACCCGCCCGCCGAGGGGGATGTGGACCACGAACTCCGCGGCGGTCTGCCGGGGCTCCAGCGTGACCACCTCCGGCTCCACCTTCCCGGTCACGCCGTGGACCGAGAGGTCGACGTCGATGGGACGGGCGCCGGACGGCATGTCCTCGACCCCGATCCGGCCCTTCAGGCTTCCGCCCACGTCCACCCGCCGGGTATCGAGGTGGATGCTCGACAACGTCATGGGCGGCGGCCGGATGCCGAGCTCGGCGCTCCGGGACTGGCCCTGCCCGGTGACCGTGATCGTGGCCGTCGTGCGGCCCGAGACCTCGCCGGTCCGGAACTCGAAGGCGAGCACGTCCTGCCCGGTGGCCGGGATGGTCGCCGGCACCGGCGCCGCCGACGGGTGGCTGCTCTCGACCGTCAGCTCGCCATCGTCCCACGGGAAGTCGACCGTCACCTCCGCCCGGGCCATGCTGCCGCCGATCACGCTCTCGTCCTCGAAGACCAGACTGACGGGCGTCGGGTCCGGCTGCGGGCAGTGGGCCGCGTCGCAGGCGGCCAGCCAGCCGGCGATCTCGTCCTCCGTGGCGGCGTCGCCGTCCAGCTCGAGGGCGATGTCGGCGGGATCCCAGCCGGCCAGGAAGAGCCAGGAGGCCAGCCGATGGGCGTCGTATATGGTGCCGCTGCGGGCGTCCCAGCCCGTCTCCAGCATGGCGACGGCGTAGTCGAGGGGCACGCCGGCCTCCCGCATCCAGCCGGCCGCATCCACCGGTTCCGCCTGGTACTCCGCCGCGATGGCCTCGCCGATGGAGCGGACGCCCCCGGAGCTGTTGTGCACGAGCCAGTCGATGACCTGCGACGGGCTGGCACCGAAGAGGGACCGCAGGACATGGATCCGGATCTCCATGGGCCACAGGAGACTGGCCACGCCCAGGCCGCCGACATCGAAGCCATCCCGCACGGCGGCGGCCCAGGCCACCGCGTCGCTCCGGTCCCCGTCGATCACCGGCCAGACGCCCTCGCCGAAGGCCGGGACATAGGTGTACATGACCTTATAGCCGGTGACGGCGTCGGATGGCGAGTAGCCGGCTTCCGCCAGCCAACGGGCCACCAGCCGGTCCCGCAGCGGGGCCTCGTCCATGGCCGGGTGGTCGTTCGCCTCGAGGACCTGGACCGCCTGGACCACCGGGACCACGGGGTAGCGAGCCGTTCGCAGGACCCCCACGAGGGACGCCATCCTGCTGAACGAGTCGGACAGAGGATAGGTGTCCAGGAGGACCGCCGCGACCTGGGGGACCGTCAGCGTCGTGGTGCCCAGGACGGTGGCCATCCCGACGGCATCGAGGGAGAACACGGAGCGGACGGCCGCCACCGCATCGTCCAGCGGATGGCCGACCTCCCGGAGCAGACCGAAGACGGCGTCGGCCGGAGCGTCGAACGCATCGCGCAGCGCGCCGGCCTGCATGTCGACGGTGGCGCTCCACGCGCTCAGCTCGTTCCCGAACGTGGTGTCATCGAGCCATTCGGCCACCTCGAGCGGCGTGGCATTGAAGGCGGCCGCGGCGCCCCGGGCCGCGCCACCGAGTCCGTATGGCGCACTTTCCAGGAGCCGCATCAGCATCGGGGGCGCCATGGTAGACGACAGGTCCACCATCGTCGCACCGGCCACCTCCGCCGGGAAATCCGCGCTCCGCATGCAACCGACGATGTACCGGTCCTCGATGGAGGCAGTGGACGCCGGCGTGGTGCGATAGGCCTCGGCGATCTCGACGGGCAGGTAGTCCGCGGACCGCAGCGCCGCGAAGGCCGGACCGCAGTCCGGAATCTGGCCGTGCGGGGTCGCGCCCAGGACGGCGGTCATGGCCCCCACGGCGTCGTAGCCCCGATCGGCAGCGACGTCCGCAATGGCGTCGACCGAGTAGCCGAAGTGCTCGGCCAGGACCCGGCCGAGGGTCGTGCCGACCGAGAAGTGCGGCTCGAGCTCGTCCAGCAGCCCCGCCGCGTCGAGCTCGAACTCCTCCGCCACATCACCGGCCGCCTGGACCTCGCCCGTGCCTTCCGACCGCAGCGCCGTGAACATGGCCACCGGCGACTCGTACAGGTACTCGCACCGGACCGCCGCCACCGTTGCGGCCGGGAAGTAGTTGCCGACGGCCGGGTCCCGCTCGTCCTCCCCGAGACGCACCCACTTCCAGCCGCCCGTGGGCGTGCTGACCCGTGCGCTCGACGGCCGCTCCGCCAGGTTGATCACGTAGTGGGTGCCCGACTGGTTTACCGTCGACGTCTCGCCCCGATCCAGCTCGACCCGCTCGATCCCCTCCTGGCCCGACGATCCGGTGTACGGGATCTCCACGACGCACGGCCCCGGTACAGCAGGTGCGGCCCCGGCCGCCGGGTGGGCGCCGGTCGCGGCATCGCCGGACGGTCGGGTCCCGCCTCCGAGCAGGAGTACCAGAAACGGGACGAGGGCTGTACGGGGATCCATGGCGTGCCTCCGGTATCGACGCGGTCGGACAGATCGGGGCTTCTCTGTCCCCTATCACGAGAAAACCGGCCGGACCGGCTCATGGGACTCGCCGGGCGCGGCCACACGCCGCCGAGGCGACCGCACCGGGCGAGCCCACCGGACCGTCGGGTTACTCTTCCCGGCGACCCCGCCGCTTCTCCCCCCTGCCCCGCCGGACCGCCTCCATCGCCGCCCGCTTGCTCTCGCTCACGCTGTACACCCGCTGGGCCATCCACTTGGCGTCGGCCTCGGTGACCCGGTCGCGGGTGTAGCGCTCGGCCAGGTCGTGGAGGTCCTCGACCTCATCGGAGATCTCGGCGTCATCGGCGGCGTGGGGCGCGAGCCTGTCGGCCATGTCCCGGAGCTTCCGGGCGCCGTCGTCGAAGTGGCCCTCGGCCCGGTCGTCGAGGGCCGCTTCGCGCGCGCGCGCCGCCTCCAGGAGGAGCGCCTCGCGGCGGACCCGTGGATTCACGATGGCGGCCCGGTCCCGGCGGACCGTGATGGGCAGCGTGATGGTGCGCTTCTCGACGCCGCCATCAGGGAGCAGGACGTGGGCCTCGAAGGTGAGGGTTGCGACGTCGACCTCGGACTCGCCGTCGGCGTCGCCGGCGTCGGTGCCCGCGAGGGCCTCGTCGCCGATGAGGAATTCCACCAGGAGGGTCTTGGGCTCGAGGGCGTAGAGGTCGCCGAGCTCGAGGCGGAGGGTGTCGTCGTCGGTGGGCGCGCGCGGGTAGCCGTGGAGGACCACCACGTGCTCGACCGCCGCCCCGGGCGCCACGGTCACGGCCACGTTCTGGGCCGCCAGCGCCAGGAGGCCCTCGATCTCGGCCTCGAAGATGGCGGGCGCCTGGTCCGGCGACTCGATGTAGTACGTGCTCCCGCCCCCGGCCTCGGCCATGGACCGGAGCAGCCGCTCGTCGTATCCCACGCCGAAGCCGATGGTGGAGGTCGAGACGCCGCGGGCACTGGCCGTGGCCACCAGGTCGCGGAGCCGGTCCGGGTCGACGATACCGACATTGGCGAGACCGTCCGTCAGGAGCAGCACGCGGTGGACGACGCTGGCGTTGGCGTTGGCGTTCGCGTTCGCGTTCGCGTTGGCGGCCGACCCGGGGTCCGGCCGCTCCGTTCCCCCTCGATTGCGAAGCCCCTCGGCCACGAGCTCCCTGCCCCGCAGCCAGCCGCCGGAGAGGTTCGTGGTGCCGCCGGTCCGGAGCCCGGCGATGCGGGTGAGGAGCTCGGTGCGCCGGGCACCGGGGGCCCGGGCGGCGAGGGTCCGGACCTCGTCGTCGTAGGCGACGAGGCTGATCACGTCGTCGTCTCCGATCCGCCGGACCAGGAGCGCGGCCGCTTCCTTCGCCCGGACCAGCTTGTCGCCGTGCATGGAGCCGGAGCGGTCGAGGACCACGGCGAAATCGAGGGGCGGGCGGTCGTCGCGCCGGGGCGCCTCACCGGTGATCTCGAGGAGCGCGCGGACGAGGTATCCGCCATCCGCAACCGGCTCCTGGTCCAGCAAGATCTGTGTGTTCATGTACAGCCTCCGTGGGTCATGGTCAGCCCTCGATCGGGCGGACGACGGGAAGGTAGAGAGGGGGTGTGACAGTCTTCGTCCCGCCTGTGCGACCCCCACCCGGCGGTTCTGCCGCGGGACGGAGCCCGCGGTGCGGGCTACCGAACAAAGACCGAACCTCGTACCTTCTGGGTATGTCTCACCCGCTCCGCATCCTCCTCCTCGCCGACACGTACCTCGGGTTCGACCTGCCGTCGCGTCCGCGGGTGCGGCGCATGTGCGGCGGCTCGCGCCGGTCGGGATGAACGTCGAGGTCCGGGACCGCGACGGGGGGTGGGAGCGGCGATGTCGTCGGAAGCGGGCGGAGACCGATCCGGTACAGCCGAGGCTGGGACTGTAGGGACAGGAGTCGAGGCCCGGAGAGGAGGATCGGGCCGTCGGCGAGACCGCGGAAGGCGGGGGTCGACGGGCTCGACTTCGGGTCCGGGAGGGAGGAGACGGGGGTCTTCGCGATCAACCTCCACAGGGCTTCCCGCTTCAACGAGTCGCTGAACGTGGACCGCTGGAGCGCGGGCTGCCAGGTCCTCTGTGACCCGCTCCAGTTCAACTACCTGATGGAGGTGTGCGAAAAGGGGAAGGCGGCGTTCGGCAACTCGTTCACCTACACGCTGCTGCACGAGCGGGACTTCGGGCGCACGGAGTAGAACAGTCAGCGTGACTGGTCCCGGACAGGGTTCTCGCCGTCCCATGCTGCTGGTGGGAGCCGAGCGACGTGAAGCATCTCGGGTGGGCGGTCGCGCGCGGGCTCGCGGCGAGTTGCGGGAAGCACGGCGGGGGCGACTCGCCGAACGGCTCACCACGGAAGATGCGGAGGTCGATGGAACCTTCAGGGTGCGGCACCGGTTCGCCATTCGAGAGGAAAGCTCGCGGGATGGAGGTTCGTGATGAAGACAGATCGGTACCGCATCGTGTTCGGCGCCCTGGCCGTCGTGCTCGCCTCGTCGTGCGGGGACGGGACCGGGCCGAGCGGAGACCCCGAGGGGCCGGGTGCACCGGACGACGATCGGCCGGCCCCGACGCTGACCTGCAGCATTCCGGAGTCTCAGATCTTCGCCGGCGCCGCCCGGGACGCGATCCCGGCCCTCACCAACCCGACCACGGCCCGCCACGGGGGGGCCGGCACCGAGTACCTGAAGGACGAGGACCGGGTGGTCGGCCTGGTGGTGGAGCAGGAAGCCATCGCGATCCCCCTCGCCATCCTTCGGTGGCACGAGATCGTGAACCTGGACATCGGGGATCTGTCGCTGGCCGTCACGCACTGTCCATTGACGGGGTCGAGCATGGCGTTCGACCGGGGTCCGGCGGATGATGCCGAGTTCGGCGTGTCCGGACTGCTGTACCAGAACAACCTCATCATGTACGACCGGAACGCCGAAGAATCGCTCTGGCCCCAGATGCTGGCGGGTGCGCGGTGCGGGACCCGGGACGGCACCGCGCTTCCCATGTACCCCGTGATGGAGATGCGCTGGGAGGGCTGGAGACAGCTGAACCCCGGGACCCGCGTCGTGACCAACGAGACCGGAATCTCCCGGGACTACGAGGTGGATCCGTACGGCGACTACGACGAGCCGGACAACGCCAACCTCCTCTTCCCCCTGGCGGGCGGTATCGACGGGCGCCGCCCGCCCAAGGAACGGGTCCTCGGCATTCCGGCGGCGGACGGGGGTGGCATCGCCTTCCCCTTCGGCGCGCTCGATGACGACAACCACACGCCGCTGGCCGCGGTGCACGAAACGGTGAACGGGCGGGACATCGTGATCTTCTGGGACGCCCACCGGCGGGCCGCCATGGCGTTCCTCCCGGAGCTCGACGATGGCACGCATCTGGCCTTCACCGGGCACCTGGCCGGAATCGTGGACGACCGGACCGGGAGCATGTGGACCGTGGACGGCGTGGCCATCGAGGGCCCGCTGGCCGGGACCCGGCTCGAGCCCGTGCCCGAGGCCTACGTGGCGTTCTGGTTCGCGTGGGCCGCGTTCCACCCGGAGACGGAGCTCTGGGAGGTCCGGTAGGCTCACTCCGGGTTCGCGACCGCTACGGCAGCGCCCCGGTGTGCCCCCCGGTGACGGGGCCCGCCGGGGGGTCCGGCCTAGCCTGGCTCCCTCGGTGAGACCGGGATCTCGACAGTGAACCGCGACCCCTTCCCTTCCTCCGACTCGGCCCGTGCGATCCCGTCGTGGGCCTCGGCGATGGCCTGGACCATGGCCAGGCCGAGACCGGCGGTGCCGCGGGCGGCGCCTTCCCCCTGGAAATAGCGATCGAAGACGCGGGGCAGCTGTTCCGGGGGGATGCCGGGGCCGGTGTCCTCGAGCTCGATGACGAGCGAGGCTCCTGCGGTGGGGTGGCCGGCAGTGTCCGGGGAGTCCGCGGGATCGGCGCCGTCCGTGTCGCCGTCCGGCTCGTGGACGAGCCGGCCGCGGAGGGTGATGCGTCCGCCATCGGGGGTGACCCGGAGGGCGTTGTTCAGGAGGTTGGACAGCGCCTGGTGGATGCGGTCGGCATCGAGGCGGACGGTGACGTCGTCGTCGGGCGGCTCGACGGCGAGGGTGATGTCATCCTCGAGGAGCGCGGCGGCCATGTCGGCGGCGTCGCGGAGGAGCTGCGCGACGTGGACCGGGGCGGGGTCGAGCTCGATGGCGCCGGCATCGAGGCGGGCGAGGTCGAGGAGGTCGTTGGTGAGGCGGAGCATGCGCTGGCCGGCGCGTCGTATGATCTCGACCTGGCGGTTGCGCTGGTCGTCCGGGAGCCCGGGGTGATCCAGGAGCTCGGACGCGGCGACGACGGAGCCGAGGGGGTTGCGCAGGTCGTGGCTCACGATGCTCAGCACTTCCTCCCGCTCCCGGGCGGCCTGCTCGAGCTCCCGGGCGGTGACCCGGAGCTGGATCTCGGCCATGACGCTCTCGGCCAGCGTGGTCAGGATCTCGACCTCGCGCTCGGTCCAGCGCCGCGGGTGGGAGTCGACCACGCAGAAGCTGCCCAGCGGCTGTCCTTTCAGCTCGAGGGGGATCCCGGCGTAGGCGATGGCATTGAGGTCGCGGATGGCCGGGCTGTCCCGGACGAGGGGGTGCTCCCGGGCGTCGTCGATGATCAGCGGCTCGCCGGTGGTAACGGTGTGCTGGCAGTAGGAGTAGTCGAGGGATGTCTCCCGCTGCGAGGCCCACGGCTCGGGCAGCCCGATGCAGCTCTTGAAGAACTGGCGGTCCTCGTCGACGAGGGAAACCAGCGAGACCGGCGCCTCCAGGATGCGGGCGGCCAGGCCGGTGAGGCGATCGAACGCCTCCTCGGCCGGCGAGTCCAGGAGCACGGCGTCCCGGAGGGTACGCAGACGGAGCGGGTCGTCCAGGGCTGTGGGCTTCGGCATGTGCGGACAAATGTGACGGCAGAGGCCCGGCAGGGGAAGCCTCCACGCCCGCTCACAGCGCCCGGGCTAGTCCCTCCGCAGCGCCCGTGCCGGATCCACCTGGGCGGCCCGCAGGGCGGGGATCGCCGAGGCGACGAGGGCGGTGGTAGTGAGCAGCCCAGTGATGCTCGCCCACACGACGGGGTCCATGGGCTCGACCCGGAAGAGGATCTCCCGGAGGGCCATTGCGAGGAGCACGGCAAGGCCGAGGCCGGCGACGAGGCCGAGGGCGATCTGGGTGGCACCCTGCTTCAGGATCAGGCCGAGGACGTCGCGGCTGGCGGCGCCCATGGCCATGCGGATCCCGACCTCGTGGGTGCGGCGCCCGACGGTGAAGGCGGTGACGCCGTAGAGCCCGGCCACGGCCATGACGAGGGCGATGAACCCGAAGACGATCATGATCCCGCCGAACACGTCGATGGCCCAGAGCTCCTGGTCGAGGTTCTCCTCGAGCGTCCGGACCCAGTAGAGCGGCGTATCGGAGGAGAGCCGTTGGACGGCGCGTCGGACGGTCGGGGTGATGGCCATGGGGTCGGCGGCATTGCGGGGTCGCACGGCGATGGAGACGAAACGGGCGTCCTGTTGGGCCAGGGGGAGGAAGACGCCGCGGTGGACGTCGTCGGGCTGCTCGAAGACGCCGTCCATGGCCATGTCGGGCACCACGCCGACCACGGTGTGCCACGGCTCCGCCTCGTCGGCGGCGGGGCCGAGCCGGATCTGTGCGCCGAGGGGATCGTCGCCCTCGAAGATGTCGGCGGCGAAGGACTCGTTGATGACGACGACAGGCAGCGCGTCCCGTGTGTCGCGCTCGTCGATCACCCGGCCCCGGAGGGCGCGCGTCTCGAAGGTCTCGAAGAAGCCGGCGGAGACCCAGGCGGAGCGGACCCAGGGCTGCTCCTGCTCGTCGTGGTACGACTCGCCCTGTCGTGCGATCCGGGTCCGGGGCGAGCCGGTGCCCGGGAGCGAGTTGGTGAGGGCGGCCGCGGCAATGGCGGGGTCGCCCTGGAGGTCGCGGAGCAGGTCGTCGTAGAAGAGCTGGCGGGCCTCGGCGTCCGGGTACTCGGTCTCGAAGAGCCCGATCCGTGCGGTGAAGACGGACTCGGTCGGGAACGCGAGGTCTAGGCTCAATACTCTTGCATTAGTGGTCTTCCGGCCTCATGTTGGAATCCCTGGAGGGG
>CAYMLW010000013.1:0-21713 GCA_964391035.1 uncultured Gemmatimonadaceae bacterium
GGCGAAGAGGCCGGTGGGATCCTCGACGCATTCCGGGCAAGCGCTGGCGCCGACGGAGGCGGTGACGGCGATGGATTCGCCGTTCACGTCGGCGGGTGCGGCGGCCACGGCAGCGACGATGCGCTCTGCGACGTCGATGGCGGGCCGGAGCATGGTCTCGGGCAGGAGCACGACGAGCTCCTCGCCGCCGAACCGTGCCGGGAAGTCGGCCTCGCGGATGATGGCGCGGATGACGTGGGCGACGTGCCGGAGGACGGCGTCGCCGGCTTCGTGGCCGTAGCTGTCGTTGATGCGCTTGAAGTGGTCGAGGTCGATGACGAGGGCGGCGACAGGCCGTCGATACCGGTCGAAGCGTGCGCGGATCTGCACGAGCTCCTGGTCGAGGGCGGCGCGGTTGGGGAGGCCGGTGAGGGGGTCGACGGTGGCCTGGTGCCGGAAGCGGGCGAGGTCGCCGGCCTGTGCGAGCTGGAGGGCGAGGAGCGGGGCGAGCGCTTGCAGGAGGGTGACCCCCTGCCCCGCGAGGGGCTCTGTCCCCCAGGCGGCGACGGCACCGCGGGCCACGTCCCCGGGATCCACGAGGGGGATCGTGACGCGATAGGTGCCGCCCCGCTCCCAGCGCTCGTCGGCGGCGGCCAGCGGCGGGGCGCTGCCGGGCTCGCGGTGGAGGACGGCGCCGGTCCGGGCGGCGTGGGCGAGGTCGCCATCGGCGGCCCGGAAGGTCGTGCCCGGGTCGGGTCCCTCGCCCTCCCCCGCCCGGGCCAGGACGGTGCCCTCCTCACCGTTCCAGAGGGCGACGACGGCGCCGCGGGCACCCAGCACCTCGACCGCCGTCAGCGCCAGCCCGTCGGGCATCGCGGCGGCGTCCTCCCGACGCGGTACGGACCGGAGCAGTTCCGTGATCCCCTCGATCCGGGCGGTGGCGGCCACGGCGTGTCGCTGCTGGTCGTGGAGGGCGAGGAAGGGCCCGAGGTGGGCGGCGGCCCGGAGCACGAGGCCCCGTGGCGGCGGCTGCGCGTCGACCGGCCACTCGATGGTCAGGACGCGGCTCGCGTCCACGGGCACGGCGACGACCGCGCCCAGCGCCCAGTGGGGCGCCGGATCGAGGTGGATCGCCCCCCGCTCGGTCGCCGCCCAGGTGAGGGGGCTGCCCTCGGCGGACGTGGGAGCCAGGGCCGGGCCGAAGACGTGGACGGGCTCGAGGCGGTTGCGGGGCCGGTCGACGCGCCAGACGGCCAGTCGATGGGCCTGGAGCTCGACGGCCAGGGACCGGAGCATCGACTGGAGGGCGGTGGGCAGGACGGCGGGGTCCAGCGCCGCCGGGTCGCCTGGCGGCTCCTCCGGCGGAGCGGGGAGCAGGTGCCGCCGGACCCACTCCCCGAGCCCCGGCCATCGGGTCGCGGCCAGGAGGCCCAGGAGAGCCACCGGGATGCCCGCCAGCAGGTCCCAGCCGGTCAGGCCGTCGGGAACGGAGAGGAGGAGCCAGAGGAGGAGAAGGGCGCCGGGGACCGCGATGCCCAGCCCGATCACGTCGTCGCGGGGTCGGCGTCGGCGGTGGCGGGCTCCGCGCCGGGGGCAACGTCCGTGCCCACGTCCATCGCGTCGGGCTGTCCCGCCACCTGGTTGATCCGCGTGGCGGCCACGGCGGCGCCGAAGCCGTTGTCGATGTTCACGACGGTCACGCCGGCGGCGCAGCTGTTGAGCATGCCCAGGAGCGCGGCGAGGCCGCCGAAGGAGGCGCCGTAGCCGACGCTCGTCGGCACCGCGATCACGGGCACGCCCACCAGCCCGCCCACGACGGACGGGAGCGCCCCTTCCATCCCGGCCGCCACGATCACCACCGCGGCCTGTCGCAGGCGCGGGGCGTTATCGAGGATCCGGTGGATCCCGGCCACGCCCACGTCGTAGAGCCGCTCGACGGGGTTGCCGAACGCGGCCGCGGTCACGGCGGCCTCCTCGGCCACGGACATGTCGCCGGTCCCCCCGGTGACGACGAGGACGAGGCCGCCCCCCTCGCGGCACGCCTCATCGCCGGCCACGTGGAACGTCCGGGCCGTGTCCGATCGCTCGCCATCCGGGAAGGCCCCGGCCAGACGGTCGAGGGCGTCGGGCGCGGCGCGGGTCACGAGGAAGCCCTCACCGCGCCTGTGGAAGGCCCTGCAGATCGCCAGGAGCTGGTGCGGCGTCTTGCCCGGCCCGAACACCACCTCCGGATGGCCCTGGCGGAGCCGGCGGTGGTGGTCGAGCCGTGCGAACGCGGCGTCGCCGTTGTCGCCGACGGCCTCGATCGGGAGCCAGGCGAGGGTCTCGAGGGCCTCTTCGGGCGACCGCTCGCCGGCCGCCACCCGGGCCAGGAGCTCGAGGACCCGTTCCTTCATGCCCTGACTCCGGCGCCGGCGATGTAGGCCTCGAGCCGATCCCTCGCCTCGACCAGCGACGTGACCTGGAAGAGCTCCTGTCGGAGCGCTCGCCCGTCGGGCAGACCCTTCGTATACCACCCGAGGTGCTTGCGGAACTCCACCATGGCCCGTCGCTCGTCCCGCTCGAACGCGATGGCGTTGCGGGCGTGCTCGAGGACGATCCGGAACCGCTCTTCCACGTCGGGCGACGCCGGGATCGGCCGACCATCCAGCGCGGCCCGGGCCTCCCGGAAGAGCCACGGCCGGCCGTGGGAGCCCCGGGCGATCATGATGCCGGCACAGCCGGTCTCCTCCCGCATCCGGAGGGCGTCCTCGCCGGTACGGACATCGCCGTTCCCGATGACGGGGATGTCCAGCGCATCGACCACAGCCCGGATCTCGCTCCAGTCCGCCTCGCCCGAGTACATCTGGGTCCGGGACCGGGCATGCAGGGTCAGGACCCGGGCGCCGGCGTCCTGGCAGCGGAGCCCGATGCCCACCGGATCGCGGGTTTCCTCGCTCCACCCGCTCCGGATCTTGACGGTGGTGGGCAGCGTCACCGCGTCCACCACCGCCCGGATGATGGCTTCCACCAGATCCAGGTCCCGGAGGCAGGCCGACCCGCCGTTCCGCCTGACCACCTTCTTGACCGGACAGCCGAAGTTGATGTCCACGAAATCCGGGCCGTACACCTCCTCGACCAGGGCGGCGGCCTCGGCCATGGCGACGGGGTCGCCGCCGAAGATCTGGACGCCGATGGGTCGTTCCGCCTCGTCGAAGCGCAGAAACTCCCAGGTCCGGTCGCTGCCCCGGCGCAGGCCCTCGGCGCTGATGAACTCGCTCACCACCACGTCGGCGCCGAAGCCCCGGCAGAGGCGGCGGAACGGGGACTCGCTCACACCGGCCTGGGGAGCGAGGTAGAGCGGGGTCCGATCGGGCCCGAAGATCCGGTCCAGTAGAGCCATGGCACGAATCTAACAGGGCCCGTGGGCGGGTTCAATTACCGAACCGTTCAGGCTTTACACTGATTTCGCACATGGGTATCTTGTCACGCTTGCGCCGGAACTTGGCTGCGTGTGGTAAGGGAGGACACAGAGATGATACTGCGTGAGTTTTTCGATACGGAAGCGGTCGAGCTCGACCTGCAGGGGGAGTCCAAGGACGAGATCGTCAAGGAGCTGATCGGGCTTCTCTCACTGGACGAGAAGAGCGAGGGCATCCTCTTCAAGATGCTCAAGCGCCGGGAGAACCTCGGGTCGACGGGGATCGGGCGGGGCATCGCGATCCCGCACTGCCGGTCGCTGGTGGTGAACCGTCTCCGGATCGCGTTCGGCCGCAAGGTCGACGGGATCGAGTACAGCGCCATCGACGACGCACCGGTCCACCACTTCTTCCTGATCGTCGCCCCACCGCTGGAGGTCAGCAACCAGTACCTCCCGGTGCTCGGCAAGATCGCCCAATTCGCCAAGGAAGCGGACGTGCCGGAGCGGCTCGCCGAGCTCCAGACCGCGGACGAGTTCCTGGCCCTCCTCGAAGAGAAATCCATCTAGACGTCATGCATGCACAGCTAGAGATCCTGCTCCAGATCCAGGACCTGAAAGCGCAGCGGAGGGAGCTCATCCAGGGCGACACCGCCACGGACGTCCAGCGCGACGAGTTCGGACTCGACATCGAGGCCGCCGCCGAGCAGCTCGAGGAGAAGATCGGCGACCTGGAGAGCGAGCTCGAGCCCACGATCCGGAGCCGCTACAACCGGCTCGCCGCCAGCATGGATCGGGTGGTGGTCCCCGCGATCAACGGGACCTGCTACGGATGCTTCGTCGCGGTGCCCACGGCCATCGCTTCCGATCCCGACGAGCGGAACGCCCTGAACAACTGCGCCCACTGCGGCCGCTTCCTCTACTTCATGGGCTGACGGGATGGAGAAAGGGCGCCCGACCCCGAACCCGGGGTGGGCGCCCTTTCCCTGGCAGGGTGGACAGGCTCAGCGTCTCAGAATCATGGGCATGATCCTGCGCTGGCCCTTCACCGTGACCTGCAGGTAGTACATTCCCGACGCTACCTGCCGGCCATTCCTGTCCCGGCCATCCCAGAACGCTTCCCACTGGCCGGGCGTATTGTATACAAGCCCTTCGATCTCCGACCCACTGCTCCCCGGATGATTCAGTGCCGTGGGGTAGGCCACGAACTGCTGCAGGACATTGAAGATCCGCATGGTGACTTCGACCGGGCCGTCCTCGAAGAGCTCGGAATGCAACTCGAAGGGGATGCGCGTGGTCGTCCGAAACGGATTCGGATAGTTCTGCTGTAGCTCGAAGCCGGATTCGTTCGCCGGAGGTCCCGCGTCGCTCCCGACATCCTGCGCCGCCAGTACGGGGGTAAGCGTCAAGAAGAGGAGAGAGCAGACGCCGAGTATCATCAGACGTCTCATTGGCCCGCTCCGCACAATCCAGCTGTGCAGTAACTGAGGTTCGATCGCCCTCCAGATCCCAATAACCTGGTGGATACAAGTTCCTGAATCATACTACACCCCCGCGGTAGCCGGGGTCAACCCCCTTGCAAGCGTCCCGATGCCGTATGTGCAGCAATATCAAGGCCCTGGGACGGACCGGCCCTCTCTGTCGCGGACGGTGACGCCTTCCCGGTCGAGGTATCCCAGGAGGGGCATGAGGTGCTTGCGGGAGACGTCGATGGCGTCCCGGAAGTCGGCCGGGCCGAGGCCCTCCCGGCCCCGGAGCCGGTCCCGGACCGCGTTCGCCACGGCCTGCAGCGCCGCGGCGTCGAGGTAGAGGTCGGGCTCGACCCGGACCACGGCGCCCTCGTCCTCGAGGAGGGCCAGCAGCTCGGGCACCTCCGCGGCGCCGTCCAGGGCTGCGGTGAGCTCGTCGATGCGGGGGGCGGCGGGGCCGGCGTCGGCCAGTGCAGTGGCGATCCGTCCCTTGAGGGTTTCCTGGGCGGCGGTGAGCACGGGCGACCAGTCCGCCCGGGCGATCCGCCCCTCCCGGGCCACGGCGACGCCTTCGTGGAGGAGCTCCTCGATGGCGTGCTCGGTCAGGCCAGGGTCGGCGCCGCCGGCGCGTCGGAGCTCTTCGGGGTCCATTCCGGGCTCGAGGGGCCGGCCGGCGTGGTGGCGGTCGAGGGCGTCGCGCAGGCGCTCCCGCAGGGTATCCAGGGCGCCGGGGTCGAACAGGCGGTCGCCGGCCTCGACGGCCGCCCGGCGCACCTCCGCCACCTCCTCGGGCCGTGCCCCGGCCAGGATGGGCAGGGCCGCGAGCGGCACACCGGTGGTGCCCGCGCCTTCCAGAAGCGCCCGGACGGCGCCGGTGCCGCCTGGGGCGATGGCCTCGAAGCGGGAGGCGTCGTCGCCGATGCGGGATCGCTTCGGGGCGAGCGGCTCGACGACGGTGCCTCCGGCGATGGTGGTGACGGGCGAGTAGGACCGAACGACGCAGCGGTCGCCTGCCCGGGCGAGGAGTGGGGTCTCGAGTCGGAGCTGGACCCAGCCCTCGGCGCCGGGTGGGAGGATCTCGTCGTCGTCCAGGAGTGCGGTGCGGGCCAGCACCTCGGCGGTGCCGAGGTGGACCCGAACCCGCTGCCAGGGCTCCAGGCTCCAGTCCCCGTGGGGGAGGACCCGGAGCCGGGCGGTGAGCCTGTCGGTCGACTGCCATGCCGGGTCGGTGACCAGGGTCATGCCCCGGGCGACCCGGTCCCGGTCGACGCCGGCCAGCGCCACGGCGGCCCGTTCGCCCGCTTCGACGATGTCGCGGTCCTCGCCGTGGACCTGGAGTCCGCGGACCCGGGCCTCGACGTCGCCCGGGAGGAGGACCGCCCGCTGGTCTCGCTCGAGGCGCCCGCTCCACACGGTGCCCGTGATGACCGTCCCGGTGCCGCGAACGGTGAATGCCCGGTCGACGGGCAGCCGGAGGAGGTCGTCGGTGCGACGGCGGGTCTCGCCGAGGGCGTCGTCGATGCGATCCCGCAGCTCGTCCATTCCCTGCCCCGTCGTGGCGGCGGTGACGACCACGGGCGCGCCGGCGAAGGCGGTGCCGTCGAGGAACTCCTCGAGGTCGATCCGGACCAGGTCGAGCCAGTCGGGCTCCGCCAGGTCGGCCTTGGTCAGGGCGACGACGGCGGAGCGGACCCCGAGCAGCTCGGCGATGGCCACGTGCTCCCGGGTCTGGGGCATGACCCCCTCGTCGGCGGCCACGACGAGAAGCAGCAGGTCGACGCCGGTGGCGCCGGCCAGCATGTTCCGGATGAAGTCCTCGTGCCCGGGGACATCCACGATCCCGATCTGGGCATCTCCCAGCGTCAACCGCGTGAATCCCAGGTCGATGCTGATGCCCCGGCGCTTCTCCTCGGGCAGTCGGTCGGTGTCGACGCCGGTGAGGGCGCGCACCAGCGCCGTCTTCCCGTGGTCGATATGGCCGGCGGTCCCGAGGACGGCCTTCATGTGCGGATCGCCTCGGCGAGGAAGTCGATGGAGCGGAGTGCGCCGGCGTCCACCAGGTGGTAGGCCAGGAACCTGGAGAGCAGCTGCCAGTGCGCCGCGGTGTTGTCGAGCTCGACCACGTGGCCAGCGGCGAGGGCGCCGAGGTCGCGCCGGGCGGCGGCCGGGATCACGCGTCCGGCGCCGGCGCCGCCGCCACACTCGCCGCACAGCGACCCGCCGGCTCCGTAGTCGAAGAAGAGGTCGCCTTCGTCGGCCAGCGGTGCGGCACAGTGGACGCAGCGGTCGAGGGCGGGCCCGAACCCGAGGGCAGTGATGAGCGTCCACGCATGGGCGAGGGCCACGGCCTCGAGCTGGTGGGCCGGGACCCGCTCGAGGTCCGACAGCGCGGATCGCAGCGCGCCGAACACCTCGGGCGATTCCTGGCCGCTGCCGGTCCGGAGCACGATCTCCGACAGCAGGGATGCGGCTCCGAAGCGGACGAGGTCGCGACCCAGGAGCTGGCGAGGATGGCCGAGCTCGAAGCCGCCGAGGGTGTGCAGGTCCCGATTCTCCCTCAGATAGAAGATGGCCACGCCGTCGGTGAAGGGCTCGAGGATGCCGCCGTACCGGCTCTTCGGCCGGCGGGCTCCCTTCGCGATCACGCTCTGGACGCCGTGGTCGGACGTCAGGAGTCGCAGGATCTTGCTGGTCTCGCTGTACGGAAACGCCTGGAGGATGGTGGCGTCGGCCGTGACCAGCGGCATGTCAGGGGCGTGGCGCCAGGCCGGCCCGGAGCCGGTCGCGATCGGCCCGCAGCTCGGCCGTGTCGTCCTCGTCGGTGGCATCTGCGAGTGCGTTCTCGATGGCGGCCAGCTCGATGAGCGCCTCCCGTGTGCGCCGCTGCCGGTAGCGGGGCGCCGCGAAGAAGAATGCCGTTGCCGCGCCGAGGGCGAGCAGTCCCACGAGCAGGAGCGCACCGGCATCCGAGCTCGAGGGCACGGCGGTGCCAGGCGAGGTGGTTCGGGGTGGCGTCTGCGGCCGGCTGGAGAGACCGGTCGCGACCGCGCCGGCCTCGTTGGCCGGATCGACCTGGAGCAGGTAGTCGGCGATCGGAACGGTGCCCGGTTGGACCGCGGGACCGATGTACATGCGGCCGCCGTACCGGATGGCCGCGAAGTAGACGGCGGAGTCGGGCCCGAGCTCGAAGCGGAACGCGCCGTCGGCGCTGGTGGTGTCGGTGGCGACGAAGGCGCCGCCCCCCATGCCGCCGACCCGGTGGAGGGCCACGGCCTCCCCGCCGAGAGGCTGACCGTCGGGCCCCAGCGCCACGCCGGTCAGCTCCTGGGCGGTCGCCGGAGCCGCCACGACGCACAGGGCGAGGAGGCAGGCCCACGCGCGGGACGCGGTCACGGACTGAAACGGCCGAAGTCCTCGGGGTGGAGCCGCCGCAGGTACTCCTTCAGATCCTCGGGCGGCGGCCGGCCCTCGACCCCTTCCTCGGTTTCTCCGAACTCATCGGGCTCCATGGAGGGGTCGAACCCGGACGGCTCGGCGATCTCGATGGCCGTGTCCTCGAGCAGCTCGTCGCTGGTGAAGATCCGGGCGTCCATCCGGAGCGCCATGGCGATGGAGTCGGAGGGCCGGGCGTCGAGGCTGAAGAACTCGCCGTTGCGACGAATGATCATCTCGGCGTAGTAGGTGTTCTCCACGACCCTGGTGATGACCACGCGTTGAAGGGAGCCACCGAGTCCCCGGATGGCCGAGGTCATGAGGTCGTGGGTCAGGGGCCGGGAGAAGCTCATCCCGGCCAGCTCCATGGCGATGGCGCTGGCTTCACCGGGCCCGATCCAGATCGGCAGCACGCGACTTCCATCCTTCTCCTGGAGTATGACCACGGGAGTGTTCGAACTCCGATCCAGCCCCAGACTCTGTACGGTGACTTCCTTCATCGCTCCCCCAGCGGAACGGTTCCCGACCCCTCAGGTGGTACTCCGCAGTCGCTCCCGGGGTTCACCGGGCTCCCGTACGCCGCGACCCGCGGCCCACGCCAGCGAGCCCTTCCGCCCCGCGCCGCCTCAACGGACGGCGCTCTTCAGCGCCTCGGCCCGGTCCGTCCGCTCCCACGTGAAGAGCTGGACCGTCCGGCCATTGACCTGCTTCTCCGCGGGCTCCCGGCCGAAGTGCCCGCCCGCCGCGGTGGGCCGGTAGATGGGCTGGTCGAGGCCGAGGGTCTCGATGATCGCCTTCGGCCGGAAGTCGAAGACCTCCCGGATGGCCCGGGCGATCGCCTCATCGGCCACCTGGCCGGTGCCGAACGAATCGATGTGGATCGAGACCGGCTCCGGCACGCCGATGGCGTACGCCAGCTGGATCTCGCACCGTCGGGCCAGCCCGGCGGCGACCACGTTCTTCGCGGCCCAGCGGGCGGCGTAGGCGGCGGAGCGGTCGACCTTGGTCGGGTCCTTCCCGCTGAAGGCGCCACCGCCGTGCCGGCCGGCGCCGCCGTAGGTGTCCACGATGATCTTCCGGCCGGTCAGTCCGGCATCCCCGTGGGGCCCGCCGACCACGAACCGGCCGGTGGGGTTCACGTGGAAGGTGCACTTCGAGCGGTCGAACAGCTCCCCGGGCATGGTGGGCACGATGACGTGCTCGATGACCTCCCTGCGCACCACTTCGAGCGTCATGTCGGGGGAGTGCTGTGTGCTCACCACGACCGTGTCGATCCCGATGGGCCGGTCGCCCTCGTACTCCACGGTGACCTGGGCCTTGCCGTCGGGGCGTAGCCAGCGGAGCCGTCCGCTGTGGCGGAGCTCCGCCAGTCGCCGGGTCAGCTTGTGGGCCAGGAGGATCGGCGCCGGCATGAGCTCCGGGGTCTCGTCCACCGCGTAGCCGAACATCATGCCCTGGTCGCCGGCTCCGCCGGGGTCCACTCCCTGGCTGATGTCGGGGGACTGCCGGTCCACGGAGACCATGACGCCGCAGGTGTCGCCGTCGATGCCCCAGCTCGACTCGGTGTAGCCGATGGAGGATACGGTCCCGCGGGCGAGGGTCGTGTAGTCGGGCGTGTGTTCGGTCGTGATCTCGCCGCTCACCACGACCAGCCCCGTCGTGACCAGAACCTCGCACGCCACGCGGCCGGTGGGGTCCCTTTCCATGACCGCGTCCAGGACCGTGTCGCTGATCTGGTCGGCGATCTTGTCCGGGTGGCCTTCGGTTACGGATTCCGACGTGAAGAGTCGAGTTGGCATGAAGCCGTGTACACCTTCGAGTTCGAGGATCCTCCGTGGAGTCGGTCGTGCGACCGCGGAAGTCTAGAGCCTCACTCCGGACGTGACAAGTTCCAGCGGCTCGAGAAGAGGGAGAGATCAAGCCACTGGCCCAGGCCCTCCCCCAGGATTCGCTGGACGGTGGCCGAATCGGAGGCCTGGAGCGCCTCGGCCACCCGCGCCCGCGCATCGGAGACGGGGACCGACCGGATCACCTTCTTGATCTCGGGCAGCGCCGAGGGCGCCACGCTCAGGGCCGTGATGCCCAGACCCAGAAGCAGGTAGGCGCCCAGCGGACTGGCGGCGAGCTCGCCGCACACGCTCACCTCCACGCCGGCCTCCCGGCCCGCCTCCGCCGTGCGCCGGAACATCTCGAGGAGCGCAGGATGGAAGGGCGTGAAGCGTCGGGCCAGGCGGTAGTTGTTGCGATCGACGGCGAGGGTGTACTGGATGAGGTCGTTCGTGCCGATCGAGAAGAAGTCGCAGTACCGCGCGAGCTGCTGGACGGTGAGGGCGGCGGCCGGCGTCTCGATCATGACGCCCAGCTTGTAGCCCGGGTTGTACGGGATCCCCTCGGCGTTGAGCTTGTTCTCCTCCTCCTCGAGGATCCGGCGAACCTCCTTCAGCTCCTCGACGCCGGTGATCAGCGGGATCATGATCCGGACGTCGCCGTGGAGGGTGGCCCGGAGCATGGCCCGGAGATGGGTCCGGAACAGCTCGGGCATATCGAGGCAGACCCGGATGGCCCGCCACCCGAGATACGGATTGTCCTCGGCCGGCATGTTCAGGAAGAACGGGAACTTGTCCCCGCCGAGGTCGAATGTGCGGATGATCACCGCATGGTTCGGGAACGCCTCGGCAACCTCCTTGTACGCCCGGTACTGGGTCTCTTCCTCCGGCAGCGTCCGGCGACCCACCACCAGGAACTCGGTCCGGAACAGCCCGATGCCGTGCGCCCCGTGCTCCCGGGCCGAGCGCGCCTCACCGGGCATGTCGATGTTGCCCCGGAGCGTGATCCGCTCCCGGTCCGGCGTGACGGCCTCCAGGTGACTCAGGAGCGCCAGCTCCTTCTCCCACTCCCGGGCCTGTATGTCCCGCTCCCGGTATACCTGCCGCTCGTCCTCTTCCGGCTCGACAATGACGCGCCCCGCCCGCCCATCCAGGATGAGCTCCTGACCGGGCTCCAGAGTGGTCGACAGGTTCCCGAGTCCCACCACCGACGGGATGCCGAGGGCCCGCGCCAGGATCGCGGAGTGGGAGGTCCGGGTCCCACCATCCGTGGCCAGTCCCAGGACCCTGGCGGGATCCAGCTGGACGGTAATGCTGGGGGTCAGGTCGGCCGCCACGAGGATGCCGGGCTCCTCGACGTCGTCGAGGACGCCATCGGGTCCGCTCATGCCGGCCAGGTGCCGTACGACGCGGGTCTCGAGGTCCGACAGGTCGTTCAGCCGGTCCATGACCATGGGATGTCCCGTGCCGCGCCACTCCGTCTCGAACTCCATCATCCGCAGGGAGAGGGCCCGGGCGGCGGAGATGTGGTTGTCGCGGACGTAGGACTCCACGTCGGCGACGAGGTCGGCGTCCTCGATCATCATGATCTGGGGCTCGAAGATCTGGGCCTCGACGGACCCGAGCCGCGCCTCCGTCTCCTCCATGATGCGCTCGATCTGGCTCCGGGCCGCCTCCCTCGCCTCCCGGAATCGGGCGATCTCGGACTCCACCCGGTCGGCCGTGATGGTCTCGTGCGGTACCCGCGGACGCTCCCAGCGTACGAGGTGCGCCGGTCCCATCACGATGCCCGGCGCCGCCGGCGTGCCGTCACAGACCCGTCGCTCGCCCACGCCTACTCCTCTCCGAATCGGCCGTCGACCAGGCCGCAGAGCGCGTCCAGTGCCGGATCCTGATCCGATCCACAGGTCCGGATCACGATCTCGGAGCCCCGCTCCGCGGCCAGCATCATCATCCCCATGATGCTCTTGCCGTTGACCTCGAGTTCGCCCTTCTTCACCCACACCTGGCACTCGAACTTCTGGGCGGCCTTGACGAACTCCGCCGCCGGACGGGCGTGGAGCCCGTACTTGTTCTGGACGACGACGTTCCGCTCCACGCTCTCGCTCATGCCAGGACCCCCGTGGCCAGCCCCACCGCGGCCACCGCGATGGCCACGCCCACGGCGACCCGACGGACCCGGTCGCCCCAGCGGGCACCGGCGATCGCGCCGATCCCGGCCAGCACCGGCCAGACCCACCCCCGGCCGGTCCCCAGCTCCGGCACGCCCCGGAGCGCCACGAGGACCACGACGACGCCTGCGAGGAACGCGCCGATGGCCATGAGCCGGGGCTGACTGCTCGACACGGTCTGCCGCAGCCGTCCGGCAATGCCCCGGCCCTCGGCCAGTCCCACGGACAGGCCCCAGTACATGAGCCCGAGGTGCCCGATATTGTAGCAGACCAGGAACGCCAGGATCGCGACCCACCACGGCACTCCGAGGAGCAGGAGCAGGAGGGTCGACAGAAGGCAGACGGGCCGCCAGCCGGTCCACACGAGCTGGTCGCCGAGGGTGCCGAGGGAGCCCCGGAGGGCGACCTTGAACCGATCGATCACCGCCGGGTCCTCGCCGTCCTCCTCCATCCGGATCACGGCCCCGATGGCCAGCGGGGCCAGGTAGGGGTGGCTGTTGAACGCCCCGGCATGGCGCTGGACGGCGGCCTCGAGGGCGGCCGGATCGTCGGCGTAGATGCGGCGCAGTGCCGGCATGATCACGAACGCGAACCCGGCGCCCGTGAGGGTCTGGTAGTTCCAGGACCCCTGGATGGCGAGTGAACGGAAGAGGACGGACCACGGCACGGGTCGTCCGCCGGCCCGGAGCGCGGGCCTTCTCACAGGACCACCGTGAGCACGAGGCCCGTGGCGAGGCCCAGCCCCCAGGCAACGCGACGGGCCAGGGTGCCGCCGAACAGAGACAGGGTGGCCGCGATCATGGTGGCCGTCAGGATGGTCAGGATACCGACCGTGGTCCCGGCGGGCAGTGCCCAGCTGCCGTGGACGAGAGCGATGAGGCCGTAGCCCAGGAGGCCGCCCCCGACGGCCACGATACCGCCGCGGGCGAAGTCGGTGGCCATGGCGACCAGGTGCCGGCGCTCGATCGTGCCCCGACGGGTCCCGCCCGGGCGCGAGAAGACGCGGCCGTTGCGGTGACGCAGGAGCACGACGGTCTCTCCCGCCAGCCACTCCCAGGAGAGGGCGAAGGCGAGGGCGAGGGCCAGGACGCCGGGGTCGATCCCCGCCTCCACCACGGCCATGTACGCGCTGATGCCGGCTACGGTGGCGGTCCCGTGCTCGGGATAGCGTGCCGCGCCGATGGGCAGCGTGATGAGGGCGAAGGCCTCCAGCACGAACCCGAGGACCATGCCCTCGAGGGGGCGGCCGAAGACGGCGCCCGTGAGGGTGCCGGCCACGAGCGGTCGGGAGATCATCATCTGGGGACACGAGGTGGTGTCCAGGCCCACGAACCCGCCCAGCACCCCCACGAGCAGCCAGGCGCTCATGGTTCCTCCACCAGGTCCTCGAGTCCCACGCCCCGGGCTCCGGGGACGTCCCGAGCTACGACCGTCGCGCCGTGGCGGGCGAGCTCCGTCAGCTCGTCGCGTTCCAGATCGCTCAGGAAGACGTAGCGGAGGACCCGGGTCCGGCCGGGGGCGTGGTGGATGCCTCCGATGTTGACCTCCCGGCCCTCCAGGCCCCCGTCTCGTGCGAGCCGGTTCATGGTCCCGACGTCACGTGTGAGCACCACCACCCGGCTCGACGACGATTCCCAGTTCTCGAGCTGGTCCCGGGCTTCCTGCACCGTGGCGAACACCGCCTCCACATCCGGGGGCATACCCATGCGGTAGAGCTCCTGCTCCCATGCCGACTCGGCCAGCTCGTCGTCGACCACCACGATCCGGTTCGGGTGGAGCCGGGCACCCCAGCCCACCACGACCTGGCCGTGGATCAGGCGCTCGTCGACCCGGAACAGGACGATGCCCACGCTAGTCGGCCTCCGGGAACCGCTGGATCGCACCCTGGCCACGTTCGATCACGCGCTCCGCCAGCTCCTGGAGGTCCCGGTCCCGGTTCAGGGCGAAGTCGAGGAGCATGCTGAGGTTCACGCCGGTGACCAGGATCCGACCGGATCGGCTCGCGCAGAGCTGGCGGGCCACCAGCCCGCAGCTGCCCTCCCGGAGGTCCGCGAAGACCAGGGCCGGCCCGTCGCCGGCGATCTCCTCGAGCCGGTCCCGGATCTCGGCCGGGCCGAGATCCTCGTTCGACAGCGGGACGAGGGTCGCCGCCTCGAGCCCGACGATCCGATCCACCGCGGCGATCAGCGCCTCGGCGAGCGTGGCGTGGGCCACGACTATGCCTCGGACGGGCTCACTCATAGTCCTCTTCCAGATAGTCGCGCACCGGACGCATCGCCGCCTGGAGACGGGCATTGAATCGCTCCGCCGTATGGACGCCCGAGTACTTGAGCAGGTGGTTCATGGCGATGACCTCCGCCACCACGGTGATGTTCTTGCCCGGGTTCAGCGGGACCGTCACCTCCGGGATCGGCACGCCCAGGATGTCGACCTGCTCCGATTCCAGGCCGGTCCGCTCGTAGACGTCCTGGTCGTTCCAGTCGACCAGACGGACCACCACCTCGATCCGCTTCTGTTGACGGATGGCCCGGATCCCGAAGAGCGCCGGGATGTCGATGATGCCGATCCCCCGGATCTCCATGTGGTGACGCTGGAGCTCGTGACCCCGTGCGATCAGTACGTCGTTGCCGCGCTTGCTGACGTAGACCAGGTCATCGGCGACGAGCCGGTGGCCTCGCTCGACCAGGTCGAGGACGCACTCGCTCTTCCCGATCCCGCTCCGCCCCACGAACAGGAGGCCGACCCCGTAGACGTCGGCGAGGGAGCCGTGCATCGTGGTGGTCGGGGCGAAGGCGGCCTCGAGGTACGGCTGGAGCCGGCGATAGAAGTCCCCCGTCTTGAGGGTGGTGCGGAGCACCGGCACGGCATGGTGACTGGCGGCGTCCAGGAGCCTGGGCGGCACGCTCATGCCCTTGGTCACGATGAGGGCGGGCATCTCGAGGGCGAAGAGCCGATCGAGGACCTCCTCCACCTCGCCGTCCTCGAGGGAGCGGATGTAGGCGATCTCGGTCTCGCCCAGGACCTGGAGCCGCCCCTTGGGCATGCGCTCGTCGAACCCCGTGAGGATGAGCCCCGGACTCGACAGGCTCGGCCCCTCGACCTCGCCGGTGAGGGGGATGTCCGGCGTCACCAGCTCGATCTCGAGCGGCTCCCGTTTATCGGCGTACAGCGCCTCGACCGTGAGTGTCTGCACGGCGAAGAATCACTCCTCGGCGCGGGCCGCTGCGGGGGTGGACTGATGGTCGACCCGCTTCTTCCGCTCCCTGCGAAGCTGTCGGGACAGCTTGTCGAGAGCCGAGTCCAGCGACTTCCGGTGGTCCATGTCGTCGGCGCTCGCGATCATCGGCGGGCGGCCCGGCACGTCCGCCTTCGCTTCGGTGATCAGCGTGCCGTTCTCGTCATCGAAGAGCAGGTCGACCGCAATCAGCCGGGGCTCGTATTTCGTGAGCTTCCGGGTTCGCTCCTCCGCACGAGCGAGGAACCCGTCGCTAAGCTCCACGTGCCGCGTGGTGATGCGAACGTCCATGCTGCCTCCCTTTCTGTTCGTTCCTCAGTCGGACCCGACAACAGCGCGCAGGAAGTCCTCCGTATCGCGCGCCGCCCGGTCCCAGGTGAATTGCTCCGCGAAACGCGCGGCCGCCCGGCCCATCGCCTCGCGGCGGGCCGGCTCATCGATCAGCCCGGCGATGGCACCCGCCAGGGCCTCCTCGTCCTCGTGAGGCACCAGCAGCCCCGTCTCTCCATCCCGCACCGAATCCCGCAGCCCCGGCGAGTCGCTCGCCACCGTGGGCGTGCCGCACGCCGCAGCCTCCAGCACCGTGATCCCCCACCCTTCCTTGACGGATGTCAACACGTGGATCCAGGCGCGACGGAACAGCTCGATCTTCTCGTCCTCCGTCACGAAGCCGCGGAACTCCACGGCGTCCTCGACGCCCAGCTCCGTAGCCAGAGCCCGGAGGGCATCCGCGTGGTCACCGGCGCCGGCGATCACCAGGTACACCGGCCGCCCCCTGCGCCGCAGCGCGGCCACGGCGCGGATCGGCAGGTCCACCCGCTTGTAGCGCTTCAAGCGACCCAGATAGAGGAGCGTGGGCTCGGGGAACCGCGCCGTGTTTCCGCGCGGCGAGCACCGCTCGAGGTCCACACCGTTCGGGATCACCGCCACCTCGCCCTCCGCCAGTCCCCGTCGGCCCAGGTCCGCAGCCGTGCTGCGCGAAACCGCCATGGTCGGGACGCTCCGGTAGACCAGGCCCAGCGGCTTCTCGATGATCCAGGTGGCGGCCGCCATCGGCAGCGGCGCCTCCTGGAACGCCGTGCGACCGAACAGGTGGTGCACGAGCAGCGTCACCGGGCCGACCGCCCAGAGCGGCGACCAGAGGGGCACCTTGTTCAGGTCCTCGACCACAACGTCGAAGCTGCGGTCCCGCAGGTGTTTCCGGTAGTATGCGGGTGCCGCAACGGGAAATGTAAAGCGCTGTCCCGCCCGATGCACCTCCATGTTGTCGATCCGCGCCCGCGACGGGGAGCCGGGCCATCCCGAGACGAGGAGCGAGACCTCGGTTCCCCCCTCGGCCAGACGTCCGAAGATCTGGTGCAGATGCGTCTCGGCGCCCCCGGCCTGGGGATTGAGCCGGTCCTGCCAGTTCAGGACCAGGATCCTCATTCCCTCTCGATCCTCTTCATGAGCGCGTCGAGGACGCCATTGACGAACCGGGGGCTCTGATCGGTGCCGTAGCGCTCGGCCAGGTGGAGCGATTCCTGGATCGAGACCCGGGGCGGCACGTCATCGATATACAGCATCTCGGCGGCGGCGAGCCGGAGGATGCTCCGGTCGACCACGGCGAGGCGTCCGAGTCGCCAGTTCGTGAGGCAGTCCTGGATCGTGGCATCGAGCGCATCCGGGTCCCGGGCCACCGCCTCGACGACCCGGCGCATGTAGTCGCGGCGCTCCGGCCGGATGCGGTGCCGGGCCATGAACTCGTCCAGGACGACGTCGAGGGGCGCGCCCCGGGTCTCCGCCGCGTAGAGGACCCGGAGCGCCCACGCCCGGGCCTTACTCCGCTTCCGCACGCCGTCGAATGCCGCGGTAGTGGTTGACCATCTCGAGGGTGGCGAGGGCCGCATCCCGGCCCTTGTTGCCCCGGGGCCCACCGGATCGGGCCAGCGCCTGTTCCCGGGTGTCGGTGGTCAGGACGCCGAAGCCAACGGGCACGTCGTGCTCCACGGCCAGCGCCTGGACGCCCCGGGCGGTCTCACCGGCCACGTAGTCGAAGTGGGGCGTCTCGCCGCGGATCACGCAGCCGATGGCCACCACACCGTGGTAGCCGCCGTGGCGGAGGGCCACGCCGATGACGCCCGGGATCTCGAAGGCGCCCGGGACCCGCATCACGTCCACGTCGGCGTCGGCCACACCGTGCTCGGCCAGGCAGTCGAGGGCGCCCTCGAGCAGCTGGTCGGTCTCCAGCTCGTTGAAGCGAGCCGCCACCACCAGGATCCGGAGCCCTTCGCCCCGGTACGAGCGCTCGTACTCCATGGCTACTCCTCGGCCTCGGCGGCGACACCGGTGTCCGGCCCCGGTGCGGCACTACCGTCCCCGTTCTCGCCGCTGGCGCCATCCGCGTGGCGACTCTGCGCGGCCGTCCCGTCCCCCATGGCCGGATGCACCGTCTCCGGCAGGATATGGCCGAGGCGGGTCCGCTTCGTCTCCAGGTAGCCCAGGTTGTGGGCCGTGGGCTCCACGTGGATCGCCTCGCGCCCCGTGATGGTCAGGCCGTAGCCCTCGAGGCCGACGATCTTGCGCGGGTTGTTGGTCAGGAGCCGGATCGTGCTGAGCCCGAGGTCGAGCAGGATCTGGGCGCCGATCCCGTAGTCCCGGAGGTCCGGCTTGAAGCCCAGGCTCTCGTTGGCCTCCACCGTGTCCTGGCCGGTGTCCTGGAGGGCGTACGCCCGGATCTTGTTCGCCAGGCCGATCCCACGGCCTTCCTGTCGCAGGTAGACGATGGCGCCGCGGCCGTCCTTCTCGATCCGCCGCATGGCGGCCTCGAGCTGGAGCCCGCAGTCACAGCGCTGGCTGTGGAAGACATCGCCGGTGAGGCACTCGGAGTGCATGCGGACGAGGACGTCGCCGCGGCCGTGAACGTCGCCCTTGACCAGCGCGACGTGCTCGAGGCCGTCGATCTGGTTCTCGAAGCCCACCACCTTGAACTCGCCGTACTCGGTGGGCAGCGACGCCTCCGCGATCCGGCGGACCAGCCGCTCGTTGGCCAGCCGGTAGGCCACGATCTGGGCCACCGTGATGAACCTGATGTCGTGCTCGGCCGCGAACGCCTCGAGCTGGGGACGCCGGGCCATGGTCCCATCCTCGTTCATGATCTCGCAGATCACGCCGGCGGGCGGGAGACCGGCCAGGCGGGCGAGATCGACGGACGCCTCGGTCTGGCCGACCCGCCGGAGCACGCCGCCGGGCACGGCCCGGAGCGGGAAGACGTGGCCGGGCCGGCGCAGGTCGGCGGGCTTGGTCTCCGGATCGACCAGCAGCCCGATGGTCTTGGCCCGGTCGGCCGCGCTGATGCCCGTGGTGACGCCGAAGCGAGGGTGGGCATCGACGCTCACGGTGAAGGCGGTCCGGAAGGTGTCGGTATTCTGATCGGCCATGGGCGCCAGCCCGAGCTGGTCGGCCCGGGTGGGCGTGAGCGCCACGCAGATCAGACCCCGCCCCTTGCTCGCCATGAAGTTGACCGCCTCCGGTCTGACCTTCGACGCGGCGAGCACCAGGTCACCTTCGTTCTCCCGGTCCTCGTCGTCGGCAACGATCACCATCTTGCCGGCCCGGATGTCGGCGAGGGCGTCCTCGACGGAATCGAACACCGAGTCCCGTGCCTGCTCCGTGTCACTCATGCCGCCGCCCCCGCCCCTCGCTTCTTCATGTAGTCGACCACGAACCGACCCAGCATGTCGCCCTCGAGGTTGATCCCGTCGCCGGGCTCGAGGTCCCGCAGCGTGGTGTGGTCCCAGGTGTACGGGATCAGCGCGACCTGCGCCACGTCCGGCGCCGGGAACGCGTTCACCGTCAGGCTCACCCCGGCCATGGCGATGGAGCCGTGGAGCACGGTCACCTCGGCCACGACATCCGGCAGCCGCACGTCCAGGAGCACGTGCTCGCCGTCCCGGGTCACGCCGGTCACTTCGCCCACCGCGTCGACGTGACCCTGGACGATATGGCCGCCCAGCCGGTCTCCGAGGGCCAGGGCCCGCTCGAGATTGACGGGCGAGCCCTCCTCCAGCCCGCCGAGGGTCGTACGGGAGAGGGTGGTGGCAATGGCCTCGACCACGAACCCGTCCACGTCCACGTCGGTGGCCGTCAGGCACACGCCCTCCACCGCCACCGAGTCACCCTCGCCCAGCTCGCCGGCGAAGGGCGCCGCGATCCGGAACCGGCGACCGTTGTCCACCGGCTCCACGCGCTCGATCGTCCCCATCGCCTCTATGATTCCACTGAACATCACTCGCTCCGATCTATGACCATCATCGTATCCGCGCCCACCGGGCGCGTCTCTATCACGGTGCCGGAGAAATCCTCCGCCCCGGGGAACGCCGGTACGGCGTCCGGCCCGAACACCAGGGGCGCATAGAAAAGGTACAACCGATCGGCCATGTGTCCATTGAGGAGCGACGATCCGATCCGGCCGCCCCCCTCGCAGAGCACCGTCCGGAGCCCCGCATCCCGGAGCCGCTCCAGTGCCGGGCCCAGCTCCAGGCCGCCGGGTCCGGCGGGAGCGCTCCAGACGTCGGCGCCGGCCTCCCGGAGCCGGGCGACGGCGGCCGGCTCCGCGTCCGGCCCGACGACCACGCCCACCGGCGCCTCGTCCAGCGACCGGAGGAGCGCGCTGTCGGTGGGCAGCGTGGCCCGGGGATCGAGGACCACCCGGGTGGGCGGTACCCGCGGCGCCGGCGCGTTCCGAACGGTGAGGAGCGGGTCGTCGATGCGCGCCGTCCGGGCACCCACCAGGACGGCATCGAAGCCCGACCGGAGCCTGTGCACCGCAGCCTGCGTCTCGGGCCCCGTGATGGCCGTGCGCTCGCCCTCCCGCCGGGCGATGCTCCCGTCCAGCGTCAGGGCGAGCTTCAACGCCACGTACGCCCGGCCCGTCTCGATGGGCCGCAGGAAGAGCGCGTTCTGATGCCGTGCCCGCGCCGCATGGACGCCGCCAACCACCTCGATCCCGCGTTCCTCGAGCCACGCGCCGCCCCCCATCGCATCCGGATCCGGATCCGACGCCGCGTACACGACCCTGCGGATCCCGGCCTCCCGGACGGCCACCGTGCACGGCGGTGTCTTGCCGTGGTGGGCGCAGGGCTCGAGCGTGACGTAGAGCGTGCCGCCCGCGGCGGCCTCGCCCGCGACCCGGAGCGCCTCGACCTCCGCGTGGGGCCCGCCGAACTCACGGTGGGCGCCCTCGCCCACCACTTCGCCGTCCCGGACGACCACGGCGCCGACCAGTGGGTTCGGATGGACCCGCCCCCAGCCGGACTCCGCCAGCTCGAGGGCCCGGGCCATGAACCGGCGATCCGCGTCGGCGTCGGGGGAGGCCATCAGATCGAGAGCCGGAACGCCGCGGCGATCCACCAGCTCACGGGATCCAGTCGCACGGACTCGGCCAGGCCCTCGGGGTACGGCGCGGCCTGCCAGCCGCCCTCGACGGAGAAGTGGTAGACGAGGTGGGTGTAGGAGACGTCGCCGTATGCGGACCAGCGGTCGGTGGTCGCGTCGGACTCCCTGGTCCCGCTCGCGCCGAAGTACGAGAAGCGGACATCGCCGGTGTAGCGGTCATAGGCGACGCCGGCCGTGAGGCCCACCGGGCCGACCCGCCGGCTCGCGGCGGCCGTCGCCTTCCAGTTGCCGACGGCGCCCCGGACGAAGCCGTCGTCCTCGCCCGGCTGCCCGAACGTGAAGGAGGTGCTGCGGCCGTAGCCGCCGGTGATCGAGATCCCGGGCATCGTGAACGACTCCCGGAGCAGGCCGAGCCGGAACGCGGCGGAGACGCCCGTGACGCCGCCATCGAAGGCGTCGCCCGGGAGCTCGAGCCAGCTCACGCGGACCAGGGCGTCGAGGGAGCCGACCCCGCCGACGGTCGCGCCGGGAGACCAGCCGCCGAAGACGCCGATGGTGGCCTGGCCGGCCAGCCCCGGGAGGCGTCGCCGCTCCCCGTCCCGGACCACGCCCACCAGGTCGCCGGGGTTGTCGGGCGCACCGGCGTCGCGGTCCAGCAGCGGCGTGACGAGATCGACGGGTACCAGCACGCCGCGGAAGGAGAGACTGACCCGGGGCCTGGAGCCGATCCGCATGCCCAGTGTGCTGGCGGATCCCAGGACCGGACTGCCGCCGAATAGGCCGAGCCCTACCCGGGGGTGTAGCAGGCGGACCGTGGCGGCGGCCATC
>CAYMLW010000013.1:21723-26649 GCA_964391035.1 uncultured Gemmatimonadaceae bacterium
GGCATCGCCAGCGCAGGCGGCGGCGAGACCGTCGGCCTGCGCGCGGGCGACTCCGGGCCAGACGAAGGCGGCCGACAGGAGCAGAAGCCACCCGCCCCGCCGGATCCGACGGCCGGGCCGGACCCGTCTGCCCTGCCGGGTCCGTCCGCTACACCAGTACGACGGCCTCGCGCCCATCGCGTCGCTCCACGCTCCCCATGACCCAGGGCTCCTCGCCGGAATCCTCGAGCGCGCCCACCGTATCGGTCGCGTCGGCCTCCGGCACCACCAGAATCATACCCGCGCCCATGTTGAAGGTGCGGTACATCTCGATCTCGTCGATGCTGCCGGCCTCCATGACCCCGCGGAAGGCCGGCGGCACGGCCCAGCTGGCGAGGTCGACGACGGCGGTGAACACCTCCGGGATGACGCGGGACAGGTTCCCGGGGATGCCGCCGCCGGTGATGTGGGCGAGGGCGTGGATCCGGTTGTCGGCGAGGAGCGGCGCGACGGGCTCCAGGTAGCTTCGGTGGACCTCGAGGAGGACCTCGCCCACGGGCCTTCCGTCCGCCGGGAAGGGGTCGTCCAGGTCGAGCTCGAGGCGCTCGAAGAGGAGCTTGCGGAGCAGCGAGTAGCCGTTCGTGTGGAAGCCGTTCGACGGCAGGCCCACGAGGACATCGCCCTCCCGGACGCGGACGGCTCCCGGCCGGTCCGCCTCTTCCACGATGCCGACGATGAAGCCGGCCAGATCGTACTCGCCGGGGGCGTAGAAGTCGGGCATCTCGGCGGTCTCGCCGCCCAGGAGGGTACAGCCGTTCTCGCGACAGCCCCGGGCCAACCCCTCTATGATCTCGCCGACCACGCCCTCCTCGAGGGTGCCCATGCCGATGTAGTCGAGGAAGAAGAGGGGTCGGGCGCCCTCGACCAGGATGTCGTCCACGCAGTGGTTGACCAGGTCGCGGCCGATGGTGTCGTGGCGGCCGGCGCGCATGGCGACCTTCAGCTTGGTGCCCACGCCGTCGGCGCTCGAGACCAGGACGGGCGAGTCGAGGCCGTCGGGGACGCGGTAGAGCCCGCCGAAGGCACCGACCTTCGAGAGCACGCCCTCCGTGGCGGTCGACGCGACGAGCTCGCCGATCCGGGACTTCGCACGGTCGGCCGCTTCCCGGTCGACGCCGGCATCGCGGTAGCTCAGCCCGTCAGCCACCGGCCACCGGAGCGGGGTGCTCGAAGACGGTCATGCGACGGAACTCCCGGACCCGGTCGTGGACCTCGTCGATGTCGAGATCCCGGAGGCGGTCCAGGCCCATCCGCTCGCAGACCAACGAGCCGGTGGCCGAGCCGTAGATCATGGCGCGGCAGAGCTCCTCGTGGTCCACGGAACCGACGTAGGCGACCCAGCCCATGAAGCCGCCGGCGAAGGCGTCGCCGGCGCCGGTGGGGTCGTAGACCTCTTCCAGCGGGTAGCCGGGGGCGAAGAAGACGCGGTTCTCGGTGAAGAGGAGGGCGCCGTGCTCACCCTTCTTCACGACTACGATGTCGGGGCCTTGCTCCCGGATCCAACGGGCGGCCCGGGTCAGGTTGTAATCACCGGACAGCTCGCGGGCCTCGCTGTCGTTGAGCATCAGGCAGTCGATCCGGTCCAGAAGCTCGAGGAGCGCGTCCCGGGACCCCTCGATCCAGTAGTTCATGGTGTCGGCGGCCGTGAACCGGGGCGACGCGACCTGGTCGAGGACCTGGAGCTGGAGGGCCGGGTCGATGTTGGCCAGGAAGACCCACTCGGAGTCCCGGAACGCCTCGGGGATCTTGGGCTGGAAGTCGGCGAAGACGCCGAGCCGCGTCTCGAGGGTCTCACGGGTGTTCATGTCGTAGTCGTAGCGACCCGCCCAGAAGAAGCTATCGCCCTCCGCGCGCTCGAGCCCATCCAGGTCGACGCCCCGGCCCTGGAGGAACGCGAGCTCGTCCTCCGGGAAGTCGTCGCCGATCACACCCACCAGCCGGACCGGCTGGAAGAGGGATGCGGCGGCCGAGAAGTAGGTGGCCGCACCCCCGAGGGTCCGCTCCGTCTTCCCGAACGGGGTTTCGATGCGGTCGGTGGCCACGCTGCCCACCACGAGTATGCTCATTCGGCGTCCTCTCTATCCATCCGTTCGGGGGCCGTGAGCCCCAGAAGTGCGAGTCCGTTGCGCAGCACGATCCGCACGCCGAGGGCGAGGGCGAGTCGGGCCCGCCGCAGCTCGTCGTCGTCGACCAGCACCGCCATCTCCGGATTCCGATTCGGGTTCCCGGCGTGGTACCACGAGTTCACCGCGCCGGCGGTCTGCTCCAAGTAATCGCACAGGAGGTGGGGCGAGCGCAAACGGGCCGCGCTCTCGACCACGCCCGGCAGCCCGGTCAGCTCCTTGACCAGCTCGAGCTCGGCATCGAGCTCCAGGCGGTCGAACGGGATCTCTGCGTCGAGGATCCCGGCCTCCGTCACAGCCGCCTTCGCGAAGATCGAGCACATGCGCGCGTGCGCGTACTGGATCTTGTAGACCGGGTTCTTCTCCGACTGGTCGAGGGCCTGGTCCAGGTCGAAGACCAGGTGGGCCTCCGGCTTGCGCATGAGGAAGAAGTAGCGGGCGACATCCACGCCCACCTCCTCGTACAGCTCCCGAAGCGTGGTGTACGACCCCGCCCGCTTCGACAGCTTGACCTCCTCGCCGCCCCGGACGAAGCGGACCATCTGGTGCAGCACGTACTCCGGGTAGCCCGCCGGCAGACCCAGTGCCTGGACGCCGGCCCGGACCCGGGCCACGGTGCCGTGGTGGTCCGAGCCCTGGACATTGATGGCCCGGTGGTAGCCCCGCTCCCACTTGGTCAGGTGGTACGCCACGTCCGGCAGGAAGTAGGTGGGCTGGCCGTTGCTCCGGATCATGACCCGGTCCTTCTGGTCGCCGAATTCGGTGGTCCGGAGCCAGATGGCGCCCTCGCGCTCGTAGACGAGGTCCGTCTTTCGCAGCCGCTCGACCACGTCCTCGATCCGGTCGGTCTCGTACAGCGACGACTCGAGGTAGTGCTCGTCGAACGGGACCCGGAAGTCGTTCAGGTCCCGGTCCTGCTCCGCCCGCAGCAGCCGCACGGCGTAGTGGCGCATGACGTCGCGGGCGTCCGACGAGGCGTCGCCCCGGAATCGCTCGCCCTCCTCCGCCACCAGGCCTTCGGCCAGCTCCGCCACGTACCCGCCGTGGTAGCCGTCCTCCGGGAACGGGACGTCCTCGCCGAGGGCCTGCTGGTAGCGCGCCCACACGCTGCGGGCCAGGAGCTCCATCTGCCGGCCTGAGTCGTTGTAGTAGAACTCCCTATGCACCGTCCAGCCCCGTGCCTCCAGGAGTCGGCAGAGGACGTCGCCCAGCGCCGCCTGCCGACCGTGGCCGGCGTGCAGCGGGCCGGTGGGATTGGCCGAGACCCACTCGACCACCACGGGCTCGGCGTCCTCGTCGGCGCCGGCGCCGTAGTCGTCGCCGGCCCGGAGGATCTCCTCGAGGCGAGCCGCCACGTTCTCCTGGGCGAACCGGAAGTTGATGAAGCCGGGGCCGGCCACGCTCACGTCCTCGACTCCCGCGGCTCCCGCGTCCAGCCGATCGGTGATGTCGGCGGCGATCTCCCGGGGCGGCCGCTTCAGCCGGCCGGCGAGGGTGAGGGCGAGGTTGGTGGCCAGGTCGCCGTGGTCGGGGTTCCTGGGCCGCTCGAGCTGGACCTCCGCGCCCTCGACCCCGAGGGCCTCCAGGACCCGCTCCAGCTCCCCGCGGAGGCGTGCCTCCTCGCTCACTCCCCGCTCCTCTTCCCCCTGGCGGATCCGCCGGAGCCGCCCGAGCCGCCGGAGCCGCCCGAGCCGCCCGAATCCGACCCGCCGGAGCCGCCCGGGGACGAGCTCGAGGCCCCGGCGTCGCCCTTCCCCGCCTTCTTCTCCTTCTCCGCCGCCTTCCTGTAGCTGTCACTGCGGTAGTCGGTGATGTAGAAGCCCTCACCCTTGAACAGCAGCCCGGCCCCTCCGGAGAGGACGCGCTCCGCGGCCTGCCCGCACTCCGGGCAGTCCGCTTTCGGCGGGTCGCTCATCCGCTGGAATCTCTCGAACTCGTGCCCCTTCGGGCACCGGTACTCGTACGTCGGCAACTTCGGCTCTCGGTCTCGGGTTTCGTGTCCGGCACGGGCCGGTCTCAGGTGCGGCGGTACTCCCCCCACTCGTCGCGCAGGGCATCGGCGATCTCGCCGAGTGTGGCCATGGCCTTGACGGCGTCGATGATCGGCGGGAGCAGATTGTGGTGGCCGCGGGCTGCCGACCGGACCGCCTCGATGCGCGCAGCCACCGCGTTGTCGTCCCGGGCCGACCGGACGCCGGCGACGCGGGCCCTCTGCTCGCCCTCCAGCGCGCCGTAGTCGGGCTGCCGGATCCGGGCCGCGGCCCCATCCTCACGGTACTCGTTGATGCCCACGATGATCCGCTCGCCGCTCTCGACCTCCCGCTGGTGCGTGTAGGCGGAGGCGTGGATCTGCTCCTGGAAGTACTCGACGGCGCGGGCGGCGCCACCCCGCTCGGCCACCTCGTCGAGGTAGCCCCGGGCCCGCTCTTCGAGGGCGTCGGTGAGCGCCTCGACGTAGTACGATCCGCCCAGCGGATCCGCCGTGCCCGCGGTGCCCGACTCGTGGGCCAGGATCTGCTGGGTACGGAGCGCGAGCTTGGCGGACTCTGCCGTGGGCAGTGCGAGGGCCTCGTCGTAGGCGTTGGTGTGGAGCGACTGGGTCCCGCCGAGGACCGCAGAGAGCGCCTGGACAGTCACCCGCACGACGTTGTTCAGCGGCTGCTGGGCCGTGAGCGTGACGCCGCCGGTCTGGGTGTGGAACCGGAGCCGGGCGGAGCGGTCGTCTGCGTCGTAGCGCTCGCGCATGAGCCGGGCCCAGAGCCTG
>CAYMLW010000014.1:0-17214 GCA_964391035.1 uncultured Gemmatimonadaceae bacterium
ACCCCACCAGCCCCCCACGCCGCACCAGCGCTTCCGCCGCCTCGACGTCCGGCCCCATGACCCGGTCCCGGTCCAGGGGCTCCACCACTTCGCGGAGCCGGTCCCGGGCCGCGGCCACGCCCCGTCCCGGCTCCAGCGGCCGGAGGAACTCGAGACCCTGGGCCGCCGCCAAAAGCTCCATCGCCAGTACGCTCTCCAGGAGCCGGACCGCATCCCTCGCCTTTCGCGCTGCGGTCATCCCCATGCTGACGTGGTCCTCCTTGTTCGCGTCGGTGGGGATCGAGTCGGTCGAGGCGGGCGCGGCGAGGAGCCGGATCTCGTTGACCAGGCTTGCGGCCACGATCTGGGGAACCATGAACCCCGAGTTCGTGCCGGGCTCGCGGGTCAGGAACGCGGGCAGCCCTGACAGGTCCGGATCGATCAGACGGGCGAGGCGTCGTTCGCTGATGGCGGCGAGGTCCGCGCACACGATGGCGACCAGGTCCATGGCCTGGGCCACGGGCTGGCCGTGGAAGTTGCCACCGCTCAGGATCCGTCCGCCCCCCTCGACGCCCTCCTCCGGGAAGATCAACGGGTTGTCGGTGGCGGCGTTCACCTCGACCTCCAGCACACTGCGCGCGTACCGGAACGCCTGCCTCGCCGCGCCGTGGACCTGGGGCATGCAGCGAATAGAGTAGGCGTCCTGAACTCGGGGGTCACCCTCCCGGTGGGACTCCCGGATCTCCGAGTCCGCCAACAGCGCACGGAGCCGCGCCGCGCTCTCCGCCTGCCCCGGCTGAGGGCGCGCGCGCTGAATGGCCTCGTCGAAGGGTACCGGTGTGCCCCGGAGCGCTTCCAGGCTCATGGCGCCGGTCACTTCCGCGGTCTCGACGGCGCGCTCGGCGGCCAGGAGGGCGAGGGCACCCACGCCGGTCATGGCCTGCGTGCCGTTGTTGAGGGCGAGCCCTTCCTTGGCCGCCAGTCGGATCGGTCCAACGCCAATGCGCTCGAGGGCCTCGCCGGCGGGGATCCGTTCGCCGTCCAGCACCACCTGGCCCTCGCCCATCAGCGCCAGCGCGATGTGGGAGAGCGGCGCCAGATCGCCCGACGCGCCGACGCTGCCCCGGGCGGGTACGACCGGGTGGATGCCGTGGTTCAGCAGGTCGAGGACTCGCTCGATCACCCGGACGCGGACACCCGAGTGCCCGAGGGCCAGCACGTTGGCCCGGAGCAGCATGATCGCCCGCACCTCCGCCTCCGGCAGCGGCTCGCCGACCCCGGCGGCATGGCTGCGGATCAGGTTCTCCTGCAGCTCGGTGATGCGCTCGGACGGGATGACGACCTCGGCCAGGGCGCCGAAGCCGGTGTTCAGCCCGTAGACGACGCGCCCGTCCCGGATCGCGGCCTCCACCACCTGCCGGGCCGCCTCGATTCTCGGTCGGGCCTCGGGGGCGAGGACGACCCGGATCGAGGGGTTCCGGGCCACTCGCTCCACGTCCTCGAGCGAGAGCCGGTCTCCGAACAGTCGTAGTTCGTCCATCTACCGAACGCCTCCCCGGGCCGGGCTGAGCCGATCGGACGGCCCGGACCGCTGGTCGTAGTCCACCTTGAGGTCCGGGTTGTCCCGGAGCTGGACCCGGAACTGCATGGCGAAGTTGCCGTTCTGGGCCTTGATGAAGTCGAAGTTCGCCGTCCAGCGGTGCAGGTCCCGGGTCAGCGTCAGCACGTGATTGGCGAACTCGCTGTCGGTGAAGGAGTACGCCGTGCTCCAACGGACACTCCATTTCTCCGTAGGCTCGAACGACACGTTCCCCGACAGCAGCTGGCTCTCGGCCGCACCCGCCTGACCGGGCCGGACCCGCTGGAGCGAGTAGTTCAGGGAGGCCCGCCAACCCCGGACGCCGGAGCGCGGCGTCCGGTCTCCCGGCCCCTGGCCGCCGACCACCGAACCGAGTCCGCCGGGCGTCCGGTCCGGATCCGACTCTGCTCCGACCGCGGGGTCCTGGGAACCACCCGCGCCCTCGACGTCCTCCGGCGGCTCGCTGGCGCCACGCCCGGGACCGGCCGGACCATCGCCGCCACCGGACAGGCCCAGGATCCGGAAGAGCCAGAACTCGTGGTCGATGCTGAAGGACGCCGTCAGGTTGGTGAGGGCCGGCGCGAAGGTGCGGGGCACGGTATCGGCGCCGGCGCCCTCGTCGCCTTCGAAGAGGTCATGTGTGGCCGTGAGCTGGAACCCCCGGAGCAGGTCCGAGCGGATGGAGTTGGAGATGCTCTTCGTCTGGAACCCGCGGTTGCCCTCCTCCGGGTTGCCGGCGGCCACGAAGTCGTAGACGAACGAGGTACGCGTGTCGAGGGCCAGGAGCATGACTTTCTCGGCCTGGGGCAGACGACGCGGCTCCCCCGGCGCCCCGGCCGCCTCCTGGTCGGCGGCGACGCCCGCCTCACCCGCGCCCGGCTCACCCGCTCCCGCCGCCGCCGAGTCGCCCGGCTCCGGCTCCGGCTCCCGCACCTTCGCCTCGAAGGTCTGGTTGAAGGAGAGGGAGACCTGGTTCTGCTCCCGGAGTGTGGCGGGATCGGTACCGAAGACCTCCTGCTGGAGCTCCGTCACGTCGGGCTTCGGTGAGTACGTCCACCGGATCGACGGCGAGATCTTGTGCCGGATCCGGCTGAAGTTCCCGAATCCCGGCCAGAACCCGTAGATCGCCGTGTTCAGCGATGCGCCGGCCGAGATCCGGCTCGGCTCCGCCACGAAGTCGCCGGCGGTGCGGTCATCCCGGACCTGGTTCCCGCCGACGGTCAGGCTCGGGCTGATGGTCGTGCCGGCCCAGAGCACCTGCTGATACGAGAGGCTTGCGGACCAGCCCAGTCGCTGGCTCTCCTCCTTGGGCGTGGCCTCGGTGCCGGCGGCCGTGTCCCCCGGCAGCCCGCCCAACCGGTTGTCCGACCAGTTGACCCGTTGGCTCAGCCCCAGGCTCCCCAGGTTGAACCGGTGGCTGTAGCTGGCGGTCTCGGTCTCCTGTTCACGGATCCCGGCATCGACGGGTCCCGTACGACTGCGCCGGTTGTACGAGCCCGACCCGCTCCAGCTCAGGCCCCGGCCCTCGCCGAAGTCGAGCAGCGTGATGGGTGAGATGTTCAGCGACATCCCCGGCAGCTCCAGGTCCACCTGGCCGGTGCTGAGCTGTTCGCTGCGATCCGCGCCCAGGGACATGGAGCCCCATGAGAACGAGCGGTTGATGCTCGCCGACGAGGTGATCCGGCGGTTCAGCTCCCGGGGGTCGAACGAGTAGTCGCGGACGAAGTCGCTGCTGGAGGCGTAGCTCCCGTTGAGCTGGATCCGGGTCCGCTCGTCCGGCCGCCAGCTGTTCGACGTATTCAGGGTGAAGTCGGTCCTGCCTACCTGCCCGTCCACCTGTCGCCAGTACCGCTTCGCCGTGACCGAGCCCTGGAGGAACTGGCGCAGCCACCGGTACGTGATGGCCCCCTCGACGGCCGTCCAGTTGTCGCTGTACCACTCGAAGGTGCCACGGGCGCTCACGTAGTCGTTGATGGCCCAGTAGAAGCCCAGGTTCGACAGGTGCCGGTTGTAGCCCGAGCTGTTCCGCACGATGTCGTTCACGCCGAACTGGGGCATGAGCACGCCGCTCCGACGGCCCCGCTTCATGCTCTGGACCATCCACGGCAGCCAGAAGACCGGCACGTCGGCGAAGCGGAGGGTGATGTCACGGGCCACCATGGTCCCCTCCTCGACCATCTTCACCGACTTCGCCCGGAAGGTGTAGTGCGGGTGGTCGAGCTCACACGAGGTGAACTCGGTGTCCTCCCCGTACAGCGTGGCCCGCTCCCCACCAGTCAGGAGATAGATCCGGTTGTTGCCGCCGTGCACGTACCAGGTGGCCTGCTGCTGGAACTGCGTCCGCGCGCCGACCGCCACCCCCAGCTGCCGCTCGATGTCGAAGCAGACCGTGTCGCTCTCGACCGGCTCCACCTCCCCGCTCAGGACCGGCGCGCCGTAGCCACAGACGATGCCGGACTCCCCCGCGTAGACCAGCAGCGAGTCGGTCTCGAGGGCGTTCCCCTCCCGGTTCACCCGCGACTCGCCCGTCAGCACCAGCCGGTCGCCCTCGACCTCGAAGACCGCCGACTGGCCCGTGTACTCGGTGAAAGCGTACCCCTCGAGGGCCCGGAGCTGCGCCAGGATCGAGTCCTCGCGCATCCGCCGATCCGGGCCGGGGCCCGCGGAGGTGCTCAGCGTGTCGTCGACTGCCACGCCGGGTCTTCGGCCGGGGCCCCGCTCGCCGCGCAGGTCGGGCACCACCGGCGACAGCGCCTCCCCGGGCTCGCCGGCGGGCTCCCCGGGCGGCGGTTCCTCCACCCGCTCGGCGGGTTCGGTCTCCGCGGCGGGTTCGATCTCGGCGGCGGGTTCGGTCTCGGCGGCGGGTTCGGTCTCGGCGGCGGGTTCGATCTCGGCGGCGAACTCGGGCTCGGCGGCGGTGTCCGGCGTCTCGACCACCTCCACCGGGTCCACGGCCATGGCCCGCAGCTTCCCGAGCGCCCGCTGACGGGGGCTCAGGCTGTCCCCGGGGATGGTGTCCGCAGGGGTGGTGTCTCCGGCAACAGGGTCGACGACGGCGCCGGGCGTTTCCCGGGACGCGGGCCGGGACGCGGCGGAGTCGGATGACTCCGCCTCCTGCGCCTCCGCTCCCACGACCGACACGAACAACAGAAGGAGTGCGGCGAGGGAAGTTCTTCTGCGGGTCAGGGTTCTACGCTCCACTTCTCCGACTGCTCCTCGGCTTCCCGTTCTTGGCCCCGTTCCCGTCGCCGTTCCAGCGACCGGGCCAGGACGATGCCGAGCTCGTAGAGGAGGAGCAGCGGGACGATCAGGAAAATCGTCAGGATCACGACATCCCCGGGCGTGATCACACTGGCGACGATCGTGATGATGACGATCGCCCACCGCCGCCCCTTCTTGAGCTGGGTCGTGTCCACCACACCGACCGCCGCCAGCACCACCATGACCACGGGCAGCTCGAACACGAGACCGAACCCGAGCAGGGTCCGGACCACCACCGCCATATAGGGGCCAATGGTGATGTTCTGTTCCAGATACTCCTCCTGGAACTGGGCGAAGAACTGGAACATGACCGGGAGCGCGGCGAAGTAGGCCAGCGCCATGCCGGCGATGAAGAGGAGGAGCCCGAAGTAGAGGGCGGGCACGATCGCCCGCTTCTCTTCCGGGAGCAGCGCCGGGGACAGGAACACCCAGAACTGGTAGACCACCACCGGGAAGGCCAGGATCACGCCGGTCGTGAGTGTCAGCTTGAGGGTGACGAGGAAGGGGTCGGCCGGGCTCAGGTACGCCAGCTTCTGGTCATCGAGGAGGGGGCGGATCGGGTCGATCAACAGCCCGAGGACGCCGAACCGGGTGACCACAAACCAGCCGATGACCGTGCCGATGGCGACGGCGATCAGGCTCCAGAGGATGCGCCACCGCAGCTCCTCGAGGTGGTCGAGGAAGGGCATCTCCTCGGGGCCGCCGGCCCGCTTGATGAAGCTCTTGACCCGGTCCCTCACAGGGGCAGCTCCTCCTGGCTCTTCCGCTGCTCGAGTCTCGCCCGGGCCTCGTTCAGGTCCTCGAGCTCCTCGACGAACTCCTCGATGTCCTGGAAGTCGCGATAGACCGAAGCGAACCGGACGTACGCCACGTAATCCTTGTCCCGCAGCCGGCCCATGACCAGCTCGCCCAGCTCCCGGCTCGGGATCTGGTCCCGACCGCTCAGCTCGTCCTCGATGCCGTCCACCATCGCCTCGATCTCCGCCTCGGTGATGGGCCGCTTCACGCAGGGGAGCCGGATCGAGCGCAGGAGCTTGTCCCGGTCGAAGGCCTCCACGGTCTCGTCGCTCTTGATCACCTGGACGGGGCGCTCGTCGACCACTTCGTACGTGGTGAACCGACGGCCACAGGTCACGCACTCCCGACGACGACGGATCGCCCGGCCTTCCCGGCTGGTCCTCGAATCGACCACCCGGTCCTCCGTCTCATGACAGTATGGACAGCGCATAGCTACATCCCAAACTCGAACACAGGCGCCCGGCGGAAGTGAAGCTCCGCCGGGCGCTCCGCTCACTCGCCGCTCCCTGTCGGTGCGGGGGACCGCAGCCGGGCCGGCCCGGTGGCCCTGCACCGGTCCTGCCGTCCGGCTCCTCGCCCCCCGTACCCGGCTACCCGTCCCCGATCCGCTCGAGCGCCTGTTCCGCCGCCCGTGCCGCGTCGGAGTTCGGGTAGGCCGCGACCAGCCGACGGAAGTACTCACGGGCCCGGTCTATCTGGCCCCGCTCCTGGGCGATTACTCCCGCCCGGTACAGCGCCCGGGGCGCGGCATCGGAGTTCTGGTACCGCTCGACAACGGCCTCGAAGGCCCGGAGCGCCGCGTCGAAATCCCCCGCCCCGGCGAACGTCTCGCCGATCTGACGCTGCGCGTCCGCGGCGATCGGCGCGTCCGGGAAGCTGTCCACCACCATCGTGAAGGCCCGGCGGGCCGTGGCCGAGTTCCCGAGGTCGAGCTGCTCGAGCCCCGCCTCGTACAGGTCGGCGGCCATGGCGCTCCCGCCCCCGGGCGACGCCCCCGGTCCGGCCTCACTCGTATCGACGCCCGCTTCCGGACCCGCCGCTTCGCTCGCGGCGATACCCCGGAGCGCCGCCGCCATTTCCTGGTCGAGCTGGTTGAGCCGGATCTGGACCTGGCCCGTCAGTTCGCCCACCTGCACCAGCTGGTCACGCAGCTGCATCAGCTCGTTCGCCAGCTCGCCGCGAACGTTGAGGAGCCGCTCCGTCGTCAGCGTCAGGGAGTCCAGGATCTCCCGGTTCTGCGACTGGAGCAGGCGGAAGATCGAGTCCTGACGGGCCTCGAGACGATGCAGGTCGTCCCGCACATCCCGGATATCGCTCTTCGTCGAGCAGCCCGCCGCGCTGACCGCGACGGCAAGGACCAGCAGCCGACGCGCGGACCGGCGGAACGGTCCGCCGGCGCGCGTCGGGAACCAGCGATGGCTCACGGACCGCCCGGCAACCGCAGCTGATCGCCGCCGGCGATGATGTCGAACTCGTCTCGCCGGTTCATGGCCCACGCCTCCTCGTTGCTGGCGTTCACCAGCGGCCGGTCCTCGCCGAAGCTGACCGTGTTGATCCGGTCCGGCGAGATCCCGAAGCCCACGAGGAAGTCCTTGGCCGCCTCCGCCCGGCGCTGGCCCAGGGCCCGGTTGTACTCGACGGAGCCCCGCTCATCCGCGTGCCCCGCGATCCGGATCCGCAGGTCCGGGTTCGCCCGCAGGATCGCCAGCTTGTCCCGCAACGTCTGCTGGGCGTCCGGCCGCAGCTCGGAACGGTCGTAGGCGAAGTGGATCATCTCCTCGATGATCGAACGAGCCTCGGCCGTCGCGCGGCGAATCTCGGCCTGTCGCTCCGCCTCCGCCTGGCGCCGCGCCTCCTCGGCGCGCTGGATGCTGTCCTGACGAGCCTGCTCCGCACGGGCGATGCTGTCCTGGCGCATCTGCTCGAGCTGCTCCGGCGTCGGACCTTCCGGCTCCGGGTTCCCGCCACACGCCGCGGCGCCCCCCGCCACGAGCACTGCCACCAGCAGGGTGATGGTAAGACGATGCATCATCGCGTCGCTCTCCTCACGTGGTTGAATCGGTCTCTGTATCGCTCATCGGGTACCCGTGAGCGTCGCTGCCCTTCCGAGGACCGGCGACCAGTCCGGCATCCTGTACCGGCCTCCCGTCACCATCGGGCGAATCCGCCCGGTGACTAGATCGATAACATACAACCCCTCCCCGTCGTCGCGCACCCCGCTGAAGACGATGTGGCGACCGTCCGGCGCCCAGCTCGGGTCCTCGCTCCGGCCTTCGGCCGTGATCTGCTGGACCGGTCCACCGGGCCGGTCGGCATTGGCGACCATGACCTGGAACACGCCACCGCTCGACCGCCCGTGGAACACGAGCTGGGAGTTGCGCGGCGACCAGTCCGGAGAAGTGTAGTACCCGGGCCCACCGGTTTCAAAGGGTGTTATCAGCACCGCTTCGCCGCCATCGGCCGGCATGGCGAAGATGTGCGGGTTGCCGAGCCGGTCGGACTGGAATGCGATGCGCCCGCCGCCGGGGGAGTACGAGGGATGCATGTCGATCCGGCGAGGCTGTCGGGTAAGCTGTCGGCTGCAGCAGTCCCGGGCCAGGTCGTAGTCGTAGATCTCCATGCCCCGGTCGATCCACAGGCCCATGGCCAACCGCCGCCCGTCGGGCGAGTAGGCCGGCGTCTGGGCCGGCACGCCCTGTTCCGTCACCGTTCGGGTCCGACCCCTCGCCAGGTCCAGCTCGACGATCCGGTCGCTGTCGACGTAGTTCGTCTCGCTGAACGCCAGCGCATCGCCGCCCGGCGACCAGGTCGGCGAGTAGATCGACTCACCCACCTGGAGCCGGCGCAGGTTCTCGCCGTCCGAGTCGACGATGAGCAGCTCGTGGCTGCCATCGCCGCGAAGCCGGGTCAACGCGATCCGGGTGGCCGCGATCCCCGGCTCCCCCATGGCCCAACGCACCAGCTCATCCGACACCGTGTGGACCGCCATCCGGAACCCGGAGGCGTCCATCTCCGGGAGCTCGAACAGGCGGATCTCCTTGATCGCCCCGTAGACCACGTCGTGCAGCGCCACCCTAAACCCGTACCCCGACTCCGTCCGCTCCAGCGCGCCCGTCACCAGGTACACCACGCCGAGGGAGTTCCAGGCGGGGTAGTCCGGCGCCCCCTGCTGGAGCGTCAGAGGGATCCGGACGAGCATCTCGAAGCGGTCCGAGTAGTCCAGGTCGCGCTGCACGATCCGGTGGACCTCGTCGGCCACGCGCCCGAGCCCGGGACCCGTGAACGGCTGCACCGCCAGCCGGTCCCGATAACGCGTCTCGTAGACCAGCTTGAGCTGCACGCCCCTGGGACGGGCCGTGTCCGGGACCTGGGCTGCCGACGGTCTCGGCAACAGCAAGGTGGCCAGGGCCAGGAGGGTGAGGGCGAAGGTCAGGGCCGGCGGACGGAGAACCACCGGACGAACCACCGGACGGTGCACCAATCTTTCATTTTGACCCGTCGAGACATGGCCGGGGCGTCCGGCGGGCCGGACTCCCCCGGGGGAGGACGACCGCCGCCGAATGGAACTCCATAGCTGAACAGGCCAAATCGGGATGTTGGTGCACCGTCCGAGAGGGTGTCCCCGCCCGATCAGACCTGCGATAGCGCTATTCTGAGCCAAAATGCCTCGATGTTCGGTGCTCGGTGGTTTCGATGCCGCCGTCCGTCCACTCCGTCGTCCCGGCACGGCAGGGTCCGGGCCAGGGCGCGACCGACCCTCGGGCCTCTTCTGCCCCTGGGACCCGCCCGCTCCTCACCGCGGCGGCTCGACCTCGAGCTGGATCGGCAGGAACGGCCCTGCGAAGCCCTCCGGCAGCGCGCCGAATGCGCCCCGGCTACCGGCGGTCTCGACTGCGCCCTGTACGGCGAAGTCGAAGCGGATGTTCCCGGACGACTCCACCATCCGGATGTTGCGCACGGCGCCGTCCGGCGTGATCTCGAAGTACACCACAGCCACAGGATCCGATTCGTCGTTCCAGCGGAAGTACCGCTTCACCTGCACGATCACATTCGCGAGGTACTCGGGATACGGGAACTCCCGGCCCTCCATGGTCACGTCGACCTCGGCGCCGGTGGCGTCGGGTGCCGGCTCGGTCTCGGACGATGGCTGGTCCGGCGTCTCCGGCGGCTTCTCGATATCCGGCTGCGTTGGCTCGGGCTCGGGCTCCGGCTCTTCGGGCGGCGGTTCCGGCTCGGGCTCCGGCTCCGGCTCTTCCTCGACCGGGACGGGCTGAGGCTCCAGGTCCGGCGGCGCCGGCGTCGGCTGCGGCTCCGGCATCGAGACCAGGTGGAGCCTGATCGTCTCGAACTCGATGGGCTCGGGCGGTCGGGCCAGGACGACCAGCGGCACCAGCAGGATCCCGTGGACCGCCACCGAGACGACGAACGCCCGCGCCCCCGGGCGACGCCGGCTCATCCGGGCCTCGTCTGGGCCCGACCTGCCCGGCATCGTTCTCTCATCGCCCGTTCCCGCATAGCCCGGTCCATCATCATCGCCGCTCCGGAGGGTCCTCGAGCACCAGGTTGACCTCGGCGATGTCCAGCTCCCGCAGCATCCCGAACAGCTCCATCACCTCGCCGTACGCCACCCGCCGGTCCCCCCGCACGAACACCTGCCCGCCCGGATGGTCGGCCATGTAGCCAGGAAAGAACTCGAGGAACTCCTCCCTGGACGCTATCGGCGCCTCGTCCAGGTAGATCACTCCGTCCTCCGCGATGCTCACGACGACGGCGTCCGTCTGCGTCAGCGGCCCGGCCTCCGCCCGCGGCAGCTCCACCTCCACACCGCCCTGCATGATCGGCGCGGTGATGATGAAGATCACGAGCAGCGTGAACGCCACGTCCACGAGGCTCGTGACGTTGATGTCGGCGGTCAGCGGCAGGCGGTCCGGACGGCGGTGAAGATCGGACATCGTGTGTTACCGCCTGCCGCTGGCCGCCGGGGCGGCGCGCTGTGCGCGCCGCAAATCGCCGTCTACCGCGGCAACTCGGTCGGCCCCGGCGGGGCCTCCCAACTCGCCCGCTGCGCGGGCATCTCGCCGTCTGCGCGGCAACCGCGGCGCCTGTCTGCGCCGCAAACTGGGTCGGCCCTCCGGGCCTCCCAAACCGCTCGGCGCTGCGCGCCTCGCAAACGGCCGCGAGCCTCCGGCCGCGGCAAGCGTCGCTCGCTCCCGCTCGCGAAAGCTGCACGCCTCGGCCTCACGCTGTTCTCTTGCGAGGCGAAGCCGAGCCGTCTGCGCGGCCGCAGGCCCGCGCCGTTTGCGGCGCCCCGCAGGGGCGACGCGGTTTGCGAGCGGAGCGAGCCAGTTTGCGGGGTCCGGCCGCAGGCCGGTCCCGCCCTTGCGCCGCAGGCGCGATTTGCCGCGCAGACGGCGATTTGGCCGGCGCGGGAGCGCGGGCCGATTTGCCCGCGCAGCGGGCGATTTGCGAGGGGCGGCCGCAGGCCGCGGCCGGCCCTCGCTCCGGCGGCGAGCCCGACCGCTCACAGCAGCCCTTCCTTCGCCAGCGTGCCCACGAACTCACTCGCGAACCCTTCCAGCTCGCCGCCGAAGTAGTTGAGGCGGCTGACGAAGTAGTTGTACGCCATGACGGCGGGGATGGCGACGGCCAGCCCGGCCACGGTCGTGACCAACGCCTCCGCCACGCCGGGTGCCACCGCGCCGATGTTGGCGCTGCCGGTCGCGGTGATCCCCAGGAAGGCGTTCATGACGCCGATGACGGTGCCCATGAGCCCCAGGAGCGGGGAGACCGTGCCGATGACGGCGAGCCAAACCAGGCCGGCCGTCAGGTCATCGCGCTCCTCCGACTGGACCTTGTCGAGGACCATGCGCATCGCCTGGAGCTGGGCCTCGGAGAGCCCCTCGCTGCGCTTGTTCTCCTGCGCGAGGGCGCCGGGGCGCAGCTCGTCGAAGAACTCGAGCCCCTGCCGGAAGACGGCGGTGTAGGGCGAGTCGGGGAGCCGGTTCAGCGTCCGGTAGGCGTCCCGCAGGTAGGGCGTCTTCTCGATGGCGGCCAGGAACCGGACCCCCTGTCGATCGAGCTTCCGGAACTGCCCCCATTTCCAGACCATGAGGGCCCAGCTGACCAGGGAGAACGCAAGGAGGACGAGCAGGACCACCTGCGTGGCGACGGTCCCGCCGAGGATCATGTCCAGGGGGTTCTGGGGCGCCGGTCCGACCTGGGCCAGAAGTGTCACGCGATGCCTTCCGCTGCTATGTGGTCGAGGGTGCGACGCAGCCCCGTGGCCAGCTCCGTCTCCGGAGCCCAGCCGGCCGCTTCGAGCTTTGCGATCTCCAGCGACGAGTGCCGCAGCTCACCGGGTCGCGCCGGCGCATGGTTCACACCGACCTCCGTCCCCGCGGCCACCATCATCGCCCGGGCCAGCTCGTTGACCGATGTCTCGCGTCCCGTCCCCACATTGTACGCCCGCTCGTCGAGCGCCGTTCCGACACCGTCGAGGGGGAGGTCGGCCGCCAGGAGGTTGGCCGCCACGACGTCGCCGACGTAGACGTAGTCGCGGGTCTGCTCGCCATCGCCGAACACGGTGAGGCCCTCGCCGACGAGGATCCGGCTGCCGAAGATCGCCACCACACCGGCCTCGCCGTGCGGGTCCTGCCGGGGGCCGTACACGTTCGAGTAGCGGAGCGCCACGTACTCGAGGCCGTGGATCCGGGCGTAGTAGTACAGGTAGTGCTCGCCCGCCAGCTTGCTCACACCGTAGGGCGACTCCGGCAGCTTCGGCGCCGTCTCCGGCGTCGGCCGGACCTCCGGCTCCCCGTAGACCACCCCACCGGACGAGATGTAGACCACCCGGCTCCCGTGCCGGCTCGCGTTTTCCAGCACGTTCAGCAGCCCGTCCACGTTCACCCGCGCGTCCCGCCGCGGGTCCGCCACGGAGAGCCGCACGTCGATCTGCGCGGAGTGGTGGCTGACGAGGTCGAAGCCGACCTCGTCGAAGAGCTCGCCGAGGGCCGGGTCGCCGATGTCCATCCGATGGAAGGACGCCGCGGCAGGAAGATTGGCCTCCCGACCGCTCGACAGGTCGTCCACGATCCAGACCCGGTTGCCCCGTTCCAGGAATGCGTCCGCCACGTGGCTGCCGATGAACCCGGCGCCGCCAGTAACGAGGACGTTCTGGCTCATTTCGCTCCGTTCGTTGCGCTCCGAATCACCCTCCCGCGCACGGGTGGGCGCGAAGCCCGCAACTTGCCGGGAGCCGGAGTCCGGGGCAAGCCGCCTCCCCGGTCAGCCAGCCGTTCGCCCCGTTCTCGCCGTCGCGCCATCCCCCGAGCACAATCTCGATGTCGGCCACCCTCCCGGAACCGGCAGCGAGACTCCGCCCGCATCGCGGGCCCGATCTCGATCGTTGAAACGGCTGGAGAACACGCCATCGAGATGATGCCCGTCCGGAAGCCAGGATCTCGATACCCCCCGGTTCTGATCCCCGGGAATCGAGATCGTACACGGCCAGCGACCTTGGCGGGCGACCTGCCCGGCTGGCAGCGGTGGACGGGCGACCTTCGCGGTCAAGGCGCCGGGGTCGGCGGCCGCGCACCCGGCGGCCAGAGGCACGGTCAGACCGGTCAGTCGACCCGTCGGGTCCCGACCTCAACGGGAGCCCGGTTCACCCCTCACTCCTCGAAGCTCGACCCTTGCCCCCCGGCCCTTGCCCCCCGGCCCTTGCCCTTGTCCGCGCCCTTGCCGTCGCCCTTGCCGTCGCCCTTGCCCTCACCCTTGCCCCCTCGACGCGCCTACGGCATGCGGCGGATCCGCCGCACGGGCAGGTCTTCCCGCAGCCGCGGGAGCATGATCCGGTCGACCTTCACGGTGGCGGTGTTCTCGGTGACCCGGACCACCCGCAGCTCCGCCACGGGCTCGGGCGGGAGCGTCCGGTCCGGCACCGCCTCCACGTCGCTTTCCCGGGACGGGATGAAGGCCAGGAAGACGTCGCCGAGCCGCACGCCCTCGGCCCGGCCGAGGTCGACGAAGGCGAGGTCCGCCCGGTTGTGGATCGGTCGCTCGATGGCGAAGGCCACGAGTCGGCCTTCGAGGTCGTAGCCGTCGGGGACCGGCCCGGCTTCTGAAGCCGACTGCTCCGGCATGGCGACCTCCGGGACCGCCAGCTGGCCGGGCATGATCGGCCCGTACTGGGTCTCGATCCGGGCCTCGATCGCGTCGGCGTTCAACGAGGTCACCCGGGCGATCCCCCGGGGATCGATGATCCGATCGCCCTGGCCCCCGGTCCGGATCCGGTCGCCCACCTGCACCAGGACCAACCGGGTACCGGGCTCGGGGCGCACCCCGTCGGCGTAGGCGATGAGCACCTGGTCGTTCGGGTGGGACCAGACCGGGCCACCCCAGGCGTCGGGGTCGGTGCGGACCGAGCGGATGAACGTGCCCAGTACCTCCATCTCGGCCGGGCTCGCCACCCACGCGGCCGAGCTGAACTCGCCGGGCTTCACGGGATAGTGGTCGATCGCCGGTTCGCTCAGCACCGTCGGCCGGTCGGACGCCCTGGAGGCCGACGGCGGTCGATGGAAAACGGTCCGGTCGGGATCCTGCGGCGCCGCCCGGGGTGCGGCCCGGTCGAATGCCAGGCCCGTGGGACGCGTCTCCTCCGTCGCGGGCTGGGCCGGACGGGCCGCACGGGCCTCCTCGGCTGCCTGGGCCGCGGGCTGCGGCTGGCCCGACCGCGTCGGGGCGACGGGGTCGCCGAGGGGATCCGGCTCCTGGACCCCCGGCCGGATCGAGACCCGGCCGGTCGCGGCCGGACCGGCGCCGGTCGGAATGTGCAGCACCTGACCGGGCAGAATCAGGTCCGGGTCCGAGAGCCGTGCGGAGTTCGCGTGGTAGATGACGCGCCACTGATACGGGTCATCCAAGTACCGTCGGGCCAGCTCCCACAGCGTCTCCCCTCGCTGGACCCGGTGCTCCACCGGTTCTTCCCGGGCGGGCTCCTGGCCCCACAGGGGCGTCGTGAGCATCAGCATGCCCAGGGCTGCGATCACCCGTCTCATCGTGGCCGCTCCTCGGTGTTCCTGGAAATCGGTTCGCCCGTGCGGACGCGCGTCAGGTGGGGAGAATAGTTCAAGCTAGATCGCAACTCCGCCGCTGTCAATCGGTTATGACTGTTATGACCCCCGGAAGAGACGACGGAGCACGAGCGCATCTTCCTTCGGATTCGAGTAGTAGCCGGGCCGCCGACCGACCTGCCGGAACCCGTGGCGGCCGTACAGCCCCTGGGCGTTCAGATTGGATTCCCTCACCTCGAGGAAGAGCTCCCGGACGCCCGAGCCCGCCATCGCGTCCAGCACGACCTCGAGCAGCCGCCTGCCCAGCCCCTTCCGACGCCACGCCGGTGCCACGGCCAGGTTGCCGAGCTCGGCCTGATCCTCCACTACCCACACCACCGCGTAGCCCACCACCCGTTCGGCCTCGGCCACCCACAGGCTCGTGTTCTCGCGACGCAGCAGCCCGGCGAACGTCGCGAGCGTCCACGGCGACGGGAACGCCACCCGCTCGATGGCCAGCACGTCCGTGAGGTCGTGGCGGATCATCGGTCGGAGGACGACTCCGTCGGCGCCCACGTCGCCGGCGCCCACCTCGCCGGTGCCGCCCTGCGTCCGGGCCAGCCGCTTTCCCTCCGCGCTCATCCCGCCACCCCGCGCTCCGCGCTCGACGCCCGCACGTAGTCCGGCTCCCACCCCGCCCTGTCCGTCATGCCCAGATCCGGATGGTGCTCCGCGAGCCACAGGAGCGTGCCGGCCCGGGGGTAGGCAGGCGACGTAGCCACATGCACGCGCGCCGCCTCGAGCCGCTCCCGGTACCGCAGCGCGCCATCGCCGACACAGAGCGGCGCCGCGAACGCTGCCGGCCGCGCCGGATTCGCGCCACTGTCCTCCACGGGGAACCCCGCCGGGAGCGCGGCCGCGATGGACTCCACAGTGCCGACCCGGGGCGTCAGCAGGGCCTCGACGGTCCTTCCCACCCGCCAGCACCCGCCGTACACCTCGCCGCGACGGGCGTCGAAGAGCGCGCACACGGGTCCCGGCACCGGCACACCCGCCGCGAGCGCCAGCAGACTCGAATAGGCCAGGAGCGGGACATCCAGCCCGGCGGCCAGCCCCTTCGCCGTCGCTCCGGCGACCCGGACGCCCGTGAAGGAGCCTGGACCGGCTCCCACGACCACCGCCCGGATGTCGCCCCGCCTGACGTCGGCGAGCTCGAGTGCGGCCTCGAGGGCGGGGAGCATGGTCTCCGCGTGACGACGCTGCACGCCGACCACGACCTCCACCACCACCCGGTCGCCACGGCCCACGGCCACACTGCCCTGCCCCGTCGACGTCTCGATCGCGACCCGGATCCCGTCCCTCGTTCCGGTCATTCGCCTCCCCCGATCATTCGCCTGCTCCGGCATGCCCGTCCCCGGACGTATCCACGGAGAACCCGACCACGTCGAGGGCCGGCGGGTCCGGTACCCCACCGCGGAGTTCGACCCGGAGTGACCGGAGGTGCGCGGCCCCGGGGTCGTGGAGTAGCTCGAGCTCCACTTCCCAGCGATCCGGCGGCAGCAGCGCCTCGGCCCGCTCTGGCCACTCGATCAACACCAGCTCCCGGCCCTCGCCCAGCTCCTGCCAGCCCAGCTCCCACACGTCCTCCGGATCCTCCAGTCGGTACAGATCCAGATGGTGGACCCACAGCGGCTCACCCTCCCCCCCACTCCGTCCCCCCGCCCGTGTCCGTCTGGCGTGTCCGGCCGTTCCCGTGTCCGTGTCCGCCGTTCCCGTGTCCGTGTCCGCCGTTCCCGTGTCCGTGTCCGCCGTATACGAAAACACCAGGTTGTACGTCGGCGACGGCATCGGCCCCTCCACACCCGCGCCCCGGGCGATCGCCCGCGCAAGCACCGACTTCCCCGCCCCCAGCGGCCCCCGCAACGCGATCACCAGCGGCAGCCACAGCTCGCCCCGGGCGGCCGCCTTCCCCACCGCCCGCCCCCACGCCTCGAGGGTCGGTTCGGTGACCTCGCCCCGAACGGACGAACTGACCCGTTCAGCCATGGGTGTGCCCCGTGAGCACGTGTATGGTGGGCTCGACGCCCTCATGCCGCGAGTGTGCCATGGAACAGCCTGAGTTCGAATTCCAGAAGCTCGAGGTCTACCAGCTCGCCGTCCGCCTCCAGCCGCTGGTCAAGGCCATCGCGGACGAGCTGCCCCGCGGCTACGCCGACCTGCGCAGCCACCTGCTCCGATCCGAGCGGTCCGTCCGTCTGAACATAGCCGAGGGCTCCGGTAGAAAAAGCCCCGGTGGCAAGGCCGAGCGGTACCGCACGGCCCGCGGCTCGGCGAACGAGTGCGCCTGCGCCCTCGACGAGGTCCGTATGGACCGGTTGGCTCGAGCCGACCTTGTCGAGGAAGCGATGGTCCTCCTGCACAGGATCATCTCCATGCTGACCCGCCTGATCATCACTTGGGAGGCCCGGCGCTGACCCTGCCCCCCCACACCCGCGCCACGTGTCCGTGCCCGTCTGGCGTGTCCGGCCGTTCCCGTGTCCGTGTCCG
>CAYMLW010000014.1:17314-26190 GCA_964391035.1 uncultured Gemmatimonadaceae bacterium
GCGCCACGTGTCCGTGCCCGTCTGGCGTGTCCGGCCGTTCCCGTGTCCGTGTCCGGCCGTTCCCCCGCCCCGTGTCCGTGCCCGTCTGCCGTGTCCGGCCGTTCCAGACGGACAGGGCCCACAGTCACCGTGCGCCGTTGAGGCTTACACGCCCAGCTTCTCCCTCACCTCGTACAGCTGATCCCTCAGCTCCGCCGCCCGCTCGAAGTCCATCTTCGCCGCCGCCTGCTTCATCTGCTCTTCCAGGATCTTCGCCCACTGCTCCAGATCCACCTCGTCCGCGTACGACGGCTTCGGCTCCGCCAGCCTCTTCTCCAGCGGATCGATCTTGGCGTCGGCCACCCGGGTGCTGTACATGAGCTGGTCCAACGTCTTGACGATGCTCTGCGGCGTGATCCCGTGCTCCTCGTTGTACGCCTGCTGGACCTCGCGACGCCGCTCCGTCTCGTCGATCGCCTCCCGCATGCTTTTCGTGATCCGATCGGCGTACATGATCGCCCGGCCCTCGACGTTTCGCGCCGCGCGGCCCACTGTCTGGATCAGCGACCGGGCGTCCCGCAGGAACCCCTCTTTGTCGGCGTCCAGGATCGCCACCAGGCTGACCTCGGGCAGATCCAGCCCCTCTCGCAGGAGGTTGATCCCGACGAGGACGTCGAACTTCCCGAGTCGCAGGTCCCGCAGGATCTCGATCCGCTCGATGGCGTCGATGTCCGAGTGCATGTACCGCACCCGCACACCCACCTGCTGGAGGTAGTCCGTCAGGTCCTCCGACATGCGCTTGGTCAGCGTGGTGACCAGGACCCGCTCGCCCTTCTCCTCCCGAACCCGGATCTCGGCCAGCAGGTCGTCGATCTGGCCCTTCACCGGCCGGACCTCGATCGCCGGGTCCACCAGCCCCGTCGGCCGGATCAACTGCTCGACCACCACGCCGTCGCTCTTCGTCAGCTCGTAGTCGCCGGGCGTGGCGCTCACGTAGATCACGCTGTCGAGCATTCCCTCCCACTCGTCGAACCGGAGCGGGCGGTTGTCGAGGGCGCTCGGCAGCCGGAACCCGTGCTCGACGAGGGTCGTCTTCCGCGACCGGTCGCCGTTGTACATCCCCTGGATCTGCGGCAGCGACTGGTGGCTCTCGTCGATGATGACGAGGAAGTCCTCGGGGAAGTAGTCGTACAGGCACGCCGGCCGGTCCCCCTCCTTCCGGCCCGTGAGGTGGCGGGAGTAGTTCTCGATCCCCGGACAGGTCCCGATCTCCCGCATCATCTCCATGTCGAAGCGGGTGCGCTGCTCGAGTCGCTGAGCCTCGAGCAGCTTCCCGGCGGAGCGCAACTCCAGGAGTCGCTCCTCCAGCTCGATCCCGATCAGGTCCACCGCCCGCTCGATCCGGCTCCGGTCCGTCACGAAGTGCGTCGCCGGGTAGACCGCCGCCCGGTCCATCCGGGTGATGGTCTCCCCCGTCACCGGGTCGAACCGGGTGATCCGCTCGATCTCGTCGCCCCACATCTCGATCCGGACCGCCTGCTCCTCGTACGCCGGGAAGATCTCGACCACGTCGCCCCGGACCCGGAAGACGCCGCGGGTGAAGTCGTAGTCGTTGCGGGCGTACTGGATCCGGACCAGCCCCTCCAGGATCTCCCGGCGGCCGATCTCCTGACCCACCTCGAGGACCAGCATCAGCTCCCGGTACTGGCGCGGGTCGCCCAGCCCGTAGATGCTCGACACGCTCGCCACGATGACGACGTCCTCCCGCTCCATCAACGCGCTCGTCGCCCGCAGCCGCAGCCGCTCGATGTCCTCGTTGATCGACGCGTCCTTCTCGATGTAGACGTCCGTCGCCGGGACGTATGCCTCCGGCTGGTAGTAGTCGTAGTAGCTGATGAAGTACTCGACCGCGTTCTTCGGCAGGAAGCTCTTCAGCTCACCGTAGACCTGCGCGGCCAGCGTCTTGTTGTGGCTCATGACCAGCGTCGGGCGACCGTGCTCCGCGATCGTCGCCGCCATCGTCACCGTCTTCCCCGAGCCCGTCACCCCCAGCAGCGTCTGGAACCGGTCGCCCCGACGGAGGCCCTCCGTGAGCTCGGCCACCGCCTGCGGCTGGTCGCCCTGGAGCGGGAACGGAAGCTGGAGATCGAAGCTGGCCATAGACGTAGGGATACCCGGAGTCGAAGGTAGGGTTTCGCAACGACGGCAGGGTGCCGAGGTCCCGACTGCCTTGCCTCCCGCGTGACCTGGCGCCAATAATGACCGACCAGGCTCGGCGGCCAGCGGACCTGGTTTCATCTAACACCAACGGGGCCCGGCCCGACGTCGCGAGCCGCGATGGGGGCCAGGAGAGTCCCGCCGAGCCGCCCGGATACCCGGGACAGGCCCCGATGCGCCGGAAAGGACCGAGAATGTGAAATGTGAAACCTGGTCCGCATTTCACAGAGAGCCCGTCGGCTCCCTGCGCCGCCGCCTTTTCCTCGCCCTGGCGGTCGGCCTGATCGCCGCTGTCCCGGGCGCCGCCCAGGTGCCCGTCTCGGTCGCACCGCACGTCGGCGTCGACGCCTCCCTCCCCGGCACGCCGGTGACGGCAGGCGCCAACGTCGCCTGGTACGGCCCGGTGCCATGGGTCGCGGTGCGCGGTCGGCTCGATGTCGGGCTCACCACCGCCGATCTCGGGGACGAGGCCGGCGAGCCCCTCGACTTCAGGCCCTTCGCCGCCGACGCGGATGTCCTGCTGGGTCCCCGTAGCCGCAGCCCGGGGTCGGCCCTGATCGGCAGTGTGGACCCGGTCCTGTTCGCGGGGCTGGGCGTCCGCGGCGTCCGGGACGTCGATTACGACGCGGCCGTGTCCCCCACCCTCAGCTACGGCGGCGGAATCCGGTACCTGGTGGGCGAGGGGTTCCGTCTCGAGGTCGAGGCCCGCTTCCGGACAGCGCTGACGGACGACGATCTGGCGGAGGACTTCGATGACGGCCTGAGTCTCTCCCTCGGCGCCGCCTTCCACTTCGGCGTCGATCGGGGTGAGGCGCGACGTCGGGGCATGGACCCATCGCCGCTCCCGATGCCCCGGTCCCGGTCGCTGGGCGACCGCCCGGAGCTGCGCTACGAGCCCCGACCCGACCTCGAGGTCCGGGCACGCCAGACCTGGCCGGCGCCCGAGGAGGAGGTCGTGTCCGAGGTGCTCGTGGCCGGTCAGGACTACCTCGGCACACCGTACGTATGGGGCGGCGCGACACCGGAGCCCGGCTTCGACTGTTCCGGCTTCGTCAAGTTCCTCTTCGACCACCTGGGCATCCCCCTGCCCAGACCGTCCCGGCGGATGGCGCTGGTCGGGGCCCAGCTGCCGACCGTGGTCGACTCGCTCCGACCCGGCGACCTCATGTTCTTCGCCAAGCCGGGCGAACGGGTCTCCCACGTCGCGATCTACGCCGGCGACAACGAGATCCTGCACTCCAGCGGCAGTGGCTACGGCGTCTCCTACGACGACCTCCGGACCCGTCGCGGCCGGTGGTTCACCCAGCACCTCGTGGCCGCGAGTCGCGTGGTCGGGGTCCCGATCCAGTCCCTGCGCTCCGCGCCCATCCCCGTGACGACCGAGAGCTGGGACCCCATCGACGACGCGCCGCCGGCTCCGCTCCCGCCCGACCGTCGGCCCGGCGGGTCCTGACGGCCCGTACCCGGGACCCTCGTCCGCAGTCGGACCCGCCGCGGCCTCGAATGCTCGACCCTCGACCCGCGGCGCGGATTGCCCCTGAGCCTTGCCACGCGGATCCTACGCGTCGAATAATGTGCAAACGGCGTTCGCGCCCTCGACACCCCAGGCACCCCCGGTAGCCGGATGACGACGTCCCACGTGCCTCTCCCCAGCCCGCTCCGACGGCGGATCCTGGTCCTTCTCGCCCTCGCCCTCGTCCCCACCGCGGCCACTCCCGCGGTCGGCCAGTCCATCATCTCTGTCGCACCACGCCTCGGCATCGACGGGGGCCTTCCGGGCACGCCGGTGATCGGGGGACTGGACGTCACCTGGTACGAGCCGCCCCTGCCCTGGGTCGCGATCCGGAGCCGGGTCGATGTGGGAATCACGACCACCGACCTCGAAGAGGAGGCCGGCGAGCCTCATGACTTCCGCGCCTTCACGGCCGAGACGGAGATCGTGCTCGGGCCGACCCATGCCGGGGAGACCGAGCTCGCCGGTACGGTGAACCCGGTCGTCTTCGGCGGCTTCGGAATCCGGTCGGGCCGGGACACGACCTACGACGGCACGCTGACTCCGATCGCGACGTACGGCGGCGAGGTCCGCTACTGGCTGAGCGACCTGATCCGGGCCGGAGCGGAGCTGCGACTCCGAACGCCCCTCTTCGGCGACGGCAAGCTCGCGCCCGACTTCGACGGCGGCCTCAGCTTCACACTCTCCCTCGCGCTCCACTTCGGGAGGAGCAACGACCACGCCGCGGCCGCCCCCGCCCGGACCCAGCAGGTCCGGGCCGAATCCAGGCCCACCGGCCCGACCCGCGCGGAGCGGGCCGAGACCGACGAAGCGGAGGTAGCCTACGGCGTCCTCACACCGGACCCGGAAGAGCCCGACCCCGTCGAGCTCCGCTACGTGCCCCGCACGGACCTGACCGACCGCGCCCGGGAGAGCTGGACCACGCCCGAGGACCGGACCGTGGCCGAGACCCTCGAGGCAGCCGAGGAGCTTCTCGGGACGCCCTACGTCTGGGGCGGCGCCGCCCCGGAGCCCGGATTCGACTGCTCCGGCTTCATCCAGTACGTCTACGAGGACGCGGGCGGCATTGCCCTCCCACGCCCCTCTCGCCGGATGGCCCTCGCCGGCATGCAGCTGCCGCCGGTCGTGGACTCGCTGCGACCCGGCGACCTCATGTTCTTCGCCGAGGACGGCGACCGGATCAGCCACGTCGCCATCTACGTCGGCGACAACGAGATCCTCCACTCCAGCTCCAGCGGCGTCGGCGTGGCGTACGACAAGCTCGGCACCTATCGCGGAAGCTGGTACCTCCAGCACTTCGTCGGCGGCGCCCGGGTCGTCGGCGTACCGATCCGGGCCCTGCGGTCTCGACCCATCCCGCTCACACCCGAGACATGGGACCCCGTGAGCGATGGGGCGCCACCGCCCGGCGCCGGGCCCGGAGGGTCGTAGGAAACGGGCCGGCGTTCAGAGCGGTCCCCGGAGGGGCCAGCGCCCCGAGGGACGGGGGCGGCCCGCGAAGGTCGGGGGAGGGTAAGGGCCACACCTCTCCCTTCGACGCCTTCGACACCTTGCCCCTCTCCCTCGTCCGAAGGACCCTCGCCTTCGCCTTCGCCTTCGACTTCCACCCTCTCCCCTCCGGATGCCCTCTCCCCTCGATCGGTGTCTCCCCTCCGTGAGCCACCACCGACAGCACGTACAGGGCAGAAGCGGCCAGAACATCTCTTCGGACCGCTCCGCACGCCTCCCATCGCGCCATGTGCAGCCAGGCGGACCCGAGCCCGACCGGACTCCGGCCGATGCGCTGTCAGGTCGAGATATCTCCCGGATAGTGGCGACAAGCGCGATTGAAGCGGACGCCAGGTGAAGGGAGAGGGCGTCGATGGGCGAGGGTATCGAGGGTGAGGGCAGAAGCGGAAGGCGCAGGCGAAGGCGATGGGATACTGCGGGAGGGAGAGGGGAGAGGGTGTCGACGGCATCGGGGGGAGAGGTGCTGCGTCGTCGGTGGCCCCGTCTGACGGCGAATTCCGCATCGCAGGGTGGGCAGAAGGGGCTCCGGCCGATCGGCCGGGGCGGCACGTTCCCTTCTGCATGCCTCCCGGCCTGGCCGCCGGTCTTGCCTGCAAGGACCCTCCGCCCTACCCTCACCGCGCCGCCGAAGCGCGGGCATCCGTACCGCCACGCTGGAGAAAGCCATGCCCGACCGTCCGTTCACTGCGCCGAAGATCGTCGACAAGCCGTGGGGCCGAGAGGTCTGGTACGCCCACGAGGACCGGTATGCCGGGAAGATGCTGGAGGTGACGAAAGGCCACGCCCTGTCGCTCCAGAAGCACGAGGTGAAGCAGGAAACCATCTACCTCCTGTCGGGCCGGCTGGTCTTCCACTTCAACGGGACGGACTTCGAGATGGAGCCGGACGAATGCATCACGATCCGGCCGGGCGACGTCCATCGGATGGAGGCGCTGGAAGACAGCGTGATGCTCGAGGTCAGCACCCCCGAGCTCGACGACGTAGTTCGCCTCGAAGACCGCTACGGCCGGAGCTGATCGCCGAGCTCTCAGATCCTAGTTCTCAGATCTTTGGATCTTGGATCCCGGATCTACCTCCGGTTTCGGTCTTCGCAGATCGATGCTACCGTTCTCTCCTTCCATTTCACCGTCCCGCGGTGACCCACAGGGGATAATGGCAGACATGGAGTTGGAATGACGGAGCAGAAGACGGCGCTGGTCTGCGGGGCCGGCGGGTTCATCGGCGGCCACATGGTCCGACGCCTGAAGGACGAGGGCTACTGGGTCCGGGGCGTGGATCTCAAGGAGCACGAGTTCATGGACACCGGGGCCGACGACTTCGTGGTGGGCGACCTCCGGGACCCGCGGCTCTGCCGGGCCGTCACCGACCGCCCCTTCGACGAGGTCTACCAGTTCGCCGCGGACATGGGCGGGGCCGGCTTCGTCTTCTCGGGTGAGAACGACGCCGACATCATGCACAACTCGGCGCTCATCAACCTCAACATGATCGAGGCGTCGCACGTGGCCGGAGTGAAGAAGATCTTCTACTCCTCCTCCGCCTGCATCTACCCGGAACGGATCCAGCTGGAGACCGACAACCCGGGGCTCAAGGAAGACATGGCCTACCCGGCCGACCCGGACAGCGAGTATGGCTGGGAGAAGCTGTTCAGCGAGCGGCTCTACCTGGCCTTTGCCCGCAACTACGGCATGGACGTCCGGATCGCCCGGTTCCACAATATCTTCGGCCCGTACGGCTCCTGGGGCGACGGGCGGGAGAAGGCGCCGGCCGCCTTCTGCCGCAAGGTCGCCGAGACGCCGGACGGCGGCCGGATCGAGATGTGGGGCGACGGCAAGCAGACCCGTAGCTTCCTCTACGTCGACGACTGCATCGAGGGCGTCCGCCGCCTCATGGCGTCCGACTACATCGAGCCCATCAACGTCGGCTCCGAGGAGATGGTCTCGATCAACGAGCTCGCCCGGATGGTCATGGACATCGCCGGGAAGAGCCAGACCATCGATCACATCCCCGGCCCCCTGGGCGTGCGCGGCCGGAACTCGGACAACGACCTCGTCCGGGAGAAGCTGGACTGGGAACCGGAGTACTCCCTCCGGCAGGGTCTCGAGAAGACCTACCCATGGATCGCCGAGCAGGTGGAAAGGGCGAGGGTGGCCCAGGCCGCGGGATAGCCAGAAGGACCGCCCCGCGTCCGGGTCCGTGCCCTACAGGTACGGCTCGTCCGGTTTCCTGGACCGCACCACCCGGGCGGGCACCCCGTAGGCCACCACCTCCGGCGGCACATCCTCGACGACGACGGCACCCGCCCCCACCACGGCGTCGGCCCCGACCGTCCGGCCGTTGGCCAACGACACGCCGATGGACACCGCCGCCCGCTCGCCGACAGTGACTTTCCCACCCAAGACCGCGCCGGGAGCGATGCTGGCGTAGTCGCCGAGGCGGGCGTCGTGGTCGACGGAGCACGCGGTGTTCAGGATCACGCCCTCGCCGATCCGCGAGCCGGAATTGACCACCGCGCCGGCGAAGACCACGGTCCCGGGTCCCAGCGTCACGTCCGCCGCCACGGTGGCCGATGGGTGGACGACGGTGACCAGCTCGGCCCCCGGCACGGCCTCGGTGAGCTCGCGTGTGACGCGCCAGCGGGTGTGGTTGTCGCCGATAGCCACGACGAAGCGGGTCGCGCCGGTGGCGTCGGCCAGCGCCGCCGGGGAATGGAACACCGGCGCGCCGAGATAGGTGTCGGCGCCGTAGTCGGGGGAGCTGATGCCCACAACGGGACCCGCCGCATCCGCCCGTATCGCGTCGATGACCACCTTCGCGTGTTCACCCGCTCCGACAACGGCAATCCCCTGACTCACGGCTGCTTCCTCGCGCGTACCGTTCCTGTGCGCACCGGCATCTCGGAGCGGCACCGACATCTCGGCGCCGCACCGGTGTGGTCTATCCTCACGCCTCGATGTCCGCCTCGGCGAAGTGTTCCCGCCGCTCGACCCCGAGGACGCCCTTCACGTTCCGGACCGACTTCACCACCTTCTTCAGGTGGTTCAGGTTCTCGACCTCGACCACGAACGAGCCCCGCATGCCCCCCTCGACGCCCTGGATCTCGGCCGACGAGATGTTGGTGGCCGTGTTCGTAATGGCGGTGGCGATGTCGCCCAGGAGGCCTCGCCGGTCGTCGCCCTCGACAATGAGCCGGACGAAGAACCGGTCCCCCGCCTCCGCCTTCCACTCGATCTCGACCCGGCGCTCGGGGTGCTCGGCGAGCTGGAGGACGTTGGGGCAGTCCGTCCGGTGGATCGAGATGCCCCGGCCCCGGGTGATGTAGCCGATCACGTCGTCACCGGGAACCGGCTGGCAGCACTGGGAGTAGCGGACCATGAGGTTCTCGAGCCCCTGGATCCGGACCGCGTTGCTCGAGCCCCGGACCTTCTCGACCAGCCGCTCGAAGGCGTTCGGCTGGCGGTCCGGGACGGCCGCGTCCTCGTCGGGGTACAGCTCCTTCAGGATCGCGGAGATCCCGATGTCGCCCCGGCCGAGCCCGGCCAGGACGTGGTCGAAGCCCGGCAGGTTGAGGGCGTCGGCGGTGCGCTCCTTGGCGTCGTCGTCCGGCTTGGACGCCTTCCGCTTCTTCCGCTCCCGCTCCAGGATCTCCTGGCCGAGCTCG
>CAYMLW010000015.1:0-25669 GCA_964391035.1 uncultured Gemmatimonadaceae bacterium
CCAGTTCCGGATGTTGGCCGGGCGCGGCTTGACCTTGCCGTACGGCTCCCACTTGTCCAGCTCATCGGCGTTGGTCTGCATGTACGTGTCGCCGTACGCGTTCGTCGCCTGCGACTTGAAGAGCAGGAACCACGCGCCGACCGGCCCGTACGCGTCCTTGAAGCGCACCGGGATGAAGCGCACCTCCTGGGAGGTCAGCTCCGCGCCGGCGTACGCCGTGAAGAACGTGCTCGCGCCCGAGTTGAACGGCGGGTACCAGGAGCGGCCGAAGCCCTCACCCGTCGAACGCGGCTTGAAGACGTGCACCGCGCCGCCCATCGCCGCCAGCACCGCCTTGGCCTTGAACACGTACACCTTGTTCTCGCGCGTGCTGAAGCCGATCGCGCCCACGCACTTGTTGCCGTCCATCAGCGGGTGCGTGAGGAACACGCGCTCGTAGTACTCGCCGTCAGCCTCGGCCAGCGCGTTCTTCGCCGCCTCCGCCACGATCACCTTGTACGACTCGCCGTTGATCATCAGCTGCCAACGGCCCTCGTGCACGTAGTTCCCTTCCTGGTCCTTCCAGATCGGAAGACCCCACTTCTCGAACAGGTGCACCGTGTTGTCCACGTGGCGCGCGATGTTCGCCACCTGGTCCTCACGGGTGATCCCCATCAGGTCGTTGCGCACGTAGTCGCAGTAGTCCTTCAGGGTGTTCTTCCCGCTGTTCAGGTCCACGTACTGGTTGATGGCCGACAGACCCATCGCCACCGCGCCCGACCGGTCCATCGCCGCCTTGTCCACCACCGTCACCTTCAGCCCGTGCTTCTTCGCCCAGTACGACGCCTCGACCGCCGCGCCGCACGAGGCCATACCGCCTCCGCAAAGCAGAAGGTCGGTGTCGACGACTACAGTCTCGAACTCCGCCATGGTTCTCTATCTCCTTGCGAGTAGCTCTGTCCGTGATTTGCGACTACAGCGTCGGCACCTTGTCGAACTTCAACGGGCCCCGCTCCGTGTTCAGCCCCTCGGGCTCCGACATCAGCGTCGGGCTGTTGATGTCGTCATCGCCCGTGGAGTAGTGCCCGAACGGGTCCGCCTGACCCTCGGCCACGCCACGACGGATCGGGAACTTGAACCGCTTCGGCCGGATCTCGCTCGACCGGAACTGCACCGTCCACATGATGTCCTCGGAGCTCCGCATGGCCGTGACCTTCGCGCCCATCGGCACGAAGTCCTGGTAGCCCCGTACCTCGATCGCCTGGGTCGGGCAGATCTTCACGCAGCTGTAGCACTCCCAGCACATCTGCGGGTCCTGGTTGTACGCCTTCATGGTGTCCTTGTTGAGCACCATGAGGTCATTCGGACAGATGTACTGGCAGGCCGTCTTGTCCAGCGCCTTGCACCCGTCGCATTTGTCCGGGATCACGTAGCTCGGCATTCGCTTGCATCCTTTCCGCGCATTGTTGCGCTCACAGGGGACCGGGTTAGGTGATTTCCTTCACGATTCTGCCAAAAAAGCGCATCACGCTCGTTTCCCTCCATGGGTCCCGGACCGCGGCCCGGGGCTGAAGGAACGGGTTCCGAGCTCTCCTGGGGCTCGTCCCCCGGCTGTGGTTGCCGTCTTCCCTCGTGGCCGGGTGCCGGACCGGCTTCCGACCAAATTGAGATGAAATTCACAATTAGTGATTACAGCCCCTGCCGGGCAGTGTCAAGGGGTTGGTTGCCGCCCGTTTAATGTCACCCTGAAGGTGATGTTCCACGTGGCGGCGTAAGTGGTTGGTGCGAAACGACTAACCGTGTTTCACGACCCGTCGCCCGGAACCGGGCAGGCGAGGCTATTCCTCGGCATCGTTGGCGGCGGAGGACGGAGATTCCGTGCAGCAGCCGCCTTCCTCGTCGACCCGGCCGGCGGGCTCCGTGTCGCCGTTGGAGCGCAGGTGGAAAGAGATCTCGGCGAGTCCGACGGAGATGTGCTCGTTGCGGATCAGGATGTCGTCCGGAACCGAGATCCGGGTCGGGCTGAAGTTCCAGATGCTCCGGATGCCGGCCAGGACGAGAAGGTCGGCGAGGCCCTGAGCGACACCGGACGGGGTGGTGAGGATGGCCACCGGGATCTCGTTCTCCTGGACGTAGGCCCGGAGTCCGTGGACCGACTGGATGGTGCAGCCGCCCTCTTCGCCCCCGATCTTCCCGGGATCGCTGTCGAAGGCCGCCACGATGCGCAGCCCGTAGCGCTCGAACCCCCCGTAGTTCAGGATCGCCCCGCCCAGGTGGCCGGTGCCCACCAGCACCGCCGCGTACTTCCGGTCGAACCCGAGCGTGGTCCGGATCGTTCGGCACACCTCGCAGACGTCGTACCCCACACGGCTCACTCCCGCGAGCCCGATGGCCGCGAAATCCTTGCGCACCTGACTCGGGTCCACGTCCAGCACCCGACCCAGTTGCGAGCTCGTGATGGTGTCCACGGACTGCCGGTCGGTCAGCTCGGCAAGATACCGGTAGTAGCGGATCAACCGCTCGAGTACGACACGACGAAGTCGGGGCACGGTTCCACCTGGTCTGGTTTGCTGCGTGACGCGGGTCACGATCCCGTGACACCTCCAGAGGGAATGCTCGTGAATCGGCGGCCCCGGGTCAAGGTTCACGTGCGCGTGTTGCATCATGTGAAACAAGACCCTTGACGGGCCGCAATGAAACAAGCAAGCTCTTATTTGTGACGTTCGCCACGATTGGTGGCGTGATCTTGTTCCAACTTTCGTCATGCGCCGCCCGGGCAGGCGGGGGGCAGCGGGGCCGGGTGGCGATGCAGGGAGGAGAGCGATATGTCGGGTCCCGTGCTCTTGGCGGTTTCCTACGGGCTGTTGCTGATCTTCGTGCTGGCGTTCGTGATCCGGACGGTGGGGATCGCGCGTCTACCGGTCCATCTGCGGTGGGAGCTGGCGCCGGTACCGAAGGAGAAAGGTCGAGGCCGCTACGGCGGCTCGTATCTGGAGGAGTACGAGTGGTGGAAGAAGCCGCGCGAGGAGTCGCGGGTGAACGAGCTGGTGTACATGGGGAAGGAGATTCTGCTCCTGAAGGCGTTGTGGGAGCACAACCGGGCGCTGTGGTGGTTCTCGTTCCCGTTCCACTGGGCGCTGTACCTGTTGATCGGTGCGGCGGGACTGGCGGTGCTGGCGGGGGTGCTGGGCGTTGCGGGTGCGGAAGGGGCTGCGGCGGGAGTCGGTTCGGCGATCCCCGTGATCGCGGGGGCGTCCTACCTGCTGGGTCTGGTGGGGACCGTGGGGCTGCTGGCCCGGCGGGTGCTCGTGCGGGACATGCGGATGATGACGACCCGTGTGGCGTACTTCAATCTGGTGCTGCTGGGGGCGGTGTTCGGCACCGGGCTGTGGGCGGCGCTGAGCGTGCCGGGCTTCGCGGAGGAGCTGGTGGGGTTCGCCGGCGGGCTGTTGACGGCCGACGTGTCGGGGCTGCCGGTGGCGCTGGCGGCCCATGTGGTGGCCACGGTGCTCTTCCTGGCGTACCTGCCCTTCAGCCAGATGATGCACTTCGTGGCGAAGTACTTCACCTATCACGAGGTCCGCTGGGAGGATGAGCCGTTGGTGCCGGGGGGGCGGCTGGAGAAGGAGGTGCTGGAGCAGCTCCAGCAGCCGGTGAGCTGGGCGGCCCCCCACGTGGGCGCGGACGGCGAGAAGAACTGGGTGGACATTGCGACGCAGGGGGTCGGCAAATGAGCACGGGAGCGGAGGTGACGGACCGGGAGCGTGAGGCGTCACGGTCCGAGGCACAGGCGGAATCGCCGGCGCCGAGCGAGGCGACACCGAACCGGAGGAAGCCGCGTCGCCGCCTCCCGGTGAGGGGGCATGTCGATCTGCGGGACATCAGCCGGGACGAGCGGGAGGTGCTGTCGCCGGTAGAGCTGCGGGAGCTGGTGCCGCTGCCCTCGCCCTACGACAAGCTGGAGGAGCAGCCGGCCTGGAAGGAGCTGTCGGAGGATGCGAAGGAGCGTCTGGTCTGCAACCTGGACGGGGTGATCGCAGCGAGCCTCCCCTGGCCGGAGACGGAGGAGGAGAAGCAGGAGTACGTGGACCAGTTCGAGGCCGGGCTGAAGAAGCTGTTCAGCCGGGAGAACAACTGGACCTTCCTGCAGCCGCTGACGCTGTCGACGGAGTACTGCACGGCGTGCCAGAGCTGCATCGACGCGTGTCCGGTCTACGAGATGAGCGGCCGGAAGGACATCTACAAGCCCACGTACCGTTCGGAGATCCTGCGGCGGCTGGCGAAGAAGTACACGAAGCGGGGTGGCAAGGCGCTGGCGAAGCTGAAGGGGGAGGACATCGAGCTGAACTGGGCGACCCTCACGCGGCTCTACGAGCTGGCGTACCGGTGCACGCTCTGCCGGCGGTGCGCCCAGGTCTGCCCGATCGGCGTGGACAACGGGCTGATCACCCACGAGCTGCGGAAGCTGTTCAGCCAGGAGCTGGGCTGGGCGCCGAACGAGCTGCACGAGAAGGGCACGGTGCTCCAGCTCGAGGTGGGCAGCGCGACGGGGATGAACCCGATCGTGGTGAAGGACAACGTCGAGTTCATCGACGAGGACATCGAGGAAGAGACGGGCATGGACGCGAGCAGCCCGTTCGACAAGGAAGAAGCCGATGTCCTGCTGATCCACAATGCCGGCGAGATCATGGCGTGGCCGGAGAACCCGGGCGCCTTCGCCATCATCCTGAACGCAGCCGGGATCGACTGGACGCTCTCGTCGCGGGAGGTAGGCTACGACGGCGTCAACTACGGCCTCTTCTACGACGACGTCCAGCTCGCCCGGATCGCCCTCAATCACGCCACCACGGCCAGGGAGCTGAAGGTCAACCGGATCGTCATGGGCGAATGCGGACACCAGCACAAGTCGCTCATGACCATCGCCGACCGGGTGCTGACCGGCGAGCTGTCGGTGCCACGGGAGAGCTGCATGACGCTCCTCGAGGAGATCGTCTTCAGCGGGAAGATCGAGTTCGACCCGTCGAAGAACGATTTCCCGGTCACGCTCCACGACCCGTGCAACATCGTGCGGAACCTGGGGATCGTGGAGCCCCAGCGGCGGATCCTCCGCTACCTCTGTCCCCAGTTCCGGGAAATGGCGCCCCACGGCGTCGACAACTACTGCTGCGGCGGCGGGAGCGGCTTCGCCATCATGAGCCCGAACAACTTCACCGACTGGCGGGTGAGTGTCGCCAGCCGGAAGAAGTTCAAGCAGGTGCTGGACGCGTTCGCCGATCAGCCGGGGCCGGAGGTGAAGAAGTACATCTGCGCGCCGTGCTCGAACTGCAAGGGCCAGTTCCGGGACATGCTCGAGTACTACGACGCGCTGGAGAAGAGCGGGATCACCTACGGCGGCCTGGTGGAGCTGATCGTGAACGCCATGGTGGACGTGAAGGAGCCGTTCATCAAGTGGGAGATGCACTGAGACGTCGTGACCGGGGCCGGGCGCGCCGCGCGGCGCGCCCGGTGCCCGGGAACGGCCAGGGGTGAGGTGATCATGAGCGAGCCGGCAGTCGACAGCGGCTACTTCTTCGAGTCGGTCCTGCGCTGTGTGGCCGATGGCGTCTTCACCGTGGACCGGCACTGGCGACTCACGTCGTTCAATCGCGCGGCCGAACGGATCACCGGTCTCCCCGCCGACCAGGTCCTCGGCAAGCGCTGCTCCGAGGTGCTGCACTCCGACCTGTGCGAGCGGGAGTGCCCGCTCAAGGAGAGCCTGGAAACGGGCCGGGAAGTGATCGATCGCCCGGCCAGGATCACCACCCGACGGGCCCGCTCCATCCCCATCAGCGTGAGCGGCGCCGTACTCCGCGATGAGGAGGGCAACGTCCTGGGCGCGGTGGAGAGCTTCCGCGACCTCTCCACACTCGAGAAGCTCCGGCGCGAGCTCCGCAACCAGTACATCTTCGAAGACATCATCGGGAAGAGCGAAGCGTTCCAGAAGATCTTCGCCATCCTCCCCGACGTGGCCGAGAGCGAGAGCACGGTCCTCATCGAGGGCCCCAGCGGCTCCGGCAAGGAGCTCCTGGCCCGGGCCATTCACAACCTGAGCCCGCGCCGGAAGCGCCCCTACGTGGTGGTCAACTGCGGCGCTCTGCCCCACAACCTGTTCGAGTCCGAGCTCTTCGGCTACAAGCGCGGCGCCTTCACCGACGCCCGCAAGGACAAGCCCGGACGCATCACCCTCGCCGAGGGCGGCACCATATTCCTCGACGAGATCGGCGACCTGCCCCAGGAGACACAGGTCAAGCTCCTCCGACTCCTGCAGGAACGGGAGTATGCCCCCCTCGGCGGTGTCGAGACTCTTCACGCCGACGTGCGCATCGTCGCCGCCACGAACCACGACCTCCCGAGGCTCGTCAGCCAGGGCAGGTTCCGCGACGACCTCTACTTCCGCCTCGCCGTCGTCCGCCTCTCCATCCCGCCTCTCCGGCAGCGGCGAGAGGATATCCCCTACCTCGTCGACCACTTCATCGAGCGCTTCAATGCCCGTAAGGATCGGCGCATCCAGGGCGTGTCCGAAGATGTCATGGGCCTCTTCATGCGCCACGACCTTCCGGGCAACGTGCGCCAGCTCGAAAACCTCATCGAGCACGCCTTCGTCCTCTGCCACGACGGCGTCATCCGCCGAGGCCACCTGCCCGACGAATTCCGGGCCCAGCTCGCCGATGCCCGCCACGAGCCCTCCTCCTCCACCCCACTCGAAGAGAGCGAGGCCGACACCATCCGGCGCGTCCTCGCCCGCAACGATGGCCACCGCGCCCGCACGGCCGACGAGCTCGGGATCAGCCGTACCACGTTGTGGCGGAAGATGGGCCGGTACGGCATCGAGCACGAGGCCGACTGACCGCCGTTTCTCCCCTGAAACGTGCAACGTTTCACTGTTTCATTCCTGCACCACACCCACCCGCGCTGCCGCGCATGATGGATTGCTGTAACCTGTTGATATAAAATAGTTTAGGTGGTATCCACGGGCCGGGGTGCGGAGTGGTCCGGGGCTTGCCCCTTCAATGGGGCGAGAAACATGGAGGTTGGGTCCGTGAAAGTGGCGATACCACGTATGGGAGAGCTGGTGGCCCCCTGCTTCGAGCACTGCGCCACGATGGCGGTCTATCAGATCGCGGAGGACGGGGCCATGGAGCAGACGGACTACCCGTTGCGGAGTCGGGAGCCGTTCGATCGAGTCCGACTGCTTCGGGATCGGGAGGTGGATTGCGTGATTTGCAGCGCGGTCCAGGACCTGTACGAGGACGTGCTGCGGACGACGGGCCTGGAAGTGATCTCGTGGGTATCGGGGTTCGTGGAGGATCTGCTGGCGCTGTACCTCCGGGGGGAGCTGGAGTCGGGGGTGGAGCTGGAAACGGAGGGGAGGCCCCGGTTGCTGGCAATGGACGGCATCGAGGAGGCGTGATCCGTGGCGACGGCACAGCGGTACGCGTTCAACGTGGAGCAGAAGGGTCTGGAAGGGCGGGACAGGCCGCAGCGGTTCCTGGAAGCGCTGGCGGCGATCCTGGAGCATGGCAGTTACGGGGTGGCGCTGGACACGTACGCGCGGATGAGCGCGAAGTGCGGGCGGTGCGCGGCGAGCTGCCAGCTGTACGAGGCGACGGGTGCGCCGGAGGACATCCCGTGTCATCGGTCGGAGCTTCTGCTGCGCGTCTACCGGCGGTACTTCACGCCGGCGGGGAGCTTCAAGGCGCGGTTGACCCGTGGCTTCGAGCTTACGGACGAGTATCTGGATGAGATGGCGGAGGCGTACTACCGCTGCACGGCGTGCCGGCGGTGCAAGGCCACCTGTCCGATGGGGATCGACCATGGACTGGTGACGCACCTGGCCCGGTATGCCCTGGCCGAGGTGGACCTGATCCCCCGGGCGCTGCTGGTCTCGGTACGGGAGCAGCTCGAAGGCAAGACCCGGAACACGTCGGCGATCCCGCTGCCGGCGCTGAAGGACTCGTGCGAGTTCCTGAGTGAGGAGCTGCACGACATCTACGGCGTGGACATCGAGTACCCGTTCGACGTGGAGGGCTCGGAGTACGTGTTCTTCCCGGCGGTGTCGGACTTCCTGATGGAGGCGGACACGCTGATGGGGAATGCGGCGGTAATGCACGTGACGGGCGGGTCGTGGACCATCGGCGAGCAGAACTACGACGGGATCAACTACGGTCTGTTCTACTCGGACCGGATGATGGAGCGGATCGTCAAGAACCTGGTGGCGGAGACGCGCCGCCTGAAGGGTCGGAAGATCCTGATCGGGGAGTGCGGCCACGCGACCCGGTCGGCGTGGTACGTCCCGACCTTCGGCGGTCCGGATGCGCCCCCGGTGGTGAACTGCATGGAGTACGCGTACGACATGCTGGAGCGGGGACGGATCCCGCTGAAGCCGGAGAAGATCCCGGAGCGGGTGACGTACCACGACCCGTGCAACATCGCCCGGGCGGGGCGGATCCTGGAGCAGCCGCGGGAGATCCTGAAAGCGATCTGCGCGGACTACGTGGAGATGACGCCGAACCGGAAGGACAACTACTGCTGCGGCGGCGGGGGTGGGACGGTGTCGATCGACGAGATCCGGGGTTTCCGGACCAGCGATCTGGGGAGGCGAAAGGCGGACCAGATCCGGGAGACCGGGGCGGAGCTGGTGGTCAGCCCGTGCGCGAACTGCAAGAAGCAGCTGCGCGAGCTGTGCCAGGACAACGACCTGGAGGACGTGGAGGTGGTGGGGGTCCACGACCTGCTGCTCCGGGTGATCGACTTCGGGGTCACGGAGTCCACGGAGGGATCGGAGAACACGGAGGAGGACGTGGCGATCGCGGCCGAGGCGTCCGGTGGGGTGGGAGCCCCGGGAGCCAGTCGTGGGGATGGCGAGTCGTCGGTCCTCGAGGCGAGGTAGGAGGCGGACATGGATGCATGGCTGGATCTGGCCATGGGCCCGCTGTTCTGGACGGCTCTGATCGTGATGATCCTGGGGCTGGCCCGACACGTGGTCCTGACGGTCTGGCAGATGGTTCGAACGTACCGCCGGGCGGGGGACAAGGACATCCCCACCGGTCGGGTGGCGGCGGAGACCAGGCAGTGGCTGCTGCCGGTGAGTCGTCTGCGGAACCGCTGGGTCTACAGCGCCACGACGCTGCTCTTCCACGTGGGCGTGATTCTCGTCCCCCTCTTCCTGGCAGGCCACATAGCCCTGTGGAAGAAGGCGCTGGGCATCGCGTGGCCGGCGCTGCCGAACACGGTGGCCACGGTCCTCACGCTGGCGGTCATCGTGGCGGCGGTGGCGGTGCTGATCCAGCGGGCGGTGAACCGGGAGTCGAGGGTCCTGGGCCGGTTCCAGGACTACGCGCTGCCGGTGCTGATCGCCATCACGTTCGCGGCGGGGTTCATGGTGATGCACCCCGCGTGGAACCCGTGGGGCCGGGACCCGATGCTCCTGGTCCATGTCCTGACTGGCGACCTCCTGCTGGTGCTGGTCCCGTTCACGAAGCTGAGCCACATGGCGCTGCTCCCGCTCACCCAGCTCGTCTCGGAGCTGGCCTGGCACTTCCCCGAGGACGCCGGTGAGCGGGTCGCGGTGGCGTTGAGGAAGGAGAGCGAGCCGATCTAGCCATGAGTGCCGCCATCCTGATCGATACGACGAAGTGCACCGGCTGCGAGCGGTGTGTGGTCGCGTGCAAGGAGGAGAACGGCCTGGGGCCCGACCGGCTGAAGGTGGGCCAGGAATCGGTGGACTCGCTGTCGTCGACACGATTCACCACGGTGCTCAGCCGACCCGGGGACCACTACGTGAAGCAGCAGTGCCGCCACTGCCTGGAGCCGGCGTGTGTCAGCGCCTGCCTGGTGGGGGCCATGCAGCAGACGCCCGAGGGGCCGGTGATCTACGACTCGGAGCTGTGCATGGGCTGCCGCTACTGCATGGTGGCCTGTCCGTACGGGATCCCTCGCTACGACTGGGACCGGTCGGTCCCTTACGTCCGCAAGTGCGAGCTGTGCTACGACCGGATCAAGGAGGGGAGGGACCCGGCGTGCGTGGAGGCCTGTCCCGAGGGCGCCCTGGAGTTCGGCGAGCGGGACACGCTGCTGGAGCGGGCCCGTGAGCGGATCGCGGCCGAGCCGGATCGCTACGTCCCCCACGTCTACGGCGAGAAGGAGGTGGGCGGGACGAACGTGCTCTACCTGTCCGGGATCTCCCTCGGGTTCCTGAGCTGGAGCCCCCGGGACCGGGAGACGTCGCTGCCGAAGCTGACCTGGAAGGCGCTGTCCAAGGTGCCGTGGGAGATCGCCGGAATGGGTGGCGTGATGGGTGGGGTCTACTGGGTGATCAACCGTCGCATGAGCCTGGCCTCACAGGCCGCGGAGGATGCGCGTATGGAGGAGGCCGCCGTGCACGACGAGGCGGCGCCGTCGGATGCAACGGACGCTACGGAGACGGAGGGGCCGGGCGATGTCTAAACGGCTGACGTATCTCAAGACGGGACTCTGGGCGCTGGTGGGCGTGCTGGTCTCCGTGACGGTGATCCGGTTCGCCTACGGGTTGGGCGCGGTCACGAACCTCTCGGACGGCACGCCGTGGGGGCTCTGGATCGGCTTCGACGTGATGGGCGGGGTGGCGCTGGCGGCGGGCGGCTTCGTCCTGGCTGCCATCGTCTACATCTTCGGGCTGGAGCGCTACCGGCCCTTCGTACGGGCGGCGATCCTGACGGCGTTCCTCGGCTATGCCGCCGTGGCGGTCGGGCTGCTCTACGACCTGGGGCTGCCATGGCGGATCTGGCACCCGCTGGTCAACTGGCAGTACCACTCGGTGCTGTTCGAGGTGGCCATGTGCGTGATGCTCTACCTCACCGTCCTGGCGCTGGAGTTCGCGCCGGTGATCCTCGAGCATCCGCTCTTCGACCGGCCCTCTTTCCGGTCGATCCTGCGAGGGTTGAAGCGGATCTCGATCCTGCTGGTCATCGCCGGGATCGTGCTGTCGACGCTCCACCAGTCCTCGCTGGGCTCGCTCTTCCTGATCACGCCCGACCGGCTGCATCCGCTCTGGTACTCCTCGTCGATCTACATCCAGTTCTTCATTTCGGCCGTCGCTCTCGGCCTCATGACCGTGGTGCTCGAGTCCCTCTTCAGCGGCTACTTCCTGGGGCACGAGGTCCACACCCGGGAGCTGGGCGGACTGGGGGTGGGCGCCGCGGTGGTCCTCGCCCTCTACCTGACCCTGCGCCTCGGCGACCTCGCCGCCCGGGGGATCCTGGGCATGGCCTTCGACGGATCCTGGCAGGGCGCCCTCTTCCTGTTCGAGATCGGGATCAGCGCGCTGATCCCCATGGTCCTCATGCTGATCCCCTCCGTCCGATCCCGGCTCGGAGGCGTGGGCACGGCGGCGGCGATGGTGGTGGGCGGGATGATCCTGCACCGTCTGAACGTCTCCATCATCGCCTTCGCCCGCCCCGAGGCCTTCAGCTACTTTCCCACCTGGGAGGAGTTCGCGGTGACGGCCGGGATCGTGGCCGGCGGGCTGTTGATCTTCCTCTTCTTCGTGGAGCACCTGAAGGTCTTCGACGACGTGCGGGGCCACGTGGAGCCGGAGCCCCGTAGGTTCGAGCCGTCCACGGTGCGGGGCCTCATGGCCCCCTCCCTGGCGCTGCCGCGGCGCTACAGTCTGGCGCTGGTGGGCGGCGCGGCCGTGGCGCTCCTGTTCCTGCCCCTGGACGGCGAGGACTACCAGCCGGCGCCCGCCCGTGCGCCTCGCTGGGTGGAGGGCGCGGTCCTGAGTCGCGATGGCGCGCCGGCCGTCCTGGGCTTCGCCGCGGTGGACGACGCCGGGACGGTGGAGGGAGCCGTGGCGGAGCCGCGCCGGGTGATGCCGAGGGGGGCGGAAGAGAGGCTTCTCCTCCTGATCGACGGCAACCGGGCGGCGGAGCTGGCGCTGTTCGACCATGAGGCCCACGAAGCGCGGTCGGGCGAGGCGGCGTGCGGTACCTGTCACCATCTCAACCTGCCGCTGGACGAGGGCAGCTCCTGCTCGGAGTGCCACCGGGACATGTACGCCCCGACGCCCCTCTTCGATCACGGCGTGCACGAGGCGGCGCTGGGCGGAGACGACGGCTGTGCGGAATGCCACGTGGAGGGCGAGCCGAAGACCATGGCGACCGCCACCGCGTGCTCGGAGTGCCACGGGGCGTCCGGCGGCGAAGTCATCGAGCCGCCGGCGGACCGCTGGGCACCCGCCGTCGGATACATGGAGGCCATGCACGGGCTCTGTGTGACCTGTCACGAGCAGGAGCTGGCGGGGTCGCCGGGTGAGCACCCGGAGGGGCTGGCCGAGTGCAGCACCTGCCACGATCCGGACCTGCGGGGGCAGCGGGATGGTCTGGCGCCGAGGAAGCAAGCGAAACCTGGAGCGGTGGCGGCGGGGAGAGCGCCGCGGAAATGACGGGAGCGTGATGCAGTACCAATCGGAGCTCGAGGACTGGCTTCACGGCAACCTCTTCGACGCGGTGCCGACGGCGGTCAGCGTGATCGGCCGGGACTACGAGATCGTGGAAGCCAACAAGTCGTTCGAGAAGCAATTCGGGCAGTGGGAGGGCAAGCGCTGCTACGAGGTCTACAAGGACCGGAGCTCGCCGTGCCTGCGCTGCGGGATGCTGGAGACGTTCGTGGACGGTGAGATCCGTGACCGCCAGGAAGTGGGCGTGGTTACGAACGGTATGCCCATCGACTATCTGGTGCATATCGTCCCGGTGACGTGTCCGAACGGCGATATCCCCTACGTGCTCGAGATGTCGACGGATATCACGCAGGTGAAGCAGCTCGAGCGCGAGAAGCGGGAAGCCGAGCGGCTGGCGGCGGTGGGAGAGACCGTCGCCGGGATCGCCCATGGGGTCAAGAATGTGCTGATGGGCCTCGAGGGTGGGATGTACGCCGTGAACACCGGGATCGAGAAGGGCGACGACGAGCGGATCGCCATGGGCTGGGTGGCCCTCGAGGAGAACGTCAAGCGGATCTCGGAGTTCGTGAAGGAGTTCCTCGACTTCGCGAAGGGCCGGGAGACCACGGTCCACATGATCGACCCCGGTGAGCCCGCCCGGGAGGTGGTCGAGCTGTTCCGGGACATGGCCGAGCAGGTGGGGGTGCGCCTGGAGCTGGATCTCGGGGTACTCCACCCCGCGCCGCTGGACGAGGAAGGGATCCATACCTGCCTCACCAACCTCGTGTCCAATGCCATCGACGCCTGCCGGGTGGCCGAGAAGCAGGACCGGGGTTTCGTGGTGACGCTCTCCGCCCACGAGGAGGACGGCGCCCTGGTCTACGAGGTGGCGGACAACGGGCGCGGAATGGACTATGAGATCAGCCGGAAGGTATTCTCCAAGTTCTTCACGACGAAGGGCTCGGACAAGGGCACGGGCCTCGGCCTCCTGACGACGAAGCGGATCGTCCACCAGCACGGTGGGGAGATCAACTTCACGACCAGGGAGGGCCAGGGGTCGGTGTTCCGTATCGTGCTGGACCGGGAACGGCTGCCCGAGCCGGAGGCGGCGGCCGCGTCCTAGGAAGCCCGTGATCGAGAGGGGGATGACAATGGCCCGAGCCGAAGACAAGACGGTGCTGGTGGTGGACGATGAGCCGAACGTCCGGATCTATCTGGCGCAGATCCTCCAGGATGCGGGATTCGGGGTCCGGACCGCGAGCGACGGCGTCGAGGCGCTGGAGATGATCCGGGAAGAACCGCCGGACTTCATCTCGCTGGACCTGGTGATGCCGCGGAAGAGCGGCCACAAGCTCCTCTACGAGCTGCGGAAGGACCACGAGCTCTCGAAGATCCCGGTCCTGATCGTGACCGCCCATGCCCGGGACGAGCTGGGCGCGGGCGACCTCAAGGACATCGTCGAGAGCCACGTCATCACCGGACCGGGCGTCTACCTCGAGAAGCCGGTCAAGCCGCTGGACTACGTGCGCTGCGTCCAGCGGGCGTTGGACATCGAGGAGGTCCCGGAAGACGAGGACCGGATCGATCTCAAGGAAGAACTGGAGACGGCGCTTTCGGACGCGGAGCCGCACGCCCTGCGCCGGGCGCTCGAAGCATTGAAGAAGAGCCCGTCGGGCGGCTAGGGCTCTTCGGATCACCGTACCGCCCGGAAGTGAGGGCAAACCCATGACCACGAAGCAGAAGATCCTGGTCGTCGATGACGAGCGGGATGTCCTGGCATACCTGGAGATGCTGCTCCAGGACCAGGGCTACGAGACCGTCACGGCCGAGAACGGGAACGAGGCGCTCGAGATCATGCGCGCCGAGAAGCCGGACCTGGTCACGCTGGACATCTCCATGCCGGAGGCCAGTGGGACCCGGTTCTACCGCGAGGTGAGGACCGATCCGGAGCTGGCCATTATACCGATCCTGATCGTGACCGCCGTGACCGGCTACGCCGGTGACCCGTACGGCTACGAGAAGTTCATCAGCCGGAGCGAGTCGGTGCCGCCGCCCGACGGCTTCTTCCCGAAGCCCATCGACCGGGAGAAGTTCATCGAGAAGGTCGAGGAAGTGCTGGGTCGCCGCGGGGCGGCCGCGTCGTAATCGTGGTCGACGTCGCGGTCAGGGTCGGGCGCCGTTAGGCGGGGCCGAACTTCTTCACGATGCGACGCACGGTGCCGATCGTGCGCATCGTGCTGGTGGCGCCGTGGGTGAGGGCGCCCGGCTTCGACGCGTCGATGGGGGCGTCGCTGAGTCTGCCCCGGCGCAGCCAGTAGATCTCCCGGCCCCGGACCCGGAACCGGTCGTCCTCGCCATCGAGGGATTCGAGGGTGCGGACGACCTCGTCGTCCGGCGGCTCGCGCACGAAGATCACGTGCACCTTGAAGCCCTCCGCCTCGGCCTCCCGGGCGGCCTCCCACCCTGCGATCTCCTCCAGCGCGTCCAGCCGTCGCACGAAGGTGTCCACCGGGTAGCCCAACGCGGCCTCCAGGTGCGCCCCTAGCTCGGAGGCCACGGCGTCGGGCGGCCCACCCGGATCATCGAAGACGACGTTGCCGCTGGCCTGGTACGTCGCGACCCCATCGAGGCCGGCTCCCTCGACCGCACGCCGCAGCTCTTCGTTCGTCAGCCGCCGGGCGCCGAGGTTCATTCCCCGAAGGAACGCCACCAGCCGTCCGCCGTCGGGCATCAGCCGACTCCCGAGCTCCGGGCCAGCCGCTTCATGATCTGGATCTGGCCGGCGTGGTAGGTGTCATGGAGGAGGATCCCGGTGACGAGGTCGGCGAAGGGGGTGTCGGTGTCGCCGGCGGTGTGGTCGAGCCGGTCGTCGTCGAACTCCCGGAGCGCCGTCACCAGGCGGTCGTGCCACTCCCGGACCAGCCGGCGGTCTTCGGCCCAGGCAGCCTCGGTGGGCTCGGGCACCGCGGGCCAGTTCGAGGGGGCCCGAGGGAAGCCGCCCTGGGGGGCGTCGGTGAGGCGTCGCCAGACCGCGTAGTTCCAGTAGGCGATGTGGAGCGAGAGCTCCCAGATGCTGTGCCGGTCGGGGTACGGCTTCCACGCCGCCACAACCGGCGAAACACCGCGCAGCGAGCCCAGCACGGACGCGCCGCCATGCCAGGGCCTGAAGCCGTCGGTCGGGTGGAGGTGGCGGAGCGCTTCGGTCAGGCGGGGGTCGGGGCTGGCCATGGTCGAGTCGGGGTTCGAGGAAGTCGCGGGGGCAGGACGCCCTCGGTACGGCCGCTCGCGGGGAGAAGACGACCCTGCTGGTCCGGACGCTCCGAACGTGGAGGGACGAAGGGTTCGGGCGCAATGCAGTCGTTCCCATTCGGCCATGGCGCTGCCCCGAACGGGCCGGTATCCGTCGCTCCATGATAGCGCGACGCGAATCCACCCGATCCCGCGACACCGACATCCGGATCACACGGCTCGCCGCCCGGCAGCACGGCGCGGTCTCCCGGAAGCCGCTGCTGGCCATGGGGCTTCCGGCGCACCAGATCGACTACCGTCTGCGACGGGGCCGTCTGACGACCCTCCACCGCGGCGTCTACGTGGTCGGGCCCGTACCGGGAAGGTACCAGCGGGTACGCGGGCGGCCTCGTCTGGTCCGGCTGATCACTGCTGACAGCGAGCCCGCTTTCACCCGATCGGAGGCGGAATGGCGGGTCCTGGAGCTCATCCGGCGATCCGGCCTCTCTCCGCCGCGGGTCAATCCGATCGCCGAGGGGTACGAAGTCGACTTCCTGTGGCCGACCGAACAGCTCGTGGTCGAAGTGGACGGCAGAGCGTTCCACTCAGGCGATCGGTCGTTCGAGAAGGACCGGAGCCGTGACGCCGATCTCACCGCCTCGGGCTACGCCATCATGAGGGTGACCTGGCGCCAGATCGAGAACGAACCCCGGCTCCTCACGGACCGCATCAAGCGAGCCCTCGAACGACGACGCCCGTCCCCGCCCCGACGGTGACCGTCGCCAGACCTCGATGTGGAGAGTTTCTGCGATTATCGCTGAGACTCTACACATCGCCCGCGGCCCCGTCCATTGAGTGGAGAGTTTCGTGACTATTTCCCGAATCTCTCCATCCGACGCCACCCGGCCCGGCCCCGGCCCCGGCCCGGCCCCGGCTCGCGGCAGGACTCCGGCCGTCAGTCCTCGTCGACGGACGAGCGTGGGGCGGGGACGTAGATGTAGGTGACCAGCTCCTCGGGGTCGGTGTTGACCGGGTCGCCCACGTACTCTTCCCAGACGGGCGAGAAGCGGGACCAGTCGGCCTCCGATTCCATGAAGTCGTTCTCGACCATCCACTCGGTGATGGCGCCGTAGGTTTCCCTCAGCTTCTCGTACGGGCCCATATGCTGGAAGCGGAGCGCGGGCCCGTGGGCCATCTCGCCGATGCTGATCTCGTGGGTGATGGGCGGCTCGACATCGGGTTCGACGATGGGGAAGCCGACGGTCATCTGGAGGGTGTTGCCGTAGCTGGTGTAGACGCTGCGCGGGGGGCCGGCGTGCTCGAGGTCGTGCTGGGCCATGTAGCTCGCCAGCTGGGACATGGCGCCCACCATGGCCGGGCCGATGTCGGCGGCATCGATACCGGATTCGAGCTCGTATCGGACGCAGAGGGTGGGCAGGACGTGGACGGCTTCGGGCTCGAGCGCGGGGCTCGTCATGGCTCCTCCTCTCAGTTTCGGCCGGCGTTGCCCCGACAAGGTACCGCGTCGTCCTGTCGGCCGCACCGGCGCGAGGGCCGGGAATCCGAGAATCCTCCATTTCCCCACAGCGTGGCCGTCGCGACGGCTGTATTCATCGGGCCGGGAGTCTGGAGTTCACGCACCCGGGAGATTCGAGATGCGGACATTGAGGGAAGCGGCGGAGGAGTTCCTGGCCCAGCGTCGTATCGCCGTGGCGGGCGTCTCCCGGGACGACAAGCAGACGGCCAACGCCATCTATCGCCGGCTCCGCGACGCGGGGTACGAGGTGGTTCCGGTCAACCCGAACGCGGACGAGGTCGAGGGCGACCGGTGCTACCCGACGCTGGCGGCGATCCCGGAGCGGCCGGACGGCGTGCTCGTCGTGACCCCACCCGACGCGGCGGCGGACATCGCCCGACAGGCCGCGCAGGTCGGCGTCCCCAGACTCTGGATGCACCGGTCGTTCGGCGCCGGGAGCGCTTCCGAGGACGCGACACGCGTCTGCCGGGAGGCCGGCATCGCGGTCCTCGACGGCGCGTGCCCCATGATGTTCCTGGAGCCGGTCGACCCCTTCCACAGGTGTTTCCGCTGGGTCTTCGGCGTCACCGGCAAGCTCCCGGACGGCTCGACGTACGATCCGCCGCAGGCGGCCCCGTCCGGCGGATAGGGACCTCCTCGCGTACAGACCTTGCAACGTGGTGGCCGGCGGTGATCCAGACCCGACCGTGACACTCGGAGGCACTATGCGCAGGATCGTTCTCGCCCTCGGACTCGTAGCCCTGGCCATCGGCCCGCTGGCGGCCCAGGTGGGGATGGAGCCCGAGGCCCGGACGGCGTCGGCCGTGCTGATCAATCCCAACGGCGACCGGGTCGGAATGGCGGAGCTGGTGGAGACACCGAACTACGGCGTCCTGATCCGGGTGGAGGCCGGGCCGCTGGCGCCGGGCGTCCACGGCTTCCACATCCACGAGACCGGGCAGTGCACGCTCCCGGACTTCGACTCGGCCGGCGGGCACTTCGCGCCGCGGGGCCGGAGCCACGGGATCCTGCACGAGCACGGCAAGCACGCCGGCGACCTGGCCAACCTGCGCGTCCCGGAGAGCGGCCACGTGAGCACCGAGCGGCTGGCCCAGCGCGTCACGCTCGTGGAGGGCGCCACGGGCTCGCTTCTGGACGAGGACGGCTCTGCGCTGGTCATCCACGCCATGGCCGACGACCACCGGAGCCAGCCGTCCGGCGGGGGCGGGACCAGGGTGGCGTGCGGGGTGATCCGCTGATTTCTCGCCGCGCCTCAAGCCGGCAGCGGAGCCCGTGGACCGACGCCGTGGAGCGGATCACCGGCGAGCTCGCCCACTCCTCGATCGGGGCTGGATCGGAGCTAGTCGCCGAGGTACCCCTCCGGCGCCAGTGCAGCCGCGAGCATGACCGTGTTGATGGCGTCGTGGTCGAACCAGTTCGGGCCTCGCTGGTGCGCGGTGTCGCGCCAGAACCCGACCACCGATCGCCATTCCGGTCCCGCGGCCCGGAGCGCGGCCAGGGCGTCCGGATCCACGGTGGCCTCGATCTCATCCGGCAGCCGGGTGATGGCCGCGAGCCCGATGGCGAGGCCGAGCTCCCGGAAGGGGAGCCGTCCGGTGAGCGGCTGCCCGAGGGCGCCCGGAACGTCGACCCGGGGGATGCTGCGGGCGGCGGCGTTCAGGACCCGGCTGAGGATCTGGCGCCGGCCCGGGTCGTCCCCGGGGAGTCGGCTCAGGACGAGGGCGCCCGTCATCAGCGACCCGGCGCCCAGCGGGTCCCCGGTCGACCAGTCGGCGCCCTGGCCCATCCCCGCCAGGCTGCGGAGGACCGGGTCGAGGCCGGTGCCGCCCCTCGCCGCGACCTCGCTCAGCACCACGTAGCCGTCCAGCGGATCGTGCTGACCCATGGACTCGACCAGCGGGCGGGACAGGTCGATGCTCATCTTCCAGTAGAGCAGCGAGGGCTCGGCGCCGGTGCCATGGCTGAACCGCTCCCAGGCGACCCGGCCCAGCTCCGTCGCCCACTCGACATAGCGCTCGTCGCCCGTGGCGTCCGCTAGCCGGACCAGCGCCCGGATCCACCGGGTCAGGTAATGGAAGTACTGGCCGTCACGGTCCCACTCCAGGCGGGAGCGATGCGGCTGGTCCGGCCCCCGCTCCGGGAGGGGCTTGCCGATCCGGAGCCCGCCCGCCGTGGGACGCCGGGCGCCTTCCTCTTCCGACAGTCCGCTGAGCCAGCCTTCCCGGGGGTCGTCGTCCCGATGACGCCCTAGCGTCCAGTGCACCGCGTCCACCAGCGCCATGGCCCGCTCGACCTCGCCCAGCCCGACCCACGTGCAGACGGCGAAGGCGTCGGTCCACAGGTACCGCCGGGGCTGGGCGTCGCCCTCGAGCCCCGTGGCGGCCGCGAACCGGTTCAGCAGCGCGCGCGCGTCCCTCTCCACATGCATCGGTTACGACCTCCTCGAGCCGGTGCCGTACCTGCCCAATAGTGCCGAAATCCCGTCCACTTGGCGAGGCCACGGCGGCCACGGCGGGTTGACCGGCTCGGTGGGCCCTGTCATCTTCGGCGCCCATGCAGCAGAGCGACGCCTTCGACCTGGTCCTCGTCGACTTCGACGACACCCTGGTGGACACGGCGCCCCGGTTCGAGAACGCCCGGCGCGCCCTCTTCCAGCGGCTCGAGGCCGCGGGATTCGACCGCCTGCTCGTCGAGCGGGTCCACCACCACGAAGTCGACCCGGGCATGCGCGAGCGCTACGGCCTCGGACCGCACCGGCTGCCCCACGCCTTCGCCGCCACCTACCGCGCCCTCTGCCGGGCGGCCGGCCACGACGCCGACCAGGCCACGGCGTCCGAGTGCGAGCGCCTCGGCCAGGTGGTCATCGGCACGCCGCCCGGGTTCACCGGCGCCCTCGAGGCGCTGGAACGCCTGGCCGGGGTGGTGCCCACAGCCGTCTACACCCAGGCGGGCTCCCGCGACTACCAGCTCGGCTGTGTCCGGGAGGCCGGGGTGGCCGCCGTGGTAGGGGACGAGCGGGTCCGGGTCGTCCCGTTGAAGACGGCCGATGCGCTCAGGGAGACCCTCGACCACTTCGGCGTGGCGGACCCCGCCCGGGCCCGACTCGTGGGGAACAGCATCCGGTCGGACATCAACCCGGCCCTCGAGGTGGGCGTGTCCCCGATCATGGTCGAGGTCGAGGACCCGTGGCAGCACGACATGGTGGAGCCGCTGCACAACGGGTTCCCCCGCGTCCCGAGCTTCCGGGCCGCCGTCGACCTCCTCCTGAACGGCTCCGGCTGACCACGGGGGATCAGCCCTCCGACCGATCCCGGTCCAGCATCCGGACCAGCCCCTCCTGCGCCACCGACGCGACCAGACGGCCATCCCGGGTGAAGACCGTCCCCCGGCCGAAGCCCCGGGCGCCGGCCGTCACCGGGCTCTCCATGCTGTAGAGGAGCCACTCGTTCATGTCCACGGGGCGGTGGAACCAGATCGCGTGGTCGAGGGAGGCGACCATCACGTCGCGGCGTCGCCAGGTGATGCCGTGGGGCTGGAGCGCGGCGGCCAGGATCCCGTAGTCGGAGGCGTAGGCCAGGGTGGCCCGGTGGTGGAGCTGCGACTCGACGGGGCCGAGGGCCCGGACCCAGATCCGCCGCACGGGCGCCCTCGTCTCGGGAGCGAAGGGGTCGACCGGGTCGATGGGCCGGATGTCGAGAGGGCGGTCCTGGGTCAGGATATGCCGCTTCGACTCGGGGATCCGGTCCTTCATGTCGCGGATCAGCTCGAGCTCCGACGCCACCTCTTCCGGCGGCGGCACCTCCGGGATCGGGGCCTGGTGCTCCGGTCCCGGCTCCTCCCGATGGAACGATGCCGACAGGTTGAAGATGGCCCGGCCGTGCTGGATGGCGGTGACCCGGCGCGTGGTGAAGCTGCCGCCGTCGCGCAGCCGGTCGACGAAGTAGACCACCGGAGCGGCCAGGTCGCCGGGCAGGATGAAGTAGCCGTGCATGCTGTGGATCGGCCGGTCCTCGTCGACGGTCCGGCTCGCCGCCACCAGGGCCTGGGCCAGCACCTGGCCGCCGTAGATACGGCCCGTGCCGATGTCCCGGTTGCTGCCGCGGTAGATGTTGTGCTCGATGGGCTCAAGGTCGAACAGTCCCACCAGGTTCTCCGCCGAGTTTTCCGTCACGTCATCTCTCCGTTGGCACTGTGCAGGGGCCCGCAGTCGGCCTCGTTCGCGGTCCGGTCGGGCCGGAGCGAGACGGCCCCGGACCCGGCTGAAGGATGGGCGCCCGGGGCCATCCCCACAATCGGCCCCGCACGCATCGGACGGCTCCGGACGCACCGGCCGGCCCCGGGGCGCACCGGACGCCGCCCCTCCAGGGGACGGCCCCGGGGCGCACAGGACGCTGCCCCCCCACGGGACGGCCCCGGTTGCCCGCCGGGCGCCGGACCGGGCGCCGGACCGGGCGCCGGACCGGGCGCCGGACCGGGGCGCCGCTTGATCCGATGGCCGGCCGGGCATTAGCATCAGTGGACCTTCCCCACAGGAGAGCCGTCAACGGTGGCACACATACCCGATGGGTTCCTGAGCCCGGCCGTCACGGCCGGTACGGCTGCGGTCAGCGTGGTGGCCCTGGCGGTGGCCGCCCGTCGGTCCGGGACCGAGCTCCGGGACCGGCAGGCGCCTCTTCTCGGCGCCCTTACCGCCTTTGTCTTCGCGGCTCAGATGTTCAACTTCCCGCTGGGCGCCGGCACCAGTGCGCACCTGCTCGGGGGGGTGCTGGTCGCGGTGCTCGCCGGCCCCTGGGCCGGCATCCTGGCCCTCTTCTCCGTTGTCCTGGTCCAGGCGCTCCTCTTCCAGGACGGCGGCATCGTGGCCCTCGGCGCCAACACGCTGAACCTCGCCGTGATCGGCGCTGGCGGCGGCTACCTGGTCTACCGCTGGCAGCTCGCGATCCTCGGCGACGGGCCCCGCGGGCGCGTAGCCGCCGCGGGCATCGCCGCCTTTCTGGCCACCGTGGCCATCGGCCTCGCCGTGGCCCTCGAGCTCGCCCTGTCCGGGATGGTGCCCCTCGGCCCGGCCGTGGTCGCCGTGGGCGGTGCACACCTGCTGGTGGCGGTGGCCGAGGCCGCCCTGACCGTCGGCATCCTGTCCGCCGTCCTGCGCGCCCGGCCCGAGCTGGCCCGGGAGGCCGCGCCGGCCGCGCCGGTCCGGGCCGCGGTGGCGGTGGCCAGCGTCGCCGCGGTGGTCGCGCTGGGGGCCGTCGCCGCCGCATCCTCGCTGCCGGACGCCCTCGAGCACTCGGCGGAACGCCTGGGCGCGGGCGAGGGGACCGGGTGGGGCGGCGCGCCGTTCGCCGGCTACACCGCCGCGGTCGGGGGTGGCTGGACGGCCGCCCTGATCGGTGTCGTCGTGGTGTTCCTCGTGGGCTGGATCCTGATGCGGCTCGTCCGGTCGACCGCCCGTTCCGGAGCCGGGGGTGACGTCGAGGCCGCGTGAGCTTCCACCACCTCGACCAGTTCGCCCATGTCGATTCGGCGTTGACTCGCCGGTCGCCCACGGTCCGGCTCCTGGGTGCCGTGATCCTCGCCCTGGGCGCCGCGCTGCTGCCCCTCGGGGCGTGGCTCCAGCTCACCGGCCTGGCCATCGTCGTCCTCGGCCTGGCGGCCCTCGCGCGGCTCCGGCCGGGCCCGTTCCTCGCCCGCTTCCTGCCCCCCCTCGGCTTCGTATTCCTGGTGTCCGTCGGGATCCTCGTGCTGGCGCCGGGCGATGCGCTTCTCCGGGTCGGACCACTGACGGTCACCGATGCCGGTCTCCTCCGCTTCGGCTCGGCCATGGGACGCGCCGCCGTGGCGCTGGGCGCCGCCGTGGTCCTGGTCAGCACCACGCCCTTCACCGAGCTGCTGGAAGCGCTCCGGTCCCTCCGGATCCCGGCCACCGTGACCACGCCCCTGGCCCTGGCGTACCGCTACCTCTACGTGCTGAGCGACGAGGTCGAGCGGCTGCGCCGGGCCGCCCGGTCCCGCAACGCCGCGGCCGGAGCCGCTTCACGACGTACGCTCCTCACCCGGGTCGCCGCCGCCGCGCTCCACCGGAGCCTGGCCCGCAGCGAGCGGGTCTACCAGGCCATGCTCAGCCGGGGATACGACGGCGGGATCCGCCCGCTCCACCCCACCGCCTCCAGCGGTCACCCGGCCCTCGAGGTCGCCGGCCTCGCCCTCCTCGTCGCCCTCATCGCCGTGAGCGGCCGGCTGTGAGCCGCGTCACCGTCGATGGCCTGGTCTACCGGTTCCCCGGCGGCGAGCCCGTCCTCCGGGATCTGGGCTTCTCCGTCGAGGCCGGGCAGCGACTCGCGGTCCTCGGGGCCAACGGCGCCGGCAAGAGCACCCTCCTCCTCCACATCAACGGCCTCCTGCTCCCCGACCACGGATCCGTGACCATCGGAGACCTGCCCGTTCGCGAGGACACGCTCCGGGAGGTGCGACGTCGCGTCGGCCTCGTCTTCCAGGACCCCGACGACCAGCTCTTCCTGCCCACCCTCCTCGAGGACGTCGCCTTCGGGCCCCTCAACCACGGCGCCGATCCCGCCCGCGCCGAGGCCGATGCCCGCGCACTCCTCGACTCCCTCGGCCTCGCCCACGCCGCCGACCGCGCCGCCCACCACCTCTCCGGCGGCGAGCGTCGCCTCGCCGCCCTGGCCACCGTCCTCGTGACCCACCCCAATGTCCTCGTCCTCGACGAGCCCACGGCCGGACTCGACGCCCGGGCACGACGCCGCATCGTTCAACGCCTCGATCGGCGCTCCGAAACCCTCCTCCTCGCCACACACGACCTCGAAGTCGCCGGCGTCCTCTGCCACCACGCCATCGTCCTCGATGACGGTCGACTCGCCGCCGCCGGTCCCGTCGACACGATCCTGGCCGATGCCGGGCTCCTCGCCCGATACGGTCTCGACGCACCGCTGGGAGACACCGATTCGTCCTCGAACCGGCCCGGGGACCTCGCCGCGCCACCGGACGCACCCGCCGCCGGCCCCGACGAGAGGGCGTCGCCCCGGCAATCGTCCTGATTCGAGGACATGATTTCGTCCTGGCTGTGGGACGGATCGGGCCGGCGTACACGGGGGTTCCCGGGGGCGGAGGCCATCGGCACGACCGTTGCCCGTAGTAGGGGAGGCAGGAGAGGTTTCCTCAACGCGGAGTGCGGAGAGATGACTCAGCTTCGGGTTCGATACGCGATTCTCGGCTCCCTGGCCGTGCTTCTGGCCGCGGTCCCGGCGCGTGGCCAGTCCGGGTTCATGTTCTGGAGCCCGACAGCCACGGTGTCGCTGATGGGGGGGTGGGTCTCGCCGGGTGAAGGGGGTGACCTTCTGGCGTTCACGCGTGACGAGCTGACCATCGAGGAAGGCGACTTCGCGGCGCCGCTGGTGCAGGCGGAGGTCGCCATGCGGGCGTCGGAGCGGGTGGACCTGGCGGTCGGGCTGGAGTACGCGTCGCAGACGGTGGATTCGGAGATGCGGGAGTGGGTGACGGCGGACGATCGGCCGATCCCGCAGAGCACCCGGTTCTCCCGCACGCGGCTGCTGGGCAGCGTGAAGGGGTACCTGTTCCCCCGGGGCCAGCAGGTCGGGCGGTACGCGTGGGTGCCGAATCGTTGGTCGCCGTACATCGGTGGCGGCGTCGGCATGAGCTGGTACCAGTTCGTCCAGGACGGCGACTTCGTGGACTACGAGACGCTGGACATCTTCGGGGATCGGTTCGCGGCGAGCGGCAACGACTGGACGGTGCACGGTCTGGTGGGCGCGCAGGTGAATGTCGGTACGCGCGTTCTGCTGCGGGGCGAGTATCGGTATATTCGGGGGGACGCCGGTGTGGAGGGCGACGACTTCGTCGGCTTCCAGGAGGTGGATCTGTCCGGCTCGAGCTTCCTGCTCGGCGTCGCGGTTCGACTCTAGGAGGGGGAGGCCAGGATGACGAAACGAACGATCGGTTCCGGCGCGGTGCTGGCGGCGGCGTGCCTCGTCTTCGGACCGGGGACGGCGGCGGCCCAGGTCGGGCCGGTGATGCCGTGGCTCGGCTGCTGGGTCGAACTGGGGGCGCCGGTGGACGCGCCCATGACCTGCTTCGTCCCGGAGGACGGCGGCGTGTCCCTCCTGACGGTGACCGAGACGGCGGTGAAGCAGCGCCAGGCGTTCCACGCGGATGGCGCGGCGTACCCCATCGAGGGCGGCGGCTGCGAGGGGACGGAGACGGTGGAGCCGTCGTCGGATCTCGGCCGTCTGTTCGTCCGGTCCGAGCTGCACTGCGAGGGTGGGACCGAGCGGCTGACGCAGGGACTGATGGCCATGGTCGGCCGCGACGAGTGGATCCGGGTTCGCACGCTGACGGTGCAGGGTGCCGCGAACGCGTGGACGCAGCGGTACCGGCCGGCGCCGGCCAGCCGGGTGCAGGCCGCCGGGTTGACCGGGCTCGAGGCTGCCCTGGCC
>CAYMLW010000016.1:0-24935 GCA_964391035.1 uncultured Gemmatimonadaceae bacterium
CACCTAGCTGCGCTAGGTGCCCCCCGCGAGGCCAACGGCCGAGCCCCCCTACTTCCGCCGCTTCTGCAGCGTCCACCCCCGGTGGATCGCGCGTGGCTCCTCCACGGTCACGAACGAGTCCGGCGCCCACTCCCCGACGAGGTCCAGGATCCGATTCACCTGACTGCGTCGGGCCACCGTGTAGACCACCTCGACACGTCCTTCCCGGCCCTGGCCAGCGAACTCGGTAACGCCGAACCCGGCCTCCCGGAGCGCATCGGCCGCCTCCACCCCGCCGTGCTCCGAGATGATCCGGATCGTGGCCAGCCCGAGGGCCAGCTTCTCCTCGACCCAGAGCCCGACCACGTTGCCGGCGGCGAACCCGCCCGCATAGCCGATCACGTGCAGAGGGCTGTCCAGGAACTGGATGGCGCTCCCCGCGGCGAAGAGCCAGATCAGCACCTCGAAGAATCCGATGATCGGGACCGCCACCCGCCGCCCCCTCACGGCGAGCAGCATCCGGGTCGTGGCCAGCGAGACGTCGATGATCCGCAGCCCGAAGATCACGGCGGGGCCCCATGGCCCCGCGAAGATGTCCTGCAACATGCCTGATCGCCCGTCCGTTCCTGTTTGTAGGTTGGCGCTGGTCGTTGTGTTCTGTCCGTCGGTTGTTCTTCGTTCCCAGTTTGTGTAAATGTATGCGTTCGAACCTGACAACCGGCTCTGATTCCAATGGACCTCTTCGCACGGACCTTCTACGGCAACTCGGTGCAGGCCTGGACCATGACCGTGGCCATCACGATCGGCGTGGTCCTGGTGCTGGGCCTTGCCAAGTCGTTCATCATCCGCCAGCTCCAGCGGCTCGCGGACCGGACGTCCAACGAGCTGGACGACATGGCCGCCGGCGTCCTCGACCAGACCCGGCTCTTCTTCCTTCTCGCCCTCGCGGTCCTCGCCGGGGCCCAGGCGCTGATCCTCCCGGACAGCGTACTGGACATCCTCCAGGCCATTGCCTTCATCGCGCTCCTGATCCAGATCGCCATCTGGGGCAATGCCGCCATCACCGTGTCGCTTCAGGGGTACACGAACCGGATGATGGAGGAGGACGCGGCCAGCGCCACTACCCTCCGCTTCGTCGGGTTCCTGCTCCGAATGGCCCTGTGGGTGCTGATCGCTCTGGTCGCCCTCGACACGGCCGACGTCGACATCACCGCCCTGATCGCGGGGCTCGGGGTCGGCGGCATCGCCGTGGCCCTGGCCGTTCAGAACGTTCTCGGCGACCTCTTCGCGTCCCTGTCCATTGTCCTCGACAAACCCTTCGTCGTCGGCGACTTCATCATCGTCGGCGACCACATGGGGACGGTCGAGCACATCGGCCTCAAGACGACCCGGGTCCGCAGCCTCTCCGGCGAACAGCTGGTCTTCAGCAACAACGACCTCCTGTCGAGCCGGATCCGAAACTACAAGCGGATGCAGGAACGCCGCATCGTCTTCTCGTTCGGGCTCCTCTACCAGACTACGCGGGAGCAGCTGGAAGCCGTCCCGGGGATCGTCCGGGACGTGCTCGGGAACCAGGAGCTGGCCCGCTTCGACCGGGCCCATTTCAAGGGCTTCGGTGACTCGTCCCTCGACTTCGAGGTGGTCTACTACATGCTCGTGCCGGACTACAACAGCTACATGGACACGCAGCAGGCCATCAACCTCGACCTGATCACCCGGTTCGAGGAGATGGGCGTCGACTTCGCGTACCCGACCCGCACGGTCTACATTGCCGGCGACGACGACGATGACGCGACGGGGGCCGACTGACCGGCGACTCCCGGCCGATCGCCGGGAGCCGCACGTGCACGGTTCGTGCGCCCGCACGACAGCCCTATGCCTCGCTTCCGCTTCCCGCGCCTGAGCCGCAGGGACCTCGATCGATTCGGTCCGCTGGATACGTCCCCGGCGACCGACAATGAGATCGCGCTGGTCCTCACGGGGGGCGGCGCCCGCTGTGCCTACCACGTGGGCGTCCTGCGGTCCCTGGCCCGGCACTTCCCCGAGCTCCGGTTCCCGATCATCACCGGCGTGTCGGCCGGCGCCGTCAATGCGGTCGGGCTGGCGTCCCACCACGGGACCTTCCGTCAGGCGGTGGAGGAGCTGACAGGGCTGTGGACCGAGCTGACGGTCGATCGGGTGGTCAAGACCGACTGGGCCCATCTGGCCTGGGGCGTGGCTCGCTGGGGTGCGCGGATCGTCAGCGGGGGGCTGCTCGCCGCGCCCGAGGTCAAGGGACTGCTGGATACCCGTCCGCTCGGCAGGTACCTGACCGAGAGCATGGCGGCCATCGAGGGAGAGATCACCGGGATCGACTTCAACCTGCACCGGGGCACCCTCAAGGCCATTGGCGTGAGCACTACGAGCTACACCACCGGTCAGAACGTGATCTTCGTGCAGGGTCGCGACATCCGGACCTGGAAGCGGCCGCACCGACGCAGCATCCAGACCCGTCTCCGGGTCGACCACGTCATGGCCTCCTCCGCGCTGCCCGGGCTGTTCCCCGCGGTCAAGATCGGCAGCGAGTGGTACGGGGACGGAGGGATCCGGCTGACGGCCCCGCTGTCGCCCGCCCTCCACCTCGGCGCCCACCGCATTATCGCGGTCTCGACCCGTTTCGAGGAGACGCAGCAGCAGGCCGACACACCCCAGGTGACCGGCTACCCGCCGCCGGCCCAGATCCTCGGCGTGCTCACCAAGTCGATCTTCCTCGACACGCTGCACCAGGACGAGCGACGGCTCGAACGGCTGAACCAGTTCGTGGAAGCCGTACCCGAGAAGCACCGGGAGGGGCTCCGGCCCGTGCAGCTGCACGTGATCCGCCCGTCCCGGGACCTGGCGAAGATCGCCCGGGAGTACGAGTCTCGGCTGCCCCGGGGATTCCGCTTTCTGACCCGGGGGATGGGAGCGAACGAGACGGGCAGCCCCGACGTCCTGGCCATGATGCTCTTCCAGCCGGACTTCGCCCGCGCCCTCATCGAGCTGGGTGAGTCGGACACCGACCGCCAGGCCGAGGCGCTGGCCGCCATCGTGGGCAGCCCCGACGCCGCACCCGGGGCCTCCCCCGAAGCGACGGAGGAGGCCCCGGACCACCGGCGGCGCGGCGCGGACGACTAGAAGCGTCGTCCGAGCCGGACGAAGAAGCGCGGCTGCTGCTCGACATCCCCGTTGAGGGGCAGCGCCATGTAGACGCCGAGCTCGTCGAGGAGAAGGCCCACACCGGCGTCGTACAACAGGCCGGTGTCCCGGTCCGGGGCCAGGGCGTCCCGGTAGGCCCAGCCGTGGGCGGCATCGAAGAAGACCACCCAGGTGGGGTCGATGTCGACTTCCATGTAATCCCACCACTCGTCGTCGTAGTCCGGGTCGCCCCACCCGAAGTAGAGCGAGAGGTTGCCGCGATACTCGACCTGTCCGAGGGCGAACCGGTCACAGCCGTAGGCCGGGAAGTAGTGGCTGACTCCACGCTGGCCGACGAACGCGCGGGCACCGCAGTCCGCCTGGAAGGTGGCGAAGCCCGGCAGCGTACCGATGCCGCCGAGGGCGTGCTGGAACTGGGGAGGCAGGCCGCCCTCCGAGAAGTTCCCGCCAGCGGCGATCCGCAGATTGAGCTGAGACGCGTAGCTGACCGGCGAGTAGTGCCGGACGTCGATGTACCCGCTGGTGAAGTCCGTGCTCAGCTCCTCCGCGGGCAGCCGGTGCGACGACGGCACCGCGTCGGCGTGGTCGGCGAACAGGAGCGGGCGGGTCAGGGCGCCACCCACCGGCCGGACCACCTCGGCCCGGGCGTACCAACCGCGGTACGGATCGTCCCGGTCATCCCTGAGGTCGAGCTCGATCGATCCCCTCACCGTCTGGAGATCGCCCTCGCCCACGAGCGGCTGGGGCCGCCACCGATCGTCGCCATCGAAGAGCGACCAGGGGTCTCCGGCGGGAACCACGTCATGCTCTTCCCGCCGGTACTCGACCCGGGCCTCCAGCCACGAAGTCGGTGCCGCCCGGACGAACGCGCTCCAGCCGGTCCGGCCATAGTAGTCCCGGTAATCGTCATGGAAGAGGGCCGCGGCGAACGACGCCTCGACGTCGCTGATCTGCCACGCGTCCAGCGGCTCGACCACCGAATGGACGGACCCGCCCACACTGAAGGCGCGCCGGCCGCCGAAGAACTGCTCCGCCTCGATCTGGTAGCCCATCCGGCCCGTGTCCAGCGACTCGCTCTCGGAGCGCCAGATGGCGTACGCGCTCAGCCGCAGCGGGTTCGAGCCGGCCGTCCGGAGCGTCGGCCCGAACAGGATCGGCAGCCCCTCCACCCGGTTGTAGCCGGAGCCGATCCGGAGATCGAGCCGCGCGTAGCCGTCCCCCCGGCGCTGGCGGCGGTCCCGGCGCCACCAGTGGTCCCGATCCCGGCCCCGGTCCCGGTTCCACTCGTCGTCGCCATCAGGGTCCCGGTCTGCCCGGGCACGGTCCCGGCCGAGGGCATAGGCCGTGATCGTCCCGGCCACGTCGGCCTCCCCCTCCAGACGGACCTCCCCGCCCACGACCGTGATGCTGCCGGTGACCGAGCTCCCCCGCTCGAGGATCACGTCGCCACCGACCATCGCCAGGTCGCCATCGACCCGGCCCGCGATCCGGAGCAGACCGCCATACACCGCCACGGCGCCGGAGACGATCCGATCGGCCTCGATCTCTGCCGGACCTTCCATACGCTCCGCGCCGCCCTCGAACATGCGGAGCAGCTCCCATTCGACGTCCGGCGGGAGGTTGGCGCTGCGGATTTCGCGCTCCTGCGCCACGGCGGGAACCGCCAGCGCGAGGAGGAGCAGACTGCTGAGCACTCTCATGATCTCGTCCTTCGCTCGATCGAACGTGGGCCTCGAGATGCACTTACGCGTGGCGCACGCGTGGAGTTTCGGGTGGCCCCCGGGCGACCGACGCGGGCGACGAGCGTGGGACGGCTGCCCTGCCCCGAGGGTTACGGCGACCTACGGGCCGCCCTGGCGAGCGCGGTACCGGTCGAGGACCTCGAGGACCCGATCCAGCGGCAGCGCCTCCGCCGTGCCCCGATGCCCGGTCACGGTCGTCGCCCGGAAGAGGGAGTTGTAGATGGCCTCCTCGGTGGCCTCCGCAGCCGCCTGGAAGAGGGGAGACGTGTGGTCGTTCGGAAGGTCGAGGATGCGCCGGGGACCGTCGGCGGCCCGTCGTCGTACCGACTCCGCGGTGGAGAAGGCCAGGACGTAGTCGCCGGACCCGTTGCTCATGGTCGAGCCGGTCCGGGCGAGTCCCGCCAGCGCCCGCGCCCCGAGCCGCTCGAGGCTCCGGGCGCCGAGCGGCGCGTCCGTCGCCACCACGATCATGATGCTGCCGTCGCCCCCATCCCGGTCCGGGGTCCCGGCCTCCAGCGCCGACCGGAACGAGTACCGACCCAGCTCGCGACCCACGGGCGCACCGTTGATGGTCAGCACGCCGCCGTAGTTGCTCTGGACCAGCACACCCACCGTCCAGCCGCCCAGGTTCGACGGGAGCACGCGGGAGGATGTCCCGATGCCGCCCTTCCAACCGAATGCCCGCGTGCCGGTGCCCGCCCCGACGCTGCCCTCCGCAACCGGCCCGTTCGTGGCCGACTCGAGGGCCCGGACCACGTGCTCGGGACGGATCGGCCGGGCCCGGATGTCGTTCAGGAACCCGTCATTCGTCTCTCCCACCACCGGGTTGATGGACCGCACGTCGGCCATGGCCGGCCGGTCGAGCAGCCAGCCCACCATGGCGTCCGCCGCACGCCAGACGCAGAGCGTACAGGTGAGCAGGATCGGGGTCTCGATCTCGCCCAGCTCCCGGATCTGGGTCACGCCCGCCAGCTTCCCGAACCCGTTCCCGACCACCACCGCCGCCGGCACCTTCTCCAGAAAGACGTCCCCCCCGTGCGGCACGATCGCCGTGACCCCGGTCCGGATGCTGTCGCCCTCCACCACCGTCTCCTGGCCGACCCGCACGCCGGCCACGTCGGTGATGGCGTTCAACGGGCCCGGCGAGAACAGACCCACCGTCACGCCCACATCCCGGGCCCGCGGACGGTCGGGTTCCTGGGCCGCGGTCATGACGGGCACCGCCCACGCCAGGAGGACGAGGACGGCCGGGACGATCGCATGGCAGCGAGCGGGACGTACAAGATTCGAGTCGTGCATCGAGGCATCGCGTGTGCAGGAGCCGTGGATTCGAGGAGCGTGCACCCATCGGGGGCCACCCGGCCAGGATAGGCCGACGGTCGGGACCCCGTCAACGGCCGCCCCCCCGTAGCCGCGGTCCTCAGCCCGACCGGAGCGCCGAGGGGAACACGCCGACAAGTCGGCCGGGACCGGGCCGTCGGGGAATGCCCGTAACGGCGTGTGGGGCGGCGGTTGACGGGGGGCAGGGCATCCCCTAACCTTGCATGCTCCCGGGGATCTTCTCCCGGGACGATCCGCGACGAACCCGGGCACCCCGATGCTAGGCATTTCGAGATTCGCGCGCCGGACACTCCCCGGCGCGTTCGTATTGATTGCGGCCTGCGGGACGGACTACCCCCAGACGATGGTGGAGCCGGTCTCCGAGTTCGGCCGGATCCAGACGGCACTGTGGGCTACCGTGACCTGGTGGACGGTGGGGATCATGGTGGTGGTGTTCGGCGCGCTGATCTTCATCCTGATCCGCTATCGCGAGCGGCCGGACAGCCCGGACCCGAAGCCGATCTACGGCAGCACGAAGCTGGAGATCGCGTGGACGGTGATCCCGGCGCTGATCATCCTGTTCATCGCGATCCCGACGATCCGGGCGATCTTCGCCACGCAGGCGGACGCCGAGGAGGGGGCGCTGGTGGTGGAGGCGATCGGCCACCAGTGGTGGTGGGAGTTCCGCTACCCCGAGTACGACCTGGTCACGGCCAACGAGTTCTGGGTCCCGGTGGATCGTCCGCTGGCGATCCGGCTCCGGTCGGCCGACGTGATCCACAGCTTCTGGATCCCGCGACTGGGCGGGAAGAAGGACGTGAATCCCGTCCCGCGCACGCCGGAAGGGGTCGATCCGCTCCACCAGAACGTGATCACACTTACGGTGGACACCGCGGGCGAATACCTGGGGCAGTGCGCGGAGTTCTGTGGCACATCCCACGCGATCATGCGGATGAAGGCGGTGGCGGTGGCGCCGGAGGCGTTCGAGGCCTGGGTCGCCGACATGAAGGCGCCGGTGGAGCCGTCGAACGAGCTGGCGGAGCGGGGTCGTGAGATCTTCCTGCGCAGCACGTGTATCGCGTGCCACGCTATCGAGGGGACCTCGGCCGCGGGCGCGCTGGGCCCGGACCTGACCATGTTCGGAGAACGTTGGAGCATCGGCGCGGGGCTCATGGACAACACCGAGGACGCCCTGGTCGAGTGGATCCTGCACGCGCCTGAGCTCAAGGCCGGGATCATCATGCCGGGGGCCGATGTGGCGGCGGGAGGGATGGCGCCGACCGGCCTGAGCCGACAGGAGGCCGAGGCGATCGCCGCGTACCTGAGCGACCTGCGCCGTCCCATGGCCGGACGCAGGCTGGTCAACGTGACCGGGGCGGCGGACTCCATGCCTGCGGCGCCGGCCGAGTCACCCATGGAGGCCACCGACACCGCGGCCGAGCCGCGGTAGGACAGCTCACGGACCGAGATCACGATGGCAACAGCGCAAGCACATACCCCGGTGGCCACGCCCCCGAAGCGGAGCGGGATCTGGGACTGGCTGACCACGATCGACCACAAGAAGATCGGCATCCTGTACGGGGCCGCGGCCCTGGTCTTCTTCCTCCTCGGCGGCCTCGAAGCGTTGATCATCCGGTGGCAGCTGGCCTCGCCCGGGGCGTCGGTCATCGATCCGGACCTCTACAACCAGCTCTTCACCATGCACGGCGTGACCATGGTGTTCCTGGTCGGGATGCCCATCGCCGTGGCCTTCTTCAACTACGTCGTCCCGCTCCAGATCGGCGCCCGGGACGTGGCGTTCCCGCGCCTGAACGCCTTCTCCTTCTGGGTGTTCCTGTTCGGCGGGCTCTTCATGTACTCCAGCTTCTTCATCGGGGCGGCGCCCGATGGCGGCTGGTTCGGCTACGCGAACCTGAGCAGTCGGCAGTTCTCGCCCGGGCCGAACATGGACTTCTACGCCCTCGGGCTCCAGATCCTGGGCATCGGGTCGATCGCCGGTGGCGTCAACTTCATCACGACCATCATCAACCTCCGAGCGCCCGGCATGAAGTTCATGCGCATGCCGCTCTTCACCTGGATGGCGTTCGTCACGAGCTTCATCATCGTCACCGCGCTGCCGGTCCTGGCCGTCGCGCTGTTCATGCTCACCTTCGACCGGTTCTGGGACACCAACTTCTTCAATGTGGCGGCGGGCGGTGATCCGATCCTCTGGCAGCACCTCTTCTGGCTGTTCGGGCACCCCGAGGTCTACATCCTGATCCTGCCCGCCTTCGGGATCGCCAGCGACGTCATCCCGACGTTCAGCCGGAAGCCGCTCTTCGGGTATGCGATCATGGTGTTCAGCGGCGCGCTCATAGGATTCATCAGCTGGGGCGTGTGGAGCCACCACATGTTCACCACCGGGCTGGGCCCGATCGCCGACTCGTTCTTCACGATCAGCACGATGATCATCGCGATCCCGACAGGCGTGAAGATCTTCAACTGGCTGGCCACCATGTGGGGGGGCGCGATCAGGTTCACCACGGCCATGCTCTTCGCCGTGGCCATGGTCGCCCTCTTCACCATCGGCGGGATCAGCGGCATCATGCACTCCGCCTCGCCGGCCGACCTCCAGCAGCACGACACCTACTTCGTGGTGGCCCACTTCCACTACGTGCTCATCGGCGGGCTGCTCATGGGCGTCTTCTCCGGCTTCTACTACTGGTTCCCGAAGGTGTCCGGTCGGTTCCTGAGCGAGACGCTGGGGAAGTGGCACTTCTGGGTGTTCGTCATCGGGTTCAACCTGACGTTCTTCCCGATGCACTGGGTGGGGCTCCTCGGCATGCCTCGCCGGATCTACACCTACGCCGAAGAGCTGCAGCTCGGCGGGATCAACCTCTTCATGTCGATCAGCGCAACGCTGATGGGCGTCGGGGCGCTGGTCTTCGCCTGGAACATCCTCCGGAGCTGGAGGAAGGGCGAGCCGGCCGGCCCGAACCCGTGGAACGCCGCCACGCTCGAGTGGTCGACCACGTCGCCGCCGCCCGAGTTCAACTTCGCCGAGCTCCCGGAGGTCCGGAGCCGCAACCCCCTCTGGGACCACCCGGAGGACTACGCCGCCGCCGTGTATACGGAGCCCGCAGGTGGGGTCCACATGCCGAACCCGTCGTTCTGGCCGCTCCTCACCGCGGCCGGCGCCGCGGGCACGCTGATCCTGTTCATGGCCGACATCTGGTGGCTCCCGCTCATCGGCGTGGCCGCCACCGCCATTGCGACCATCAACTGGGCCTTCGAGCCCGCCGGCTGATCGAGCACCCGACGATCATCGAAACTTGAAGCTTGAACTCTGAAGCTTGATACCCGGAACTTGACGCCTGAATGAGCGTACACGCAGAAGCACACCACCCACCGACCGCCACCGGGCTCGACACCTGGAAGCTCGGATTCTGGACGTTCCTGGGGTCGGAGACCCTGTTCTTCGGGTCGTTCATCGCGACCTACATGATCTACGCGGGTCGCAGCGTGGAAGGGCCGCTCCCCCACGAGATCCTCGACATCCCCCTCACCACCATCAGCACGTTCGTCCTCCTGATGTCGAGTCTGGCCATGGTGCTGGCCCTCGCGGCCGTCCAGCGAGGCAGCCGGAAAGGCGCCCTCACCTGGCTGATGATGACGGCCGGCCTCGGCATGGTCTTCCTCGGGTTCCAGGCCTACGAGTTCACCCACTTCTACCACATGGGCCTGACCCTGTCGACCAACCTGTTCGGCTCCTCGTTCTTCATCCTGACGGGCTTCCATGGCGCCCACGTCACGATCGGCGTGGTCTGGCTCCTCATCCTGTGGCTCCAGACGGCGGCGGGCCGGATCGGCCCGAGCGATGCCCTGAAGGTCGAGATCGCGGGGCTCTACTGGCACTTCGTGGACATCGTGTGGATCGCCATCTTCACCCTGATCTACCTCTTCTCGGAGTAGGAGCGACGGCCATGAACGACGCTGCCCTCGACGCCCACGGCTCCGACGCCGAGCACCCCGAGCACGACCACCCGGGGCCCTGGACCTACGTGGTCGTCGGCCTCGTCCTCACCGTCCTGACCGCACTCGAGGTGGCCGTCTTCTACATCCCGGCGCTCCACGTCGCCCTCGTCCCCATCCTCCTGACGCTCACGACCGGGAAGTTCGGCCTCGTGGTCATGTTCTACATGCACCTGAAGATGGACGACCGTATCTTCACCGCCGTCTTCGTCGCGCCGCTCCTCCTGGCCATCTTCCTCGTCGTGGCGCTCATTGTCCTCTTCAAGGTCCTGCCCGCTTACGGCTGAGCCCGGACCCTACGACGGCGCCTCCAGCGAGGCCGCGTCCGCAGAGGCCACCTCCCTTCTCAGCCGGGGGTGGGACCGCCACAGGTAGACGGCCATGATCCCGGCCGCGACGATGTTGCTCAGCGCAATGCTCCACCAGGCCAGCACATCGAGGAGCCAGGCCGCCAGGATGGCCACCATGCCCAGGAGCAGCGTCTCGAAGGTGATGAAGAGAAGGACCAGGCCCATGAGCAATGGAGGTCGCTTCTCCGCCTGGGTCACCAGGGCGGCGAACACCAGGCCCATGGCGATGTACCCGGCGAAGTGGACGGCCGTGTAGCCCAGGACCGTCGATGCCGTGACACGCACCGCCTCGGGCGTGGCAGCGCCCCCGAAGAGCGCGGACCCCAACGCACCGGGAGTGTACAGCACCCGGTCCTGGGCCAGATCGACGAAGAAGAACCAGCCCGCCACGGCCAGCCCGCCGAGGATGCCCGCGATCCCACCCTCCCGGATGACCCGGTACTCGGCCAGTGCCTCGCCCCAGCTCCGACCCCGGGCCACGCCGCTCCGGTCCAGGTACCCCATCAGGACCACGCCCGCGATCAGGTTGCCGGCCAGAGAGCTCGGCCAGCCCAGGGCCTCGACCACGTCGATGCCCGTCAGCACGATGCTCGCGTAGAAGACCAGGTCGAAAAGGAGGAACCCGAAGACCAGGCCCAGCAGGACCGTGGCCGGCGCACGCAGCCGGTCCAACGCCCACGCCGTCGCGACTCCGAGGACCGCGAACACGACGTAGTGCAGCGCAGTATACAGCGCCACCAGGCCGAGGCCGACTTCGCCCGCTTCCCGCCCCGTCAGAACACTGGCCAGGAACTCGGGCGTCTCCAGCGCCGCCCCGGAGGCCATGTCCACGATCAGGTAGAACACCACGATGGCCGTCGCCGCCAACACCCCGCCGATCGCACCGTGTGCAGGCACACTCCGATTCGAGCTCATCTGCGTACCCCCTGCTCTGTCTTGTCGGATCTGTCCGATTGGCCCCGCAAGGATGAGTCCCTCGGCATTGCCGCGCTGCGCGGCACCGGCCATCCTTCGCACCCATGCGACGGCTCCATCCACCCACCCACTCGCTCAACGGCTCCCGACACGGGACCGGCCCGGAGTGGAGCACCCCGGACGGTCCCCGACACCCTTCCCGGAACGCCCGCCAACGTGGACTCCGGACCGCCCTCCTCTCGGCGACCCTTCTCCTCCTCCTGTCCGGCTGTGCCCTGCCCCGCTGGCCCGTCGATGGCACCCTCTCCTCCCCCTTCGGCCTCCGCACCAGCGGCTTCAGAATACACATCCACAAGGGCGTCGACATCGCCGTCCCCACCGGCACGCCCGTCCGCGCCATGAGCGCCGGCCGCGTCGCCTTCGCCGGCAAGAGCCCCGGCTTCGGCCTCGTCGTCATCCTCGACCACGGACCCGAGCTCCAGACCCTCTACGCCCACCTCTCCGAGATCCGGGTCCGGACCGGCGACCACGTCGAGCACCGCGCCCTCCTCGGCCTCTCCGGATCGACCGGCCGGTCCTCCGCTCCCCACGTCCACTTCGAGATCCGCCGTCGCGGTCGACCCGAAGACCCCGTCCCCCTCCTCGGCGGACCGCCCCCTCCTCCCGCCTCCTGAACCCGCGACCCCGCTCTTGCGTTCCCCGACAGAAGACAGTATTACTCGTGTGGGGAAAATCCCTACAAGACGTGTAAGGATTTACCCCTTCCCCTGCCGCATCGAGGCCGCGCCCGCCTGCCGGACTCGAGGCCGGCGCGGAACAGGCCGTCGGACGGCGGTGGCGCCGGAGCCGAACCCCCCCGGGCTCTGGCCGACCCGTCCCAATGGCGGGCGGCTGTCCGCACGGATGGTCCGCGGAAGCGCAGCGGGAAGCCCCGGGCGGACGCCGGATCGTCGCGAGACGAGCCGCCGTCTGCCTCCCGCGCAGCTGTGACCTGGCGTTTCCCTTCGTTCAGGCGCCCACGTCCCCTCGCCATACCGGGCCCGGCTCCCGGCTCGGTCAGGTCGGGAGCCGGTCGGCGATGGAGGCGGATGGGCGGCGGCCCGGCTCATGCCTCCAGGTCGATCCTGGGCACGGCCGCCTGCATCTCGCCGGCGACGTCTTCGGCGGCGCGCATCCGGCTCAGGTCGAGGGTGAAATCGGGCACGTCGGCGGGCTGGAGCTTTTCGGCGAGCTCCCGGATCTCCCGCTTGCTGAGGCCGTGTGCCCGGAGTGCATCGGCGTCGAGGGAGGCGCCATCGCGGGCCGTGAGTGTTGCGGCGTCGTCGTGGAGGTCGGCCCGGACCAGCTCGCGGAGGGCGGCGAGTTCGCCCCGGGACATGGGCGCGGCGGCGAAGGCGTAGTCGATCCAGGCCTCGTAGGAGAGGGGGGCCACGCGCTGGAGCATTCCGGCCATGACCTCGGCGTACGCCCGGATCTCGTACTGGGCATGGGGATCGGCCCGCAGCGTGAGGAAGTGGATGAGATTGTGTAGATCGATCTTCCAGTACCACTGCGTATACGTGGACAGGGGCAGATCGATGCGTGCGAGCTCCCGGGCCAGGTCATGGCCCAGGAGCCACTCGTAGTCCTCACCGGCCTGACGGCGGGTGCGCTCCCAGCGCTCGACCGCTTCGGCGTAGAGGTCCGGGTCCGCCCCCTCCGGCCGGCGCCCCTGCTTGTTGTCAGCGCTCTGGAGCGCGAAGTCGGCCGGCCTGGGGGTGTAGAAGAGCAGCGGCATGAGCGAGTAGCGTCCGCTGTACTCGTTCACGTTGGCCGTGCGGTGCCGGATCCACTGGCGGGCCACGAAGATCGGCATGCACACGTGGAACTTAAGCTCCACCATCTCGCTGGGGGTGGTGTGCCAGTGTCGCCGGAGGTAGCGGACGAGTCCCCGGGTCTGGCTGACCTTGCGGGTACCGTAGCCGTAGCTGACCCGGGCGGCCCGTTCGATATCCTCGTCGCTGCCCATGTAGTCGACGAGGGAGATGAACCCGTGGTCCAGCACGGGGAAGTACTCGCCGAGGATCTCCTCGGCGGCCTCGCGGGTCGGTCTTCTGGTCTCGGCCATGGTCTCTCTGTGGCAGGGGCGGGCCGGCTCAGCGCCGGCGCGGCGGGCCCGGGTTCTCTTCCAGTGGAATCATGATGTCGCGGGCCAGAGGGAGTGGCAGGCCGAGCTCGAGGAGCCGGCCATGGAACGCGGCGAGGTCGAAGGCCTCGTCGCCGTCCTCCTCCAGCCGCGCACGAACGTCCTTGCGCAGCTCGACGATCTGCATCCGCCCGAGGGCGGACGCGAGGTACAGCGGGTCCCAGGTGGCGCGTACCACCTGCCGTCGGGCCGGGAACTCCTCGGAGTACGCGATCGTCATGAACCGCTCGACGACCTCGTCGATCCCGGCGCCCCGGCCATGGAGCGCGACCACAGCGTACCAGCGGGCGTGGCGCTGGAGGGCCCGCCGGAGCTGGGTGAGACGGATGACGGGATCCTCGGACCGGTACCCGGCATCCAGCGCCATCTGTTCCGCGTAGTGGGCCCAGCCCTCGGTGAGAGTCCGGGGCGCGAACATGCGAAGCAGCGGGCTCTCCACCTCCCGTCCGATGGCCCACTGGACGGCATGCCCCGGGAACGTCTGGTTCAGGGTGACCGATACCAGCTCGGCCTCGTTGAAGTAGGTGAGGTACTCCTGCCGCTCCGCCTCCGACCAGCGCGGGTTCGGCGCCGCCAGGGTGAGGGTGGCGGTGCCGGGATCCTCCTCGAACGGTCCCGGCGCGTCCAGCCAGGCGAATCGGAACCGCTCGTGGGTGGCGCCTGCCCGGACCCGGGGCAGCCCGGGGTCATCCAGCGGGACGACCCCGGCTTCGACCATCCAGTCCCGGGCGGACCGCATCTCGGCCGTGGCCACTTCCACCAGCCGGTCGGGCTCCGGACGGACCTCGATGATGGAGTCCATGACCTGCCGCGGCGAGCGGGTCGAGTCGATCCGGGCGGCTGTCTGGGCCAGCCACCGGTGGTACTCCCGGATCGCCGCCTCGTTCAGCCGCTCCAGGTCCTCGATGCTCACCGCCAGATGCTCGTCGTGCAGCAGCTTCCGCTCGAGCAGGTAGCGCCCCAGTCGGAAGTCGCCATTGGACCGGGGCAGCAGGTCGTCCCGCAGCCACGTCCCGTACGATCCCAGGGCGTCGGCCAGCCGCGCCCGGGCCGCGTCGAGCGACGATACCGCCCCGGCACCGCCATCGGACAGCGCCGCCACGAACCCCGTCCTCATGTACTCCTCGAGGTCCATCGCCAACTCGATGGCCAGCTCCGTCCAGAGCCGGGGCGACGACGAGACGTTCTCCCGTCCCGCCTCCAGGATCGCCGGGGCCGCCAGTAGACGGCTCCGGAGCCCGGCCAACTGCGCCTCGGACGGCGCCGCCTGGCCGGACGGGACGACGGACTCGAGCCCGGCGGCGATGGTCGAAAGGTAGAGACCCGGGTCCCGCGCCCAGCTCCGGACCTCCTCCAGCTCGAGCAGCTCGCTCCGGATCGCGTACTCCAGGACCGCGTAGCGTACCCGGTTCTCCTCTTCCAGGTGGTCGAACCGGACGCTTTCCAGCCGGCCGAGCCAGCCGAGCAGGCCGTCGATTCGGTCCTGGATGCCCCCGCGCGTCAGTGCGGGGTACTCGCCCGCATGGTCGTGGACCCCGAGCTGCGATGCCCGGACCGGATGACTCTCGAAGTACCACGACACGAACGCCTCTACGAGCTCACTCAACGACCTCGTGGCCGCCTCCACCATCTCGGGACTCGGCCCCATCCCCGCTCCCGGCCGCGCCTGAGGGGCCGGGGCCTCCGGGGCCGGGCCACAGCCGGCAAGGAGTACGGCGACAAGCGCTGTGATCAACCAACGTGGACTCACGGGACCTCCAGGGAATTGCGGATCATCCAAGCTAGGAACGCGTCCGGCCCCGCGCCAGCGCACAGGCCACCCCGCCCGGTCCGGTCGGGCGGCACCTCCCCGGGCTGTCCCGGCCGGCCCGGAAGAGATCCGGGCGATTCGGCAGGCATGCGCCACGAGTGCACCGACCACCCCGGCGGATCTGCCATTATGGCTGTTCGAACCCGGCACGAAGGCTGCTCCATGAACAGGGTGGTCATGCCCATGGAGGGCGCGAGCAAGGACCGAATCGTAGAACCAGGAAGAGGAGGCAAAACGATGGCACGTGGACCTGTGGTACGGCGCACGCGGTCGCCGTGGACGGAGATGAATCGACTGGCCCGTGAGATGGACTCGCTCTTCGGGAACAGCTGGAGCCAGACCAGCGACCTGTGGGCCCCGCCGGTGGACGTGGAGGAGACGGCGGACCACATCGTCCTGACGGCGGAGCTGCCCGGGATGCGGCGGGAGCAGATCGACATCGAGCTGGAGGACGGCGTCCTGACGATCCAGGGCGAGAAGAAGGAGGAGCAGAAGGAGGAGGGCACTCAGGGGCTACTGTACGAGCGGCGCTGGGGGACCTTCACCCGTCGGTTCACGCTCCCGCGGGCCGTGGACGCGGCGAACATCACGGCGAGCTACGAGGATGGGATCCTGACGATCCGTGTCCCGAAGGCCGAGGAGGCCAAGGGCCGGAAGATCGAGATCGGCGGCTCGCAGAAGGAGATCACGGAGGGTCGGGACGTCAGCGAGAGTTGACGCCCGTCCGGCGGAGCGGGCCGCGGGCCCCCGGCCCGCCTGCCGAGGGAGCGGATCGAGCCCCGACCGGTTCGCCGGTCGGGGCTCTCCGTGTGTGCCGCGGGCCGCGGGTCCCGGGGGCCGCGGGGGCTGACGGCCGCGCCCCGGGCCGCCCTGGAGACGTCACCCGTTAGCGTTAGCGGATGGCTCCGGGCGTGTGCTGGACCCAGCCGTGCTCGACCCGGAACGCGCGCTTCAGCGTGGTATCGCCGGCGACCAGGCTGACCTCGTAGAGCCCGGCCACGGCCCGGCGCAGCTCGCTGCCGCCGGTCGGGTCGCCGAGCTCGCGGGGCCGGGCTTCCGGGAGCGTGAGGTCCCACCGCACCTGGTGCATCCCGGGCCGCCCGCTCCCGGTCAGCCGTGCGACAGTCGGGCCTGTTTCCTCACCGGCGTCCTGGTCGATCTTCCGGATGGTCAGGGTGAGGTCCTCGCCCACGTCCTCCCGCAGGTGGTAGGTGAGGGTCGCGCCGGCGGGCGGATTGTCGGCTGTGAAGAACTGGCTCCCGAAGGAGGCGTAGGTGCTGATGGCGTCGTAGCTGCGGGCGTCCTCGACCGGGAACAGGTGGGCGTCCTCGGCCAGGACCTCGGGCGACAGCTCCTGGAGGGCGCCGATGTCGAGGATCCAGATGCTGCGGCCGAAGGTGCCCACCACCAGGTCCTGCTCCCGGTAGGCGAAATTCATGTCCCGGACGCCCGCGGTCGGCAGGCCGCCGTCGAGACGGATCCATTCGGCCCCGCCGTCGATGGTCATGTACACGCCGCGCTCATTGCCGACGAAAAGCACGTCGGGATTCACCCAGCTCTCCCGCACCACCCAGCTCCCGGCGTCCTCGGGCAGGTCGCCCGTGATCTCGGTCCAGGTGGCACCCGCGTCGTCGGTGCGGAAGACGTACGGCCGGTAGTCGTCGCGGCGATGGCAGTCGTGGGTGACAAAGGCCCGGTCGGCCTCGTGGTGGCTCGCCTCGACCTCCGACACCCAGCAGTGCTGCACGGCGTCGGGGAGGCCGTCATTGACGCGTCGCCAGGTCTCGCCCCGGTCGTCGCTGGTCCATATCAGTCCATCATTGGAGCCGGTCCACAGACGGTCCGGGTCGAGGAGCGACTCGGCGATCGAGTGGAGCGACCGGTACGAGGTGTGGGCGCTGTCGGGCTCCGGGGCGTACCGGTTGCCCCGGGTCATGTCCGGGCCCAGGACGTCCCACGTCTCGCCGCGTCGGTTCAACCGGAAGAGGTGGTTGCCGCCCAGGTAGACGGTAGACTGGTCATAGTGGCTCAGGAGGAACGGCGTGTTCCAGTCCCACCGGAAGGGGTACCCACTCAGGTAGCCGGCGTCCTCGGAGTGGGGCTGCAGCCGGGTCGTTTCCCAGGTGTCGGCGTTGCGCCGGCCGATGTTCCCGTACTGCGACTCGGCGTAGAAGATCTGCGGGCTGTCCACGCTGACGTGACTGACGAAGCCGTCGCCGCCGAAGATCGCGTACCAGTCGTGGGTCGTGATGCCCGCCCGCTCCCGGGTCCGGCTCGGGCCGCACCAGGTGCCGTTGTCCTGGGTGCCGCCACAGACGTGGTACGGCGTTTTGGTCGTGTCGACCGAAACCTCGTAGTACTGACCTACGGGCATCGGGATGTGATCCCAGCTGTCGCCTTTGTCCCAGCTGATGTAGATCCCGCCGTCATTGCCGAGGATCATGTGGTCGGAGTCGGCGGGATCGATCCAGAGCGCGTGGTGATCCACATGCACGGCCCGCATGCGGACGTTCTCGAAGGTCTCGCCGCCATCCTCGGTCAACGCCATCCACGTCCCGGCCAGGTAGACGCGATCGGCGTCGTTCGGGTCGATCCAGGTCTCGTTGTAGTAGTAGTCGGGGTGGGCCGAGACGTCGTGGACCTGCCGCCAGCTGTCGCCCCCGTCGTCGCTCCGGTACACGCCGCCCGTGATGCTGACGGTCGGGGCGTACGCGCTCCGGGCGTCCTGGATCACGGCGTACACACGGTCGGGCTCGTTCGGCGCCACGCCCAGCCCGATGCGGCCGAGCTTCCCGGACGCCGGCAGCCCGCGGCTCCCCTGCGGGTCGTCCAGCCGGGTCCAGCTGTCGCCGCCATCGGTGGTCTTCCAGATCCCGCTCCCGGCGCCCGCACCCTCCATGTGGCCGCCGCCCCACCGGAGCCGGTGCCAGCCCGCGGCGTACAGCACGTCCGGGTCCCGGGGGTCCATCTTCAGGTCGACGAACCCGGTGGTGTCATTGACGAAGAGCACCCGGTCCCAGCTCTCCCCGCCGTCCGTGGTCTTGTAGACCCCCCGTTCCGGGTTCGTGCCCCAGAGGTGGCCCAGTGCGGCGACCCAGACCACGTCCGGGTCCTCGGGGTGGATCACGATCCGGCCAATCTCCCGGGTCTCCTCCAGACCCATGTGCTCCCACGACCGGCCGCCGTTCGTGGACCGGTACACGCCGTTCCCCCAGCCATTGGACCGCAGCGAGTTCCGCTCGCCCGTGCCCACCCAGACCACGTCCGCCTCGCTCGCCGCCACTGCGACATCGCCGATCGACGTGAACGCCTCGTCGTCGAAGATCGGCCGCCAGGTGATCCCGTGGTTCGTCGTCTTCCACACGCCGCTCCCGGCGAAGCCGGCGTAGACGGTCTTGCCGCCAGTGCCCGCCGGCACGGCCAGCGCCGTCACCCGGCCGGAGTGGTTGGCCGGCCCGATGAGCCGGAACGTGAAGGGCTCGAGCAGCTCGTCGGTCAGGGCGACGACCTCCGCCGCCTCCCCGGCGAGGGGCCCCTCCTGGGCGGAGAGCCGATCCGGCGCGAGGCCCGGCACCGGCGCGAGGCCCGGCACCGGCCCGAAGCCCGTGAGCACGAGGATGACGGTCAGGACGACTCCAGGGGCGCGGCGCGCCGGGGTACGATCAGGATTCACGGTCGAGTTCTCCGTCGAACGGTCGGCTGTCGATGCGGGGCCGTCGCGATGGGCCGCGCCGGGCTCATTGTACAGGACGCCCTCCAGCCCCGCGATGTTGAGGCAGCGCCCCCCCCGGCGGCCCGCGCGGCGCCCCGACCGCGATCGCGCCTCAGCCGGATCCGGCCGCCGACCGGATCGTGGCCACGACCATCTCCACGCCCACCCGGTTGTGCCCGCCGCGGGGGATGATGACGTCCGCGTAGCGCTTGCTCGGCTCGACGAACTCGAGGTGCATCGGCCGGACCGTGTCCATGTACTGGGTGAGCACCGAGTCGGCGGACCGGCCCCGCTCCTCCATGTCCCGGCGCAGCCGACGGCCGAGGCGGACATCGGCGTCGGCATCCACGAACAGCTTCACGTTCATGAGCTCACGGAGCCGACGGTCCCACAGGATCAGGATGCCGTCGAGGATGATGACCGACCGGGGCTCGACCCGTTGGGTCCGATCGGTTCGCACGTGGTTGGCGAAGTCGTAGACGGGCACATCGACGGCCCGTCCATCGAGGAGCGACCGGAGGTGGTCGATGAGGAGCTCGGTCTCGAGGGAGTCGGGATGGTCGTAGTTGATCTCGGCCCGCTCCCGGGGCGGCAGGTGCGACGCGTCGCAGTAGTACGAGTCGTGGTGGAGGACGGCGACGTCGTCGTTCCCGAGAGCGTCGATGAGGCGCCGGACCACGGTGGTCTTGCCGCTCCCGCTCCCGCCGGCAACCCCTATGATGACCGGCGGATCAGCCCTCACCGGTCACGACGTTCCGCCAGCGAGGAGCCGACCCTCGAGCCGAACGAGGAGCTCGCGCTCGAGTCGGCCGTTCGATGTGCAGCGGATGGGCGCCGTGCTCGTCCCCACATCGCGAGCGACCCCGTCCAGCCGGCTGTGCACGAGCGTCGCGTCCCCGTCCGGCTCCAGCCAGCTCTCGAGGCTGATCCGGGCCTGGCCGTTGTCGACCTTCGGCGAGCCCAGCCCGCCACCGCACTCGAGGAACCGGGACAGGCGCTCACCGGCCAGGCGACGGGTGCGCACCCCGCCTGCACCGATCCGACGGGCCGCCGGATCGTACACGGTCAGGTCCCCCGACGGCAGCCCGACCCCGGCGAACAGCTCGGCCATCTCCTGCCACACGTCGCCGATCGGCGCGTCGATGTGGCCGGTCGTGATCCCCTCGTCCCGGTACAGATCGATCATCAGGAGCCCGCCGGTTGGCGATTCCAGGGCAACGGTCTCCCGGCCCGTCGGCGGCCCGGACTCCCCCGGGCCGCGCGGGGGCGCGCACGCCAACGTGAACAATACCGCCGCCAGTACGACTGCTCGTCCGGTCATATCACTCTCCCACCCTCGGGTCCGGCCGTCCCGGCCCTTTCGTATGATACATCTTCCATCGGCTGCATCCAGGGCCGAGCTTACGATATGTGCTGCCTCTTCTGCGACCACGACCTCTCCGACACCCGGGTCCGACCCGCCTTCGACCCGTGGCTCGGGCGGCTCTGGCGCGTCTGTCCCGAGTGCCGACGCTGGAACGTCGTCCCGCTCGAGGACCGGTGGGAGGCCATGGAGGCGTTCGAGCGGACCACGCGCGCGGCCGGACGCAGCCTCCTGCGCACCGAGCACCTCGATCTCGTCGAGGTCGGAGGACGCCAGCTCATACGGGTCGGCCGGGCGCCACGGCCGGAGCTGGCCGGCTGGCGCTACACGGACGTCCTCCCACCCGCCCGGGTCCGGGGCTTCCTCGCCTGGCTCCGGCGCCTCGTCCTGGGCGTTCCGTCCTCCGCCTTCGGGTACAATGCCGGCCACGGCATGGGCCTGTTCGAGAACGTGGCGTCCGAGCACTGGTTCGCCTCGCCCTTCCTCGACGACGCGCCCACCCTCACCGCCGCGTTCCTCCACGTGCCCCTCGCCGAGCAGTGCCCTTCGTGTGGCGGCCCGCTGGTCGTAGCGCCCTGGCGGTTCCAGGCGCTCCGGCTCGTCGACGACGCTGGCGGTCTCCACGTCATCGCCGAGTGCGGCCTCTGCGGCGCCAGCAGCCCCGTCCCGACCCCGGCGGCACGGGCGGCGCTGCGACTCGGCCTCGCCATCGTGAACCGCCGCCTCACCGACCCGCCCTTGGTCGAGGACGCCGCGGTACGACTGGAGCGCGCGGATGGCCCTGACGGCCTGATCCACCGGCTTGCCCGGGACCACCTCGCGCTCGGCGAGGTGGCCGTCGGGGACCGGCTCGCACTGGGAATGGCCCTCGACGAGCAGGTCGAGGCGGAGCTGCTGGAGGCCGAATGGCGAGAGGCGGAAGAGGTCGCAGCTATCGTGGACGGGCAGCTCACCCGGGTCGAGGGCTTCGAGGAGTTCAGGCGACGGGTGCTGGGCTGACTCGGGGTGCGCATACCCTGCGGACGGTGCACCATCATTTCATCTTGACCCATCCAGACATGCCGAGGGCGTCCCCGTCCGGCCTGCCGGGGAGAGGAGGATCGCCGGTGGATCCATGGCTGAACGGGTCAAACCTGGATATTGGTGCACCGTCCGGTAGCTCCCGGTCCGGTAGCTTTCGGCCGCCCATGCAACGTTCCAGTCCCCCCAGGCCACTCACGGATGTGACACGACAGGAAACGCTGGACCAGGCAACGGACCGGGAGCTCGCGGACCGGGTCCTCGAGGGCGACGAGCTCGCCTTCAGGGGTCTTTACCGACGGTACACGCCGCGGCTCTGGCCCACGATGAACCGGATGCTGGGCCATGCCCGCCTCGACGCGGAGGACTGTATCCAGGAAGCGTGGATCCGCGCGGTTCGAGGACTCGCGTCGTTCCGCTGGGAGGCCGCCTTTTCCACATGGCTGACCGGGATCGCCATCAACTGCGCCCGGGAAGTGCTGCGAAAGCGGAGCACGCGAAACGAGACATCGACGGCAGGCGTCCTCGAGCGGATGAGCGGGCCGCGGCCCGACCCTGGCCGCCGGCTGGATCTGGAGGAGGCGATCGCGGCACTGCCGGACGGTTACCGCGCGGTGCTGGTCCTCCACGACCTGGAGGGGTTCACACACCCGCAAATCAGCGATCGACTGGAGATCGCGGTCGGTACATCTCGAAGTCAGCTGCACCACGCGCGCCGAGCGATCCGGAAGTACCTGGCCGGAGAAGGAGAGAAGGAGACGAACCATGTCGCACGATGAGATCGAATGGACGCCGGAGGAGCGGCAGGCGCTGGATCGCCTGGCCCGGGAGCAGGACCCCGGCGAGCTGCTCGAGGAGCGGACGGTAGCGACGCTCCGGACCGAGGGGCTGCTCGGCGCTCGCCAGGGCACCCGGGCCGTCCCCGCACCCTCGACCTCTTACCCGGCCCGGCGCTCACACCCGGCCTCGTGGGCTGCCGGTGTCGCCGCCGCCCTCGCCCTGTTCTTCGGCGGCGTCGCGCTGGGACAGGCCCGGTCGAACGCGGCGACCGTGGACCTGGTCCGTGCGATCCGGACCGCCGAGACCGCCGAGCGACCCTCACTCGTCCAGCAGACCGGATCCCTGTACGTGGACGCCGTCGCCAGCCTGGCCAGCGCACGGGCCCAGGGGAACGAGGAGGCCGTCGGCACCGGTGTGGAAGTCGGTCTCGCCGCGCTCTATGCCGCCGCGTACGAGATGGCGCGGCTCCACCCCGACAATTCCCAGCTCCGGGTCGTGCTTCAGGTCCTCGAGTCGCCCGAAACCGAGACCGATGCCGATGCCGGGGTCCATTGGTTCTAGAAAGACACCGACCATGAATACTCACGACACCACGCACGACCGATACACTCGCTTCCGGGCCCCGGCCGGCCTCATCATCGCCGTCGTCTTCGCGTTCATCTTCGCCGGCCCTCCGGTCCGCTCCCTCGCCGGGCAGAGGACCTGCGACGAGACCGCCGGCACGCTCGGGATCCAGGGGATGCGCTGTGAAGGGTGCGCATTCCGGATGAGCCGGAGCGGCATCGAGGAGGCCCGGTTCCGGACCGAGCCCGAAGTGCTGGCCGTGGCCCGGGACTTCATCCGGGGCGACGGGCTGCGGGCCGGCGACCGGATCGTCGCCGTGGACGGCGTGCTCGTCACCACCCGGGCGGGCGGCGATGCCCTCGCGGGGATCCGGGCCGGACAGCGCCTGGTGCTCCGGGTCCGGCGGGACGGACGTCTCGAGGAGCTGGAGATGGTGGCGGGCTCCGCGTGCGCCCTCCGGGAGGCGGTCGACGAGGGGGACGTGGAGGTGGAGGCCGTCGCACCCCTGCCCCCGGGATACGACATGATCGAGCTGCCGCCGCGGCCGCCCACCGCCGAGGCTCCCGAGACTCGGGAAGCCCCGGCCCCCCCGGAGGCCCCCGAACGGTGGTACGTCCGACCCGCTCGACCGGCCGATCCCGGGCCACCCGTCCTCACGGCGGAGGCACTGAGCGTGGTCCCCGCGGGGCACCTGGGGTTCGGCTTCAGCTGCTCACAGTGCGGGATCCGGGACGGACGGATCCAGCTGAGCGGTCCGATCGTGGTGGAGGGGATCTCGACCGACGGGCCGGCCGCCCGCGCGGGGCTCCGGTCCGGCGACCGGATCGTCGCCCTGGACGGCATGGACATCTCCGAAGACTCGTCCGGACGGCGGCTCAGCGAGATCCAGCCCGGTGACACGGTCCGCCTCACGATCCGGCGGGAAGGCGCGCGTCGGGTCCTGTCGATCGTGGCGACGGAGCGCCTGGTCGGCCCGGCGGCGCCGCTGCCCCCGCTCCCCGGCATACCGGATCGCCTCCGGTTCGATGGCCGGCTCGGCGAGGTCGAGATCGAGGTCCGCGGCGGGCCCGTCACCGTAGACCGGGACGAGGGCGCCGGCGAGATCGTGATCCGCACCCGTGACGCCGTCATCCGTCTCCGCAGGGAAGGCGGCTGACCCGACTCCGACTACGACATCGACCGCGACTACGACTCTGCTAGATCTCCAACGTCCCCGGGAACTGGGGTCCGCCCGACGCGGGTGGACGCCGGTTCCCCCGGCTGTATCGACCCTCTTCGCTCCGGCTGATCCGCCGCTCCGCCACCAGCGCCTCCAGAACTAGCTCGGCCGCGGCGGCCCGGGCCCCGGTGCTGCCCGTCTCGGCGTCCAGCCCGTCCACCACATCCATCAGCGATGGCACGCCGCTCAGGCCATCCAGCAGCGCCTCGTCCTTGGCCATGGCGGCGAGCTGAACCACGCCGCCCCGGTCGAAGTGGTCGACGATCTCGTCCAGCTCCTCGTCCACCGGTAGACGACGCCGGCTCTCGAACGTCTCCAGCGCCGCACGCGAGACCAGCTCTCGCGCGATCTTCGTCCCGCCCTGGAGCTCGCCCTCGTACTCCAGCTCCATCTTGCCGGTGATCGCCGGAAGCGCGGCGTGCACATCCGTGACCCGGGGCACGACGGTCTCCTCGCCAAGCACCACCGCGCGGCGCTCCGCATTGCTCACCGCATTCTCGAGCACGGTGATCGGCATGCGTTGGCTCACGCCGCTCCGCTGGTCGATCCGCTTGTCCGATCGGGCCAGGAACGCGACCCGCTCGACCATCTCGGCCACGAAGTCCGGTACGTCCACGGGCCGGCCCCGATCGAGCCATGCTTCCTGGCGCGTGATGTCCATCCCCGCCTCGACCTCCTCGGGGTAGTGGGTCATGATCTCGGCGCCGACCCGGTCCTTCAGCGGCGTGATGATCTTGCCCCGGGCGGTGTAGTCCTCCGGATTGGCCGTGAACACGAGCATCACGTCC
>CAYMLW010000017.1:0-5454 GCA_964391035.1 uncultured Gemmatimonadaceae bacterium
CGTCGCGGCGGCGGTGATCCTGTACGAGGCGGAGCGCCAGCGCGAGCGGGCCGGGGCGTACGATCGCCCCCTTCCCGACGACGCCGCCACCCGCCGCACCCTCTTCGAGTGGGCCTACCCCCGGATTGCGGACCTGTGCCGGCGCCGCGGCGCGCCCTACCCCGACCTGGACGAGGACGGGGCCATCATCGGGGAAGTGCCCAGGTAGCCGCGGGCTCCTGCCGGTGCGAAGCGGGGCCGAACAGCCCGCGTCACCGCGTCACCGCCCCGACCCCGACGGCCTCAATCGTCCTTCTCGCTGCCCACGAACAGGTTCAGGACGGTGCTGACCACGCCGACAATGAGGGCGCCGATGAGCGCTGCCCAGAACCCGTCGACGTGGAACGCGATCCCGAAGCCCTGGGCGAACTGAGCCGTGAGCCAGAGCAGGAAGGCGTTCAGGACGAAGACGAACAGCCCGAGCGTCAGCACCACGATCGGGCAGGTCAGGACCCTGAGGATGGGGCGGATGACCGCGTTGACGATCCCGAAGATCAGCGCCACGCCCAGGAGGCCCAGGAAGTCGCCCTCGTAACGGATCCCCCAGACAAGGTACTCGGCGGCGTAGAGCGCCGCGGCGGTGGCGAGCAGGCGAAGCAGAAAGCGCATCGGTGTCACGGGGCCGAAGTCCTCTTCAGGGTGAGAGAACAAGATAGGCGCGGTGCCCGACGGCAGCCAGGTGGGCACGACGGGGGCGGCTTGACTGGGCAACATGGTCGGCACTATTACCTGGCCCATGACCAGGCATTGGCACATCGCGGTGCTGCCCGGCGATGGCATCGGGCCCGAGGTTGTCCAGGCCACCCTGCGGACTCTCGACGTCCTGAGGGAGCGTCACAGCCTGGACCTCACCTGGGACGAATTTCCGTGGCCCGCTACGGCCTGGCACCGGACCCATGGCCGGATGATGCCGGAGGATGGGCTGGCACGGCTCTGCGCCTACGACGCCCTCTTGCTGGGCGCACTGGGCGACCCCGGACCGGCCGACGACCCCGACCGCTACCACCTCCCCGACGGGATCTCCCTCGCCCCAATCCTCGAGATCCGGAAAGGGTTAGACCTGTGGGCGTGCGAACGTCCGGCTCGCCTGCTGGAGGGCGCTCCCCGGTATCTGGCCGATCCACGCGCCCGCGGCAATCGACATGCTCGTGGTCCGGGAGAACAGCGAAGGCGAGTATGTGGGCCAGGGAGGTCGCCATGCCAGGGGCACTCAACACGAGGTGGCGACGCACATCGAGCTGTTCACATATCGGGGCACCGAACGCCTCGTGCGCCATGCCTTCCGGCGCGCCCGACAGCGGTTGGAAGAACGTCGATCCGAGAATCGGGTACGTCGCTTCACACACGACAACGGAGGCGAACGAGAGGCCGAGGTCTGCCTCGTAACCAAACGAAACGCCCTCCCCTTCTGGGGTGATCTGTACACTGAGGTCTTCCACTCCATCGCCCCGGAATACCCCGACGTGGCCACCCACCACGAGCTCGTGGACGCCGCCTGCATGAAGTTCGTGCTGTGCCCCTGGCGCTTCGACGTCCTGGCAGCGAGCAATCTCCACGGCGACATCCTCACCGACCTCGCCGCCGTGCTCTCCGGCGGCATGGGCGTCGCACCCTCCATGAACATCAACCCCCACGACCGCTCCGCGCCGCCCCTGTTCGAGCCGACCCACGGCAGCGCTCCCGACATCGCCGGCCAGCGCATCGCCGACCCTCGGGCCATGATGCTCACCACCGCCCAGATGCTCGCCTGGATGGGCGAAGAGGATCTCGCCGCGCACACCGCCTCTACCGCACTGCGCGATGCCGTCGCCCACGACCTACGAACCGCTCCGCAGACGCCCCGCGGCACGGACGCCGTCGCCGACGCAATCGTCCGTACCCTCAGTCCCAGGACCGTCCCTCCCGAAACGCCCAGCCCAGAGACCGACAGAGCCCAGCCTTGATGGCCCCGGGCCCGCCGCCGCCGTACCCCCGGCAGCGGCCAGTGGCGGTTCGCAGCAGCAACCGCCCCTCCCGGACGTCACGAAGTGCTTGACGTGACGCACAGAATTGCATACGAATATAAAACTCGTATACAATGCTGTGCGTCCCCGGGCCCCACCACAGCGCCGAAGGAGAAATGCGGATGGCCGATGCATGGCCGCAGATCGGGAAGAGCCGAACGCTGACGGAGGAGGTTTACGAGGAAGTGCGTCGTCGGCTCCTTTCAGGGTTCTGGTCGCCGGGTTCGTTCATGCGAGAGGCGGATCTTGCAGAGGCGATGGAGGTCAGTCGGACGCCGGTGCGTGAGGCGCTGGGTCGCCTGGCCAGCGAGGGCTGGGTGCAACGGATACCGCATCGGGGGTTCCAGGTCCCGCAGCGGTCGATGGAGGAGCTTCTGGATCTGTATCCCGTTCTGCAGGCGCTCGAGGCCCTGGCCGGGGAGCTGGCGTTCCCGCGTCTGGACGAGGCGGTTCTTCGTGAGATGGAGGAAGCGAACGCGGCGTTCGAGGCGGCGCTGGAGCGGAACGACACCTTCGCGGCGGTCGAGCTCAACGACCGCTACCACGAGGTGTTGAGCGACAATTGTGGCAACCCCGTGCTTCGGGAGATGCTGAGGGAGTTGCGGGAGGAAATCCGGCGGGTCGAGTTCGTGGACTTCATGAAGGTCCTGGAGGAGGTCGGAGGCGAAACGCGTCGCAAGTGGGTGCGGCAGCATCAGGAGGTGGTGGAGGCCGTCCGCCGTGGGGAGTTCGAGGCCGCGAAGCAGACGCTTCACGAGAATCGGTCCATCGCATATCTGCAGGCTGCGCAGGTGATGCGGAACGAGACATCGTCACGAAAGGCAGCCGAGGCATGAGCCGATTCGCAGGGCGGTGTCTGGTGCTGTGCGGACTGCTGTCCGCGGCAGGGTTGGGAGCCCAGGAGCCTGTGGATCTTGTGATACACAATGGCGTGATCTTCACGGCGGACGCCGTCCTTTCTGTGCATGGCTCGATGGCGGTCCGGGACGGAAGGGTCGTCGCGTTGGGTGGCCAGGAGCTGCTGGGGGAGCACTCGGCGGCGGAGGTGTTGGATCTCCAGGGTCGTTTCGTCGTGCCGGGCTTCAACGACTCTCATCCGCATATCCGGGGTCGACCACGCCGCTACGTGCACGTGGAGGGTGTGCAGTCGATCGCGGAGCTCCGGGAGCGGGTTGCCGCGAAGGCCGAGGAGATGGGTCCGGGGGAGTGGATCATCGGATGGGGCTGGTCCGAGGACGAGCTGGCGGCGCGTCGGCTTCCGACCAAGGAGGATCTGGACGCGGTGTTTCCCGACAACCCGGCGGCGATCGCACGTGCGGGTGGTCACAGCGCGGTGCTCAACAGCCTAGCGTTGGAGCTGGCCAGGATCGGCCGGGACTCGCCGGACCCCCAGGGTGGGGTCATCGACCGGACCGCGAGCGGGGACCTGACGGGGATCATCCGTGAGAACTGGTCCGGGGCGGCGCGCCTGATCCCGGAGTCGACGTATGCGGAGCTCCGCGGGAGCATGGTGGAAAGTCTGAGGGCGCAGTTCTCGTACGGCATCACGAGCTTCATCGAGGCCAGGACGTCCCCGATGGCGTACGAGATGTGGCAGGACGCGTACGCTGAGCACCGTGGTGAGTTGCCACGTGCGGCCGTTCAGATCCATCTACCGGTGGGCTCCGGCGAGGGCGAGGAGGCGGCGGAGCGGCTCCAGACCAACAACCCGATGCGCACGCCCGTGGACCACGGGATCTTCGTGGCCCTGGGCGCCGACATCATCCCAATCGGCTCGCTGCTGGGGATCTACGCGGCGGTGACGCGACGGGGGATGAGCGGGGCGATATACGGGCGGGGCGAGGCACTCAGCATGCCTGAAGCGCTGGTCGGCTATACCCGGAACGGGGCGTACCTGACCTTCGAAGAGGACACGAAGGGCACGCTGGAGCCCGGCAAGTATGCCGACTTCGTCGTTCTCTCTGATGACTTGCGTCGTATCGATCCGAACACGATCCGAGACGAGGAGGTGGTCATGGCGTTCCTGGGCGGTCGCCGGGTCTACGAGGCCCGAGCGCGGGTGGTGGACCGGGCCTCGGCGGGCTCGCGATGAGTGGGCGGGGCAGGACGGGAATGGATCGACGTCGGTTCCTGGCCGTATCTGCCGCCGCGGCGGTGGGGGTGGCGGGGAGGCCAGCCTTTGCCAGCACGCGTAGGGCGGCAGACGGTTTCCGTCCAGCCGAGATCGACGCCTGGATCCGCGCCAAGATGGAGCGGGACCACATCCCGGGGGTGGGTGTGGCCATCGTGGACCGCCACGGAGTGGTCTGGGAGAGCGCGTACGGTTGGGCCGATATCCCGGGGCGGCGACCGTACACGTTGGACACGCTGCAGAACGTGGCGTCGATCAGCAAGACGTTCACGACGACGGCGATCTTGCAGCTCCGCGATCAGGGCCTTCTGTCCCTGGACGACGATGTGAGCGATCACCTTCCGTTCGCGCTGCGCAATCCCTCGTATCCCGATGTCCCCATCACCATCCGGCACCTCATGACCCACGTCTCGTCCCTGCGCGACGGGACGGCGTACTCACGGGTCTACGCCTGTGGCGACCCGAAGATCACGCTGGGCGTCTGGCTCCAGGCGTACTTCACGCCGGGCGGCGTCTATTACGACCGGGACGAGAACTGGGAGACGTGGGGCCCCGGCGACCGGTGGCGGTACTGCAATGTCACGTACGGCGTTCTGGGCTACCTGGTGGAGCGCGCTTCCGGGATGCCGTTCCCCGAGTTTTGCCGCCGGCAGATCTTCCTGCGGCTGGGTCTCGAGGACACGGCATGGCTCCTGGCGGACATCGACCGGCAGCGCCATGTGGTGCCCTATACCTGGTTCGACGACGGCCGCCCCCGCGGCCCCGCATGGGGCGGGATGGAGCTCGGAGTGATCCGGGACGAGGGCGTGGCCCCGGACCTCGTGGCGGGCGGCTATCGCGCCAACTGTGCGTACAACCACCCCAATTACCCCGACGGCTTCCTCCGCACGAGCGTCCGCCAGCTCGAGCGCTACCTGCAGGCGTACCTCAATGGCGGGATCCTGGACGGGGCTCGCATCCTCGCTGAATCCACCGTGAACGAGATGCTCACCCCTCAGCTCACCAACGAGGGCCGGGCCCAGGGGCTGACCTGGTACGCCCATCGCCACAACGGGGCCTGGGCGTGGGGTCACGGTGGCAGCGACCCCGGAGTGAACAACGACATCCGCATGCTCCCCGAAGAGGGACTCGGGGTGATCGTGCTGACCAATACCAACGGGATCCGTCCCACCGAGTTCACCGACCGCCTCCTCGACGAGGCGCTGAACCTCTGAACGTCAGCCCCGGTGACCGCTATGACCGCCGTTCCACTTTGATCGCGGCCCAGTTGCCGATCGAACA
>CAYMLW010000017.1:5464-24926 GCA_964391035.1 uncultured Gemmatimonadaceae bacterium
CGGCATTCACTTCAACGACAAGTCCGGTTTTTCGGCGGGGTTTTCCGGCGCCTGAGGCATCCATCGGGGAAGCCGCTCGCGTCCGCCCTGTCCGTGGTTGGCACCACCACCAAGGAGATCGACATGAAGAATTCCCTGATGCGAGTAGCGGCCATCCTTTGCTTGCTGTTCGTCGCCGTCCCCGCCGCGGCCCAGGACTTCGTGGCAGGGACGGTGCTCGAGGCCGGCACGCTCCGCCCCCTGGCGGGCACCCAGGTGGTCGTCGAGGGGACGAACCTGGGCGCCATCACGGATGCGGCGGGCAAGTTCATGATCCGCGGCGTGGGGCAGGGGGAGCTGACACTGCGCTTCGAGCGGATCGGCTACCAGACCGCGACCCGGTCCGTCCCCTCCGGGACTGCCGATGTTCGAGTAATGCTTGGCGAGACGGCTGTCGATCTCGATGAGCTGGTCGTAACCGGAACGGTCGGCGCCACACAGAAGCGGGCGCTGGGGAACTCCCTCGGATCGATCAACGCCGAGGAGGTTCTCCAGACTCAGCCCGTGACCAGCGTGGGGGAGTTGCTCCAGGCCCGGGTCCCCGGCGTGGCTGTGACCGAGCAGATGGGCGTCGCCGGGGGCGGCTCCCGGATCCTGATGCGGGGTCCGGGTAGCCTGTCGTTCGCCGGCGACCCGCTGATCTACGTCGACGGCGTCCGGATCAACAGCGACCCGGCCACGGGACCGAGCTACGGACAGGCGGGCGGGGCCGGCGCGCCGAGCGCGGTGTCGCGCCTGAACGACATCAACCCGGCGGACATCGAGAGCATCGAGATCATCAAGGGTCCGGCGGCCGCCACGCTGTACGGCACGGAGGCCTCGGCGGGGGTGATCCAGATCATCACGAAGAAAGGGGCCCGGGGACAGATGCGGGTGAACGCCCGGATCCGCCAGGGCACCAACTCGTTCAACGACGCCAACGACCGGCTCCCGACCACGTACGGGTGGAACGCGTTGACCTCGGCGTACGACTCGCTGACGCTGAACCAGCTCGAGGAGCTGCAGGGCGAACCGATCTTCCGGACCGGTCATCGGCAGGGCTACGGCGTGAGCATCAGCGGCGGAACCGACGATATCCGCTACTACACCGGGCTCGACTACGAGATGAACGAGGGGGTGATCCCGGTCAACGACGACGAGAGCTTCAGCGGGCGGCTGAACCTCTCGGTGACTCCCCGTGAGGACCTGACGGCGGACGTCGGCTTCTCGATGATGACCGGCGAGACCGGGCTCTACAACGCCCTCTACTTCGGATCGGTGATCTACTCGCATCCGTGGTACCTCCAGAATGAGCAACAGGGCTTCCTGATCGCCCCGGCCAGGGTTTTCGCCGACGTCTACGACTACACCCAGTACCTGGACCGGTACCAGGCGACGACCACGCTCACCCACCGGCCGGCCTCGTGGCTGAACCACCGGCTCACCGCCGGGTTCGACCTATCGGACCAGCGTATGGAGGTGCTGGTGCCGGTGGTCCCCGAGGACGCCCAGATCTTCTTCAGCCCCATCTTCAATCGCGGCGGGAAGGACCTGAACCGGGTGGGCACGACGTACACGACACTCGACTACTCGGCCACGGCGGCGCTGGACGTGACCGAGAGCCTGGGGTCCGCGACCTCCGTGGGCGCCCAGTACTACCGGACGTTCCGGCGATTCGAGAGCATCAGCGGCTCCGAGTTCCCGGCGCCCGGCGTCACGAGCATCTCCGGCGCATCCATCGTGGACGGGTCGGAGAGCTCGCTGGAGCAGACCACCGTAGGCCTGTACGTCCAGCAGCAGCTGTCCTGGGAGAATCGGCTGTTCCTGACCGTCGCCGTCCGGGCGGACGACCACAGCGCTTTCGGCGCGGACTTCGACCTGGTGACCTATCCCAAGGTGAGCGCGAGCTGGGTCGTGACAGAGGAGCCGTTCTGGACGTTCGACTTCGTGAACGCGCTGAAGCTACGGGCCGCGTACGGCGAGTCCGGGCAGCAGCCGGCTACCTTCGCGGCGATCCGGACCTACAGCCCCATCACCGGGGAGAACGATCTGCCGGCCGGATCCCCCCAGGCGCCGGGCAACCCGGACCTGGGGCCCGAACGGGGCCGTGAGATCGAAGTGGGCTTCGAGGCCGGCCTGTTCAACGACCGGGTCGGGCTCGACTTCACGTACTACGACCAGAGCACGCGGGACGTGATCATCCAGCGTTCGGTGGCGCCGTCCGCCGGCTTCGGCGGCACGCAGTTCATCAACGCGGGCGAGATCTCGAATCGGGGGTTCGAGGCGGCCATCACGGCCGTGGCGCACACCGCCGCGGCTCTGGTCTGGGACGTAGGCCTCAAGGTTTCCAAGAACGCGAACGAGGTGGTGGACCTGGGCGTGGACGCGGAGTTCATCGCTACGGGCTGGATCCCCAACCGGCACCAGGAAGGCTTCCCGGTCAATTCGTACTTCCGGAAGAAGATCGTGGACGCCGAGCTGGACGCGGACGGCAACCTGGTGAACGTCCTCTGTGATGGAGGTACTGGCGGGCAGGGAATCGAGCCTGGCGGCGCTGCGGTGCCGTGCGGCGACGCGCCGCTCCTCTATCTAGGCAAACCGTACCACGACTGGGTGGGCTCGTTCAACACCAGCGTTACCCTCTTCGACCGTGTACGTGTGGCCGCTCTCCTCGACTTCAAGTACGGCGGTCAGATCTTCGAGTCCGTGGACTTCTGGAACTGCAACGCGCTGCTGAACCACGAGGTAAACGTGTACCCGGAGCGGTTCCCGCCGGAGAAGGTGGCCGAGTGCCGCTGGGGGCTGACGTACATCGGGACCACCCGGATCCAGGACAACGGCTACACCAAGCTGCGGGAGCTGTCCCTCAGCTACCAGGTGCCGGACCGGTGGGCGGGGCTCCTCGGCGCGACCGCCGCGACTCTCTCGGTGGCCGGGCGCAACCTGTACACGTGGACCGACTACGACGGGCTCGACCCGGAGGTGTACACGCCGGTCAACTACATGTTTTCGGCCCACACGGAGCTCGCGATGCCGCTTCCGCGGTCGTTCATGACCACCGTCAGCCTGACGTTCTAGGGGGGCGCCATGACAACCATCGAACGGAACCAGACCAGGAGCTCCGGAGGAACCATGTTCGCATCCGCCCTACACAGACTCTTCGCCATCGCGGTCTTCGCCGCCCTCGTGGGGGCGACCGGCTGCGATTTCATGGACGATCTGGTCGACGTGGACGCCACCGACCGGATCACCGCTAGCACCTACGAGTCACCCGAAAACGCCAGCATCCTCATGGCCGGCGTCGTCGCCGACTTCGAATGCGCGCTGGCGAACTACGTCGTTGGCGCGGGCGTGGCCGGCGACGAGCTGATGATCACCGACGCGCTCACCGCTCCGGAGCTGCTGGACAAGCGACAGTGGGAGACCCGCGGCCTCGGCGCCGCCTGGGGCACTTCGACCTGCTCGAGCAGATCCGAGGGGACCCCGGGAATCTACCGGCCGCTGTCGACCGCCCGGTGGCAGGCGGACAATATGCTCCGGCTCCTGGACGAGTGGTCGGCGGAACAGGTGGCCAATCGGGACTTCATGATCGCCAAGGCAGCCGCGTACGCGGGATACAGCCTCCTCCTGCTGGGCGAAGTGATGTGTGAGGCGCCGCTGGACACCGGGACGCCGATCGCATCGTCCGGCCTGTTCCAGGAAGCGGAGGCTCGATTCCAGCGGGCCATCGGTTCCGCCCAGGCGGCGGGTGCGTCCGCGGACGAGTTCCTGAACATGGCCCGGGTCGGGCTCGCACGGGCGCGTCTCAGCTTGGATGACGTCTCCGGCGCGGCTCAGGCCGCGGGCGCGGTGCCCGCCGGGTTCACGAAGTACGCCGTCTACTCCACCGTATCGGGCCGACGCTTCAACGTGGTGTTCACCGATGTGCAGGGAAACGACATCACCGTGGACCCGGCCTACCGGGAGGTGGCGTTCGACGGAGTGGCCGACCCGAGAATCCCGGTGTTCGACACGGGTCGTACGTCGTCCGGCATTCCTCTTTGGGACCAGACCAAGTTCACGACCCGGTCTGACGCGATCGAGATCGCCACCCACAACGAGGCCCAACTGGTCCTGGCCGAGGCCGCGGTGGCCGACGGGCGGCTGGGCGACGCGGTCGACATCATCAACACCCTGCACACGGCCGCGGGGATCCCCGAGTTCTCCAGCAGCGAACCAGACGAGATTATGGACCGGATCATCGCCGAGCGGCGGGCGGAGTTCTTCCTGGAAGGGCACCGGTTCGGCGACATCCGGCGGTACAGCGAGCCGCTGATCCCGGCGCCGGGGACGCCGTACCACACCGGCGGGGTGTACACGGACGCCCGCTGCTTCCCGATCCCGGGGATCGAGATCGACGCGAACCCGAACGTCTCGGGGTAGCCGGGTGATCACTCTGCCGAGACTCCTCCCGCTCCCGGCGCTGGGCGCCGTGCTGCGGTGCACCGCGGGAGCGGGAGGAAACGGTGCCGGCAAGGGCCGATCCGGGGCGACGGCGCAGCACCGGGCGGCCCGGGGCTCAACGGTCGGAGCTCGCCATGCCCGACTGGCCCTCACCGTGCTCGTGGCCGCGCTGCCGGCCTGGGGCGCCGTCGGAGCGTTCCCGCAGCCGCTGGTCAGCCAGGAACCGGCGCCGCCACAGCAGGACGATGGGCTGGCCGTCGGGACGCCCGCCTCCCAAGGGATCGACGGCGCCCGCCTGGAGGCGCTCCACGACCGGATCGAAGCCGGGGACTGCGGTGCCATTCACAGCGTTCTCGTGCTGCGCAGCGGGACGCTGGTATTCGAGCGGTACTACGGCACCTCCCATCTGAACGACATCCACACGCTCCAGTCCGTGACCAAGAGCGTCACAGCGCTGGCTATCGGCATTGCGATAGAGGACTCTGCGATCCCGGGTGTACACACCCCGGTCGCGGAGTTCTTCCCCGAGTACGCGGATGTCTTCGAGGCGGACCCCCGCAAGCGTCGGATCACGCTCCACCACCTGCTCACCATGTCGCACGGGCTCGAGTGGGATGAGCTGTCCACGCCGTACAGGGACCCGGGGAACGTGGTCTGGCAGATGGCGCAGTCCGACGACTGGATGCGGTTCGTGCTGAGCCGGCCCGTGGCGACGGACCCCGGGACCCGGTTCCGCTACAGCAGTGGATCGTCGCTCCTGCTCTCCGGCATCCTGCAGAACGCCACGGGGGAGCAGGCGCACGACTATGCCGAACGGCACCTGTTCGACCGGCTGGGCATCCCGGTCTACGCGTGGTACCACCACCTGGAGCACCCGAAGCGCTGGTCGCATACCGGCGGCGGACTCCTCATGCGGTCCCGCGACCTGCTCAAGCTGGGCATGCTCATCGTGGACCGGGGAGCCTGGCACGGAGAGCAGATCGTGTCGGCGTCCTGGATCGACGTGCTCTCGACACCGCACGTGCGGATCGGCGACGCCATGGACTACGGCTACCAGTGGTATCTGCGCCCGCTGGAGCCGGGTGCGGCCCGACGCCGTGCCGTGGTCCACGGGTGGGGGTGGGGTGGCCAGTTCGTGTTCGCCGTCCCCGAGCTCGACGTGGTGGTGGTCTTCACCAGCGGCAACTTCGCCGACAAGGACCTGGAGCGGGCACCGATCCGGCTCCTGTACGATGACGTGATCGCAGCCGTGCAGCCCGATGGCTGACCGGGCACGAGCCGGCTCGACGGCTTACCACAACTGAGGTAGTTCCTGGAGGAACGCGCAATGCCAAAAGCGGTCAAGGACCTCGCAGATGCCCACACGGACGGTTTGTGGACGCCGTTCATCCAGATGCGGACCGTCCGGGAGCAGGGTCCCCTCATCTTCGACCACGCCGAAGGCGTCTACCTCTACGACGCCGAGGGCAACGAGTACATCGATGCCCATGCCAGCCTGTGGTTGGCCAACGTGGGGTTCGGTCGGGAGGAGATCATCGAGGCGGCCTACGCCCAGCTCAAGAAGATGGCCTACTTCAGCATGTTCATGGGCTACTCCAACGAGCCCGCCATCGAGCTGGCATCCAAGCTTAGGGAGCTGACCTCGGTGGAGGGGATGGGGAAGGTCTTCTATTCGGACAGCGGGTCCGAGGCGATGGAGACCGCGCTCAAGTTGAGCCGCCAGTACTGGCGCAATGTGGGCCGGGGCACCAAGTACAAGTTCATCGCCCGCCGCAACGCCTACCACGGTGTGACGTTCGGAGCCATGTCTGCCACCGGGATCGCTGCGAACCGGGGCGCCTTCGGGCCACTGGTACCCGGGTTCCGTCACATTCCCGAACCCAACGTCTACCGGAACTCCTTCGGCGAAGGCCTCAGCGAGGAAGAGGTCTCGGAAGCTGCTGCCCGGGCCCTCCGAGAGGCCATCGAGTTCGAGCACCCGGACACGGTGGCCGGCTTCATCGCGGAGCCGATCCAGGGGGCCGGCGGCGTCATCATCCCACCGGACAGCTATCTGGGGCGGTGTCGGAGCATCTGCGACGAGTACGATGTCCTCTTCATCGCCGACGAGGTCATCACCGGATTCGGCCGAACCGGCGACTGGTTCGGCAGTCGCCGGTACGGCGTGAAGCCAGACATCATGTGCTTCGCGAAGGGGATCACGAGCGGCTACATGCCGCTGGGCGCGACCATGTGCACGAACGAGATCTACGATGCATTCCTCGGGGAGCCCGGCGAGGGCAAGGAGTTCCGCCATGGCAACACCTACAGCGGGCATGCGGCGGCCACGGCCACGGCCCTGGCGAACCTGCGGATCATCGAGGAGGAGGATCTGCCCGGCAACGCTGCCGCCGTGGGCGCCCATTTCCTGAATGGGCTCAAGGGGCTGCGCAAGCACGAGATCGTGGGCGACGTTCGGGGTGCCGGGCTTCTGACGCGGGTCGAGCTCGTCCAGGACCGCGATACCCGGCAGCCCTTCCCCAGTCCCGGAACGGTCGGCGGAGCGGTGCAGCGTCGCACCCAGGAGCTGGGCGTCGTATTCCGCAATGTGGGGGATGTGCTGACGTTCTCGCCTCCGCTGGTCCTGAAGGAGGAGGAAGCGGACCGGATCGTCGAGTGCCTGGACCAGGCGATCGGCGACGTGGCGGCGACGCTGTAGGGGGCCGGCATGGAGCCGACAGCAGCGGGAGCCGCGCCGGTCCAGCTACGAAAGGTCCTCGGGCGGCGGGACGTGCTCGGTCTGGCATTCGGCGCGATGATCGGCTGGGGCTGGGTGGTCCTGGCGGGGGAGATGATCGACCATGCCGGCACCGTGGGATCGGCGCTCGCGTTCGTCGTGGGTGCCGTCATGGTCCTGTTCGTGGGACTCACGTACGCCGAGCTGACCTCCGCCCTTTCCCGGGCTGGTGGCGAGCTCAGCTTCACCTATGTGGGGATCGGGCCCTGGGCGTCGTTCGTCTGTGGCTGGGCGCTGGTACTGGCGTACCTCTCCGTCTGTGCGTTCGAAGCGGTCGCCCTGCCCACCGTGGTCGACTACCTCTTCGAGGACTTCGCGATAGGGTACCTCTGGAGCATCGCGGGCTGGGAGGTACACGCCACGTGGGCCGCGGTGGGCGTGGTCGGCGCCATCGCCATCGGTCTGGTGAACTACTTCGGCATCAAGTTCGCCTCGGTCGTCCAGTGGACGGCCGCCGTGACGCTCTTCCTCGTAGGGGTCTCCTTCTTCATCCCGGGCAACATCCGGGGCGACACGGCGAACCTGGCGCCGGCGTTCACGACATGGGGTGGCTTCCTGAGCGTAGTCATCATGACGCCGTTCCTGTACGTGGGGTTCGACGTCATTCCACAGATCGCGGAGGAGATCGACATCCCCTTCAAGGCCGTGGGGAAGCTCATCGTCTTTTCGATCCTCATCGCCCTGGCATGGTACATCCTGGTCCAGTGGACGGTCGGCCTCACACTGGATCAGGCCGCGTTGGCAGATCGAGAGCTCGCCACCGCCGATGCCATGTCCGCCGTGTATGGTTCCGTGTGGGGCGGGCGAGTCCTGGTCTTCGGCGGGCTCATGGGGATCGTCACGAGCTGGAACGCGTTCTTCATCGGCGCGTCCCGTCTCATGTTCGCCATGTCCCGGGGCGGCATGCTGCCGGAGATCTTTTCCAGGCTGCATCCCAGGTACGAGTCGCCGGTCGCCGTCATCGTGCTGGTCACGACCCTGAGCATCCTGGCGCCGTTCTTCGGCCGGCAGGCCCTGGTCTGGCTCGTGGACGCCGGCGCCCTGGCCGCCGTGCTCGGGTATTTCCTGGTGACCATATCGTTTCTCCGGATCCGGGCACGGCATCCGGACCTGCCCCGGCCCTACCGGGTCCCGGCCGGTCCCTTCGTGGGGGGCATGGCCATGCTGACCACGGTCTTCTTCATCCTGCTCTACCTCCCCTGGAGCCCGTCGGCCCTGGTCTGGCCTCAGGAGTGGATCATCGTCCTGGCCTGGACGCTCCTCGGCGGGTTGTTCGCGTTCGGGGTACGGGGCCGCGTGGCGACCATGGGGCGGCGCAGGCAGGAGGACCTGATCCTGGGTGAATACGCCGAGCTGATCCGGGCGTCCGATGGCGAGGGCGCAACAGCGACGGGCGGGGAAGCGCCCCACCCGTGAATCACGCCGTGCCGCGTGTCCCGGATCGGGCGACCGAGAGACGAGAGCGGACAGGCCGCGGCGCGTTCTGACGGAGGAGATCCATATGAAGATGTTCGTTGGCGGGGAGTGGGTGGAGAAGGAGGCCACGGCCGAGGTTACGAATCCGTACGACGGCACCGTGATCGACACCGTCCCCATGGCCGACGCGGACGACGTGGACCGTGCCCTGGCCACGGCCCGGGCCGGAGCCGCCGCCATGGCGGCCGTGTCGGCGTACGACCGTTATGAGATGCTGACCCGGGCGGCCGCGCTCATGCGAGAGCGAGCCGAAGACCTGGCTCGGACCATCAGCGCGGAGGAGGGGAAGGTCCTCGCTGAGGGGCGCGGAGAGGTGCAGCGCTCGATACAGACCATGGTCTTGAGCGCGGAGGAGGCGAAGCGTCTGTACGGGGAGACCATCCCGCTGGACGGGGCCCCGGGCGGCGCGGGCAAGTTCGGGTTCTCGATCCGGGTGCCCGTGGGCGTCGTCGTGGCGATCGCCCCGTTCAACTACCCGCTGAACCTGGTCTGCCACAAGGTCGGTCCCGCGCTGGCCGCCGGGAACGCGGTCATCGTGAAGCCCGCCTCGGATACACCGCTTTCGGCACTCAAGCTTACCGAGGTACTCGTGGAAGCGGGGGTGCCGCCGGAAGCCATCCAGTGCATTACCGGGTCCGGGTCCACGGTAGGGAACGGCCTGGTGGCCGATCCCCGGGTCCGGAAGATCACGTTCACCGGGAGCCGGGACGTCGGCGAAGCGATATGCCAGCGCGCCGGCCTGAAGAAGGTCACCATGGAGCTTGGCTCCAACTCGCCGCTCATCGTCATGCCGGACGCCGACATCGAGAAGGTGGCCGAGGCCACGGCTACGACGGGCTATGCCAATGCCGGTCAGGTCTGCATCTCCACCCAGCGGGTGCTCGTGGACGGAGCGGTGTATGGCGATTTCCTGGACGCCGCAGCTCCCTTGGTCGAGGCGATCACGATAGGAGACCAGATGGATGAGGGCACCGGGATGGGGCCGATGGTCCGCGCGTCGGATGCGGACCGGGTGGCCCAGTGGATCCAGGATGCCGTCGCGGGGGGCGCTCGGGTCGTCGTGGGCGGGGGTCGGGATGGCGCTCTGCACCAGCCCACGCTGGTCGCCGACGTAGAGCCACGCATGCGCATCTCCTGCGACGAGCTCTTCGGCCCCGCCGTCGCGGTGACACGCTTCGACTCCATCGACGAGGCCATCGCCCTTGCGAACGACTCCAACTACGGGCTGTCCGCCGGCCTGTTTACGGAGAACATCAACTGGGCCATGGAGTTCGTCCGCCGGGTCCACTCGGGGAACCTCCACGTGAACTGGGGGCCCAACTGGCGCGTCGACCTCATGCCGTACGGCGGACTCAAGGAGAGCGGGATGGGGAAGGAAGGCCCGAAGTACGCCATCGAAGAGATGACCGAGACGAAGATGGTCGTCTTCCACTGAACGCACTACGGAGGGATCGCCATGAAGGCTCGTGTTGTAGCGGGACTCGCCACCCTCGCCGCCGCGCTCCTCGCGGGGTGCGGAGGGAGCTCACCGGACGCGGCGGCGGACCTCGTCCTGGTGAATGGACACGTCATCACCCTGGACGCGGACAACTCGGAGGCGGAGGCCGTGGCCGTCCGTGGCCGGCGGGTCATGGCGGTGGGGACTAACGCGGAAGTGGAAGGCCTGGTCGGGCCCGAAACCGAGCGGGTCGACCTGGCCGGGAAGACGGTCACACCGGCATTGCTCGATGCTCACGCCCACTTCGCCATGGGCGCCGTCGCCCGGATGTTCACCCTCGACCTGAGTTATCCCAACGTCCAGAGCATCGACGACATCGTGGCCCTCGTCGCCGAGCAGGTCGAGCGCCTCGAGTCGGGGGAGTGGGTGCGTGGGCGAGGCTGGGACGAGGGCAAGCTCGAGGAGCTGCGCTACCTGTATGCCGCCGACTTGGACTCGGTGTCTCCGGAGAACCCCGTCTTCCTGGCCCACACCATGGGCCACTACGGCACCGCCAACTCCCGGGCCCTGGAAATGGCGGGGATCGACCGGTCCACGCCCGATCCCGTGGGTGGCACCATCGACCGGTACGACGACGGCCGTCCCACTGGCGTGCTCAAGGAGGATGCCCAGGACGTCGTATACGGGCTCATCCCGCCCTTGGGCGCGGATGACGAGCGGCGCGCCATGGCGGATCTGGCCGACGCCTTCAATGCCGAGTGCATGACCGGCGCCAAGGACCCCGGGATCGGACTCGACACCTGGACATCCTACCAGCAGGTGCTGGCGGACGGCGACCTGAGCGTCCGTGTGTTCGCTCTGTGGAGCAGCCCCCGGGATGTGGAGGGTGGGGAGGGGCTCGCGGCTCGGATCGCGCCTTTCACCAGGCCCTACATCAGCACGGGCGACGACCACCTCATATCGGGTGGGATCAAGATCTACATGGACGGGAGCGGCGGTGCGCGAACAGCATGGATGTACGAGGACTGGTCGAAGGACTATGACGACACCGATGCCGGCAACCGCGGGTATCCCGCCACGGACCCGGAGGTACTCCGGTCCCTGGTGAAGCTCTACCATGACGCCGGCATCCACACGAGCATCCACGCCATCGGAGACCGGGCCATCGACTGGGTCGTGGACAGCTACGCCCAGGCCATCGAGGCCAACCCCATCGGCGGGCTCCGGCATGGGATCATCCACTCCAACATCCCCACCGACCGGGCCCTCGATCTCATGGCGCGGTTGCAGGAGCAGTACGACGCTGCCTACCCGGAGCCGTCCCCCGGCTTCATGTGGTGGATCGGCGATACGTACGCGGGGAACTTCGGTGCCGAGCGAGACCTGCGTCTGAACCCGTTCCGCACCTTCGAGGAGCGGGGCATCCGGTGGGCCAGCAGCTCGGACTACCCGGTGACCCCCTTCCCGGCGCGCTACGGCGTTTGGGCGTCCATGGCTCGCGAGCCGGTCCGCGGCGTCTACGGCGAGCATCCCTTCGGGACGGAAGAGGCGGTGGACATCGAGACGGCGCTCCGGTCGTACACCACCTGGGCCGCTCACCAGTTCTTCCTCGACGACGTCCTCGGCTCCGTCGAGCCCGGGAAGTACGCGGACCTCGCGGTCTGGGACGTCGATCCGTACACCGCTCCGCCGGACTCGGTGAAGGAAATGACCTGCCAGCTCACGGTCTTCGATGGCGACATCGTGTACCGGGCATCCGACTGACGAAGCGCGCCCGAGCATGCTCGATCCAGGAGACACCATGGGAACGGAACCGGAACGACTCGCTGGCAACCACGCTCTGACCCGCCGAGACTTCCTCGGCGCCGGCCTCGCTCTGTCCGCGAGCGCCGTCCTGGCACCGGGCGCCAGCGCCGAGCGGCTCCACGGCGCGGCCGGGATACGCGCCCCGAAGTGGAGGCCGCCCACCGACATCCATTTCGCGTCCCTGGTGGACGCGGCGCGGGCGATCCGTGAAGGACACGTGTCCGCAGTGGAGCTGACGCGGCTCATGTTCGACCGGATCGAGGCCTATGAGCCTGTGCTGAACGCCTACACTACGCTCATCCCCGAGCGGGCGCTCGATCAGGCTCGGGAACTCGACGCCATGGCGGCGAAGGGGCGCTGGGCAGGCCCGATGCACGGGGTGCCGATCTCCATCAAAGACTCGATCTGGATCCAGGGCGTGCCGTCCACCGCGGGCGATCCCGGATTTGCCGATTTCGTTCCCGATCGAGATGCGCCCGTCGTTGCCCGCCTGAGGGCAGCTGGCGCCGTATTCCTGGGTCACACGAACATGCCCCTCCACGGAGACGACTTCCAGAGCTACAACGAGCTCTTCGGGCGGACGAGCAATCCCTGGGACCTCGACCGCACCGCGGGCGGATCCACCGGGGGAGGGGGGGCTGCGGTGGCCGCCGGGCTCAGCTACCTGTCGATCGGTAGCGATTTCGGAGGCTCCATCCGTGTCCCGTCCCATTTCAACGGCATCTACGGGCATCGGGGTACGCGCAACGTGATCCCGACGGTGGGACATGGGATCCGACGACCCGGCACGCCGCCGCGACCCAAGTCCGAGGAGTCCGTGGTCGGCCCTCTGGGTCGAAGCGCCGCCGACCTGCGACTCGCGCTGGAGACGTGTGGGGGGCACATCGAGCCCCGGAGCATCGCCTACCGGTGGGAGCTGCCCCCGGCCCGGGGGAGCGTGCTGAAGGACTACCGAATCGGGTATGTAACCGACGATCCCTTCTGCCCGGTCTCCTCGGATGCCCGTGCGGCGTACGAGACCGCGATCGCCCGGCTGGCCTCCGCCGGGGCGCGGCTCGAAGAAGGGTGGCCCGTCGACAGTCTGGAGCACACCTATCACACCTGGTACTACCTCATCGCGGCCCTCCTCAATCCGGAGCTCGATGAAGAGCAGTTCGATCAGGCCCGGGCCTTCGCCCGCGCCAATGAAGGCACGCGCCCAGGCCTCTGGACGAAGGCCGCCACGAGCCCGTACGCCCGCTACATCCGGGAGAACGGCGAGCGACTCCGCATCCTGGGCGAGTGGCAGGATTGGTTCCGGACCCATGATGCGTTCCTCATGCCCACCACCCTGGTTGCCGCGTTCCCCCACGACACGGAGAGTTGGGAGGGCCGGTGGTCTCGTACCCTCTCGACGCCGGACGGCCCCCGGGAGTACTTGGACCTTCACATCTGGACCTCCGTCTCGGGACTCACGGGCCTGCCCGTAACGGTGGCACCCGCCGGCTTCACCCGGGATCGGCTGCCGGTGGGCTTCCAGGTACTGGGGCCGTACCTCGAGGACGCCACCAGCATGGACGTGGCGGCCAGCGTGGCTGATGCACTGGGTGGGTACGTCCCACCGCCAGGGTACTAGGCCAGCGTCGGCGCCGGCTCGTCCACCTGGGTCCAGACCATGACGGTCGAGCCGAGGGCGAGGACGGAGCCGGTGGCGAAGGGGACCACGTAGCCCCAGCCGACGAGGAACCCGGCGAGGAGCTGTCCGATGGCGAGTCCGATCCCGAAGGACATCGTCAGGACGGAGAGCTGGAGCCCGGACTGTCCCTTCCGCGCGAGGTCGCCGGCGAGGGCGAGGGCAGGGGAGAAGACCATGGCGCCGGCGAGGCCCTGTGCGAGCCGGGCGAGGACCATGGCGAAGGGGGTGAGGACGAGTCCCTGGATCAGCGTCGTGGGCGCGAGCAGGAGGCTGCCCACCACGATGAACCCCTTCCGCCCCCAGCGGTCGCTGAGCGTTCCGATCAGCGGCTGTGTGGCGGCGAGGGAGAGGATGAAGACGCCGAACTGAACGCCGAACCAGCGAGCGTCCTGGCCGAGCCGCTCGTTCACCTGCGGCTCGATGGACCCCAGCATGGAGATGCAGGCGGCCATGATGAGGGAGGCCATGCCGAGCGTGAAGATGGGGTCGAGGATGCGGCCGTCCCGTTGCGCGCGCACGGCCAGCCGGACCCGGCCGGTGGCGACCGCCGTCTGGTCCGGGTCACGCACCAGCAGCGCGACCAGAAGGGCGCCCAGCAGCGCCCCGACCGTCGCGACCACGAACGCCGCGTCGAACCCGGTGAGGGCGACCCCCAGGACGTGGTAGGGCCCGCCCGCCACGACGAACCCCGCCACCAGCGGGCCGACCCCGAACCCGACCAGCCGCAGCGAGTTGTAGATCCCCATGTTGCCGCCGCGATTGCTGCGATCGCTGAGCTCGTTGACCAGGGCCACGGTGGCGACGATGGTGAAGGCCACCGACATCCCCTGGCCGATCCGGATCAGGAGCAGCGCGATGTAGCTGTGGGCGAGCACGTAGAGGGCGTTGAACCCCGCCAGGACCACGAGTCCGCCGATGACGAAGACGCGCCGCCGGCCGAGTCGGTCTGAGAGCCGGCCGGCGAACGGCTGGAGGAAAGCATTGAAGAAGCCGAAGATGGCCAGGATGATGCCCGTCAGCGCCGACTCGGAGAGCCCGAATGACGCCCCCTGGACGTGCCCGCTGGCGATGTACAGGGGGAGCACGATGACCAGGAACGAGTTGGCCACCGCGTCGGCCATGCGGGCGAAGCCGAGGGCGATGACGGCCCGGTCGAAGCCGAACGGGCCGCTCCCGTCGTCGCTCACCCGGGCCCCGCTTCGGGGAGGACCAGCGAGCGGATCCCCCTGGGTCCGACGTCGCCCACGCCCGGCAGCTCCTCGAAGCTCACCGGCGCCGGCCGCTCCATCCGCTCGAACCGCCAGCGCGGCGCCCGACCGCCATGAAGGGGAAGGTCCGCCATCCCGCTGCGTCGTGCCATGGCCGGGAATGTCGCGGATAGGGAGAGCGGGTACAACCGGCTGGCGGCTGGCGGCTGACGGCTGGCGGCTGACGGCTGGCGGCTGGCGGCTGACGGCTGGCGGCTGGCGGCTGATGGTTCGCGGCTGGCGGCTGACGGCTGACGGTTCGCGGCTGACGGTTCGCGGCTGACGGTTCGCGGCGGGTGGCTCATGCCCCGGATCGCGACGCTGACTTCGACGCTGACTTCGAAGGCCTCAGTCGCCGACGATGGTGATGACCACGGTCCGGTCCCGGGCCCGGGTGTCGAGGTCGATGAGGACCACCTGCTGCCAGGTGCCGAGGGGAACGGCGCCGTCGACGACGGGGAGGGCGAGGGACGGACCGATGAGGGCGGCCCGGACGTGGCTGTGGCCGTTGTCGTCGTGCCAGGTCTCCTCGTGCCGGTACCGGCCGCTCTCCGGCGCGATGCGCTCGAGGGCCGCGACGATGTCGTGGTTCACGAGGCCCGGCTCGTATTCGAGGGTGGTCAGCGCCGCGGTCGAGCCGACCACCATGAGCGTGGCGTGTCCGGTCACGACGCCGCTCCCGGCCACGACCCGCTGCACATCGTCGGTCAAGTCCAGGATGTCTCCGTTCCCCCGGGTCCGGCGGTCGATGGCGTGGCGCGACGCGGTCACGGCATCGTCTCCGGCTGGTTCCCGTCGGCGCTGGTGGCGTCGCCCGTGTTCGTCGGCCCGGCGGGGAGCGGGTCTTCCCGGGCCAGTCGTCTGAGGTTGCTGGCGAACCGGGCGAGGAGGAGAAGCCCCATGACGGCGACGAGAACCGCCGCGATGGCCGATGCGGTGGGCTCGATGCGGTCCGGGCCGAGCCCCCTCCCGGCGGCCCAGATGAGCAGTGTGTTGCCCACCACGAGCACGATCCTCGCCTCCGTGGGGCCGACCGGGCCGTAGTCCATCCTGAACACGTTGTAGACTCTGGACTCGAGGTACACGTTGATGGACATCATCAGGTACACCACGACCACCGCGAAGCCGACGATCGGGGAGACGTACGGTGAGAGGCCGATCCCGATGCCGATCAGGGCGGTGGTGAATGCGTCGACGGCGTGGTCGAGATAGTACCCGTAGCGAGGCCGCTGGGCGTGACGGACCCGGGCGACGCACCCGTCCAGGCTGTCGCCGAACCAGTTGACCGCGAGCATGGCGCTGGACAGCCAGAGCCAGTGGGGACTGAGATTCGAAAGGACGTACCCCGCGGCCACGCCGACGGCGCCGAGCACGCCGATGATGGTCAGGTGGTCCGAGTGCACGCTGCGGGGCAGCCGTCGGGCCATGGCCTTCAGGATCCGCTGCTCCGCCTCGGCCGTCAGCGCTGCGCGTTCTCTCTTCGATTCCTCCATGGCCGTTACTATGGCGGTACAGGGCGGCGGACGCGAGGGCGGAATCCGGCTTGCATCCCCGTGGGACCGATCATGGGAGTCCTGAAGGCGACGATCCGGGCGTTTCTCGACGACGACTGCCCGCGCATGGCCGCGGCGTTGTCCTACTACACCGTCTTCTCACTGCCGGCCCTGCTGGTCCTGGTCGTGCTGGTGGCCGGCGCATTCGCCGATCCGGAGAACATCCAGGGCGCCCTCCTGGACCAGATGCAGGCGCTGACCGGGGAGGACGCGGCGCTCCAGGTCCGTGAGATCCTGCGCAATGCCGACCGGCCGGGGACTGGCGGCCCCCTCACCATCGTCCTGAGCGTCGCTGCCCTGCTTTTCGCCGCCACCGGCGCGTTCGCCCAGCTCCAGGGCGCGCTGAACCGGGCGTGGGAGGTGGAGCCCGATCCGGACCGTGGAGTCCGCAACTTCTTCATCAAACGACTCCTGTCCTTCGCCATGATCCTCGGCGTGGCGCTCCTCCTGCTCGTGTCGCTCGGGGCACAGGCCGTTCTCGCCTGGTTCGGCGACCTGGTCTCGTCCGCCCTCCCGGACCCGGTCTCCGGCCTCTTCCTCCAGCTGGCCAGCCTCGTCCTCTCCCTGGGGGTGGCGACCATCCTCTTCGGCGTCCTCTTCCAGGTCCTGCCCGACGCCCGGGTCGACTGGCGCGATGCCTTGAAGGGCGCGGCCGCCACGGCCGTCCTCTTCCTGCTCGGGAACGTGCTCCTGGGACTGTACCTCTCGCGGAGTACCCCCGGCTCCGCCTTCGGAGCGGCCGGGTCCCTGGCGCTCATCCTCGTCTGGATCTACTACTCTTCCATGATCGTCTTCCTCGGCGCCGAGCTGACCCAGGTCGTCGCCCGGCGCCGGGGCGTTGAGATCCGCCCGGCCAGGGGCGCCGTACGGGTTGTCGAGGAGAAGCGGACCATTCGGGAGGAGGGAGACCGATGAAGCGTGCATGGCTGTTGGCGCTGCTGGCCCCCGTCGTCGCGTGCGGGGGCGACCGCGGCGACATGGACATGGGGGGCGAAGACATCGGTCCCGACCGGTACGCGGTCGAGAGCCGGGAGGGCGAGGTCAAGATGGGCCTGACCGACCGATTCGTGTACTTCGCCCTCTCCGATTCCGCCGCCGCCGAGGCCCGTGCCGAGATGGAGGCCGAAGTCGGTGAGCAGGAGGGGCTGGGTGGCCTGATCGGCGGAGTCGTCGCATCGGCAGTTGACAGGGCCCTCGGCTTCCGGGTCAAGTACCCCCTCGATCAGATCCGCGACATCCGCTGGGAGGACGGCGGCATGGTCATCACCCTGGAGGATGGCGGGCGGCGGCTCGACGAGCGCATCATGAAGGTGGACGACCGCCCGGTCACGGAGGCATTCGATCGGGAGGCGGTCGAGGCCTTTGCCGAGGAGTTCCGGCGGGCGAAGGCGGAGCGCGGAGGGCCGTAGCACATCCGGCGACCAGCAACCGGCGTCCCAGCGACCGGCTACCGGCGTCCCAGCGACCCGCAACCAGCAACATCGCCGAGGGCTGTCCGCCGGACGCTGTACGCCGGACGCTGTACGACAGGACGCTGTACGACAGGACGCTGTACGACAGGACGCTGTACGACGGACGACGGACGCCAACGGATCGGCGCGGCTACGCGTCATCTGACGGAAGCCCTGCCACAGACCGATCCGGAGTGACGAGATGCTCGATCGTGCCTCGGGCGCGGTTGCCGGGCTCCTTGCCCTGGCGCTCGCGTCGACGTTGTCGACGCCCCGCCCCCTCGCGGCGCAGACCCCCGACTCCTCCCTCCTGGCCGCCCTCGAGTGGCGTGCGATCGGCCCGACCAATATGGCCGGTCGGGTCACGGACGTGGAGGGCGTGCCGGGCACCGCCACCTTCTACGTGGCGGCGGCTACCGGCGGGATCTGGAAGACCATCAACAACGGCACCACGTTCACGCCCGTCTTCGATGACCAGCGGGTCATCTCCATGGGCGACATCGCCGTGGCGCCGAGCGACCCGAGCGTGATCTACGCGGGCACGGGCGAGGAGGACTCCCGCAACTCGATCTCGCCGGGGGGCGGCGTCTACGTCTCCCGGGACGGCGGCGAGAGCTGGGCGCCGAGCGGGCTCGAGGCGACGCAGGTGGTCGGCCGGATCGTCGTCCACCCGACGGACCCGAACACGGCATGGGTCGCGGCGCTCGGCCACATCTGGGGCCACGACCCGGAGCGCGGCCTCTACAAGACGACGGACGGCGGCGAGAGCTGGCGGCGGGTCCACTACATCAGCGAGAAGGCCGGCTTCGTCGACCTGGCCATGGATCCCCGGGACCCGGACGTGCTCTGGGCCGCGAGCTGGGAGCGGGTGCGGGGGCCGTGGTTCCTGGAGAGCGGTGGTCCCGGCAGCGGGCTATGGAAGACCACGGACGGCGGCGAGAGCTGGACGGAGGTCGAGGGCGGCGGGTTCCCCACCACGAACAAGGGCCGGATCGGGCTGGCCATCGCGCCGGGTCACCCGGACATCATGTACGCACTGGTCGAGGCCGAGGAGGTCGAAGGCGTCGGCGAGCTCGACGGGGAGGCCGCGGCGACGTCGGGGCTCGGGGGCTCGGGCCTCTACCGCTCGGAGGACGGCGGCCGCACCTGGCGCCGGATGGCGGGCGAGAACACCCGGCCGTTCTACTACTCCCAGGTCCGGGTGGCGCCGGACGACCCGGACCTGGTCTTCTGGTCCTCGACGCCGGTCCAGTTCTCGAAGGATGGCGGCGAGACGGTGGGCGAGGCGACCATCGGGATCCACGTGGACCATCACGCCATGTGGTGGGACCCGCTGAATCCCGACCACTTCATCGTGGGCAACGACGGTGGCATCGCCGTGACCTGGGACCGGGGCGGGACCTACGACTTCATCAACACCTTCCCCCTCGGCCAGTTCTACCACGTCAGCTACAACATGGAGGTCCCGTACCGGGTGTGCGGCGGGCTCCAGGACAACGGCACGTGGTGCGGGCCGAGCCGACGGGCCCGGTCCCTGGCCAAGGGCGGACGCATCCGCGCCCAGGCCATGCACTCCGAT
>CAYMLW010000018.1:0-24847 GCA_964391035.1 uncultured Gemmatimonadaceae bacterium
GGCGGGTCGAGCCGAGCGACGAACGCCGACCACGCGAGCGTTAGCGCCGAAGCCGGAGCGCCCCCCGACCGCGCAGGATGATTGACTTGCAGCCATCGAAATGCATCCATGGGGGCACACGGCGGACTCTCCGGTCCACTTCACCATTCTCTCTGGGAGGCACGCGATGAACGGAATCAACCTGTCCCGCGTCCTGATCGCCGGTATCGCAGCCGGCGTGGTCATCAACCTGGGCGAGTTCCTCCTCTGGACCCTCGTCCTGGAGGAGACGTTCGCGGCGACGATGGCGGCCCACAACCTGGCCGAGCCCTCCTGGGCCATGGCGGCCTACATCATCGGCTCCTTCGTCCTCGGGATCACGCTGGCCTTCACGTACGCGGCCATCCGGCCGCGCTTCGGCCCCGGGACGCAGGCGGCCGCCGTAGCCGGCGGCATCCTCTGGGTGGCCGCGTGGGTCATGCCCATGGTCTACACCGGCGCCATGGGGATCGGCTTCACGATGGGCACCATCCTGTTGGTCCTCGGCTGGGCGCTGGTCGAAGTCATGGCCGCGGCCATGGTCGCCGGCTGGGCGTACCAGGAAGCCGATGCCCCGGCCGGGAGTCACGGCATGTAGCGAGGCACCAGTCCACTAGACGTACGGCGGGGTCCCGGCGCAGCGGATCAGCACCGGGACCCACTTGCCGCTCTCCGTTCGCGGCGAGCGGTCGACCTCCTCGAGGGTGATCTCTATGCCGGGGCCGGCCACCCCCCGGGCGCGGGCCAGGCCTCGGTCCCGCCAGTCGGCAGGGCGGTCCCCGGGTGGCGGCGGCAGGCGAAGTCGCCAGTGATCGGGTCGCTCGACCACGATCTGGCCCCGTCCCGCGAGTTCCTCGTCCTGGAGGGGGTCGAGGATCGTCGCGTAGTGGTGGAACCCGCCGTCCAGGCTCCGCAGCAGCGGCCACCGTCGCCCTTCGACGAGCTCCATCCGACGCAGCTTCCGACCGCAGACGCACTCGTCGGGCAGCATCCGGCCCTGGTCCCCGAGGTCGTAGTTGATGAGCACCGATGCCCGGTTGACCAGGTTGGTGATGTGGACGCGGCCGGTCTCCCCGTCGGGCAGGTCCCGGCCCTCGTCGTCGAGGATCCGGACGTGGCACAGGTCCTCGTGCAGGTGGAAACCGGAGCGCTCCTCGCACTCGAACCCGATCTTCAGCGACTCCGCCGACTGCCAGCTCATCACGACGGGTATGCCGAGCCCCTCCTCGAGCATGCGGCGGTCGCCATCGGGAATCCCGTCGCCGGCGACGGTGATCAGCCGGGGCCGATGCGCCTCGATCCCCCGATCACGGATCTCCCGGAAGAAGACGCCCACGAAGGTGCCGAGCGACGAGACCTGGTGGGGCCGGAACCGGTTCAGCATCGCGATCTGCTCCTCGAGCGGGGACCCCAGATCGATCCGGGCCCGCCGCGCCGCCAGGAACCGCAGCAGCGAGACCCGCTTCCTGTACTCGCCCCGGATGTGAGTCGATACCGCGACTCTCGCGCTCAGCGACATGATCCGGCGTCGGAACCTCGGACCGGCGAACCGGCGGACCACGGCCTCGTGTCGCTCCCCCCAGGCCAGGTTCATCATCAGCGATCGCTGGTCGTGGTAGACCGGCTTCGGCGTCCCGCCCCGACCGCTGGTCGAGATCCGGTGGCACTGCTCCGGAGTCAGCCGGTTGGACAGGAACGCCTCGGGAGAGCGGGTCGCTCTCCTCGATCCCGGCGACCAGGACGCCCTGCCAGCCTTGCGTCACGACAATCCCGGCAGAACTTCAATCATCGCAACCGGGCTCGGAGGTCTCTGTCGCTTCTCGAGAAGGGGCGACCGACCCGGTGGCGGTGAGGGCCCGAGTGGCCGGGACACAGGGCGGTGATCAACTCGGACTGAGGAGGCAGGATCGTGCAGATGAGAAGTGTCTCCCCCACTCTCCTGGTCCTCCCCACCCTCCTCGCGGCCGCCCTGTCCGGTTGCGAGGCGGGCGGCGGCCCGGGCCCCGGCGATTCGCCCGGGGACCCCGGCCAGGGCCCGGACGTGCCCGCCGGCGCCATCCTCGCCGAGCGGCTGGCCGTGATCGGCGAAGTGACGGGCGCCGAGGAGTACCAGCACGGGTACGTGGGCGGGGTGACGATGGACGGCCAGGGCCGGGTGTACGTGGCCGACCGGCTCGGCCACTTCGTCCGGGTCTACGGCGCCGATGGCCGCTTCCTACGGCAGCTCGGCCGGGAGGGCGCGGGGCCCGGCGAATACCAGCATCCCACCGACGTATTCTTCGACGACGCCGGCCGCCTCTGGGTCCGGGATGCCCGCCGGGCGACCGCGCTCGCCACCACCTCGCCAGGCGCGATCCCCGACTCCGCGGTGGAGACGCGGCCGTTCGCCGGCTACACGAACTGGACCTCGTCCGCCCGCTCCCGCCTCGTCGACGGGCTGTACTGGTACCCCGGCTACCGCATGCCGCGGTTCGAGCCCACCCGCTACTTCTACTTCGCGTACGACCACGCCGGTCTCAGCGGCGACACGGTCCCCGTCCCCGCCTTCGCGGGGCTCCGATCCGTTTCCACCGCCGTGGTCTGGACCAGCCCCGGCAGCGGCCGCATGGTGCATGGGCTGAGCCGGGCGCCGTTCGAGCCCCGACCGGTGTGGGAGCTGACGCCGGACGGTACCGTGCTGGGCGGCGACGGTCGCGGCCCCCTGGTCGAGACCACCGCCAGCGGCGACACGATCCGCACCCTCGTCGTCGCGCCGCCCCGGGCGGTCGGAGCCGGCGAACGGGCGGACAGCGCCGCCGCGCTCCGGGCCCGCATCGACTCGCTCCCCGTCCCCCTCGATCGGGTCGAGAACGTCTCCGACGCCGTCCGCGCCGGCACGCTCCCCGACACCGTCTCTGCCTACACCACCGTCCACACCGACGCGGATGGCCGGGTCTGGGTCCGGCGGTGGCCGCCCGAGGGCGATCCCCGGACCTGGTACGACGTCTACACCCGCGACGGCCGCCGCGTCCGCACCGTCGTGCTCCCCGACCGCCTCTGGGACGACGTCCCGCCGCACATCGCCGGCGGCCGGCTCGTGGGCGTGGTCCTGGACCCGGCCACCGAGGTGCACCGGGTGGTGGTGTACGACGTGGCTGGCGGCAGCAGGCCGTACGAGACGAGGCATTGGAATTAGACCACATCGCAGGCAAGAGACTCGCCCACGGGCAGAGCGAAGAGCTCCTCGAGACGCTGAAGTCGTGCTTCGAAGCGAACATGGACCGGCATCCGGGCCTGGCGTGGTCGGCCGGGACGAGGAGACCGCCGAGTACTACGACTGCTCGCGGGAGGGCTCGGCTAACCCGAGACGGCGCCCGGTCTCGACCGGCGGATCGAATCCCGCGAAGCGGGTCCCCGACGTAGCGGGCGGCTTCGATCACCGGCCGACCCGATTTCCCTCCCGACGCCCGCTCCACTACCTTCGCCCCGATGCCCACGAGCACGGAAGCACCCCGCCCTCTCCGCTGCGCCCTCCTCGGCTGTGGCCACGGCGCGGTGCACCTGCATCTGCCGGTGCTGCGGGGGCTGCCGGAGATCGAGCTGGCGGCGCTGGCGGAGCCGGACCCGGAGCGGCGGGCGGCGGCGGTCGACCTCGTCCCGGGCGCCCGGGGCCACGCGTCGTACGAGGAGGCGATCGAGGCCGGGGACATCGACGCGGTCGTGGTCGCGCTGCCGAACCCGCTCCACGGGCCTGCGGCCCGGGCGGCATTCGAGCGGGGGCTCCACGTGTACCTGGAGAAGCCGATCGCGACATCGGTGGAGGAGGCCCGGACGGTGGTGGCCGCCTGGCGGGAGTCCGGACGCGTCGGGATGGCGGGGCTGAACTACCGCTTCGGCCCGCTCCAGCAGCGGGCCCGGTCGGAGCTCGCGGCGGGCCGGATCGGGCGGGTGGTCGCGGCGCAGACGGTGTTCTCGACGCCGGTCCGGGAGCTGCCCGAATGGAAGCGACAGCGGGCGACGGGGGGTGGCGCCCTCCTGGACCTGGCGATGCACCATCTCGACCTCGCCTGCTGGCTGTTGGACGAATCGCCGGCGGCCATCTCGTGCGCGCTGCGCTCGGACCGGAGCGAGGACGACACTGCCACGGTGCAGCTCACCCTCGACGACGGCAGGACGGTCCAGATCCTGGCCGCCCTCTCCGCGGTCGACGCCGACCGGATCGAAGTCTACGGGACGGAAGGCCGCATGGTCGTGGACCGGTACCGCTCGGACCGCCTCGAGGTGCACCCGCCGTCGCTGGCCGGGGTGCGGCTGCGGCGGCTGGTCCACGCGGCGGGCGCGCTGACGAGCCCGGCCTACTGGGCCCGGAAGGTCACTCGCCGGTCGCCGGAGCCGTCGTACTGGCGGGCGCTGGCCGCGTTCGCCGGGGCCGCCCGGACGGGTCGTGAGGTGTCGCCGGACCTGCTGGACGGGCTCCGGTCGCTCTGGCTGGTCGAGTCGGCGGAGGAGGCCGCGGCCACGCATCGCACCGTTCTCCTGGACGGGACCCGGCCGGCCGAGCTCGCCGGCTGAAGGTCCTGCTGGTCAACGACTACGCGACGGCCAAGGCCGGCGCGGAGATCATGACGCGAGCGCTCCGGGACGAGCGCGGCTGGCGAACCGGCGCCCCTCCTCGGTCCAGTCACCGATCGCTTGACACGGCTTCCGCCCACCTGTCCATTGCCTGCGGACCGCCACCGGGCCGGACCCCATGGCAGACGACGGACAGAGACGTGACCCAGCGAAGATCGCCTTCTACGGCGGACTCCTGGTCGTGGCCTTCGGTTGGGGGCTGGCCACGGCCGCGTTCCACGTCTTCCCGTACGAGCCGCTGCGCTGGGTATGGGCATCCGCCCAGACGCTGCGCGTCGAGATTCCCACCCTCCTCGGCACGGAGCCGAGTCGCTTCCTCGAGCCCGCCCGGCACGATGGCGACGGCGCCACGAGCCTGGCCCGGGACCGGGCGGCTCCAGGCCTGACGCTCCTCACCGGCTTCTTCGACGGCTCGAACGAGCTGCGCCTCGTGGAGCTGGACGGCACCGTCCTCCGGCGGTGGCCGGTCGCCTACAGCGAGATCTTCCCCGAACCCGATCATATCCAGCCGGAGAGTCGCCGGCCGGCCACGGACTGGAACATCGATATCCACGGCGCCCTGGCCCGCCCCGATGGATCCGTGGTGTTCAGCTTCGAGTACGGCGGCCTGGCGGCCCTGGGCCGGTGCGGCGCGGTGCTCTGGACGCTGCCGCGGATGACGCACCACTTCGTCGTTCCCGCGGGCGACGGGGACATGCTGGTCGGCCAGCGCCGGTGGATCCAGGACCGGGGGGAGGGCGCCACGACGTACTCTCGCAGCCCTCACGCGGAGGACCAGCTGCTGCGTGTCTCGGGCACCGGCCGCGTCCTCGAGGAGCTGTCGATCGAAGGTCTGCTCGTCGAGAACGGCCTGCTGCCGGTCCTGACCGCCAATGGCAACCACTCCACCCACCTCCCGAGTGACCTGGCCCATCTCAACGATGCCGAGCCGCTGCCCGACTCGCTGGCCGACCGCTTCCCGGCTTTCGATGCCGGCGACCTCCTGATCTCGCTGCGCCATCTGAACATGATCCTGGTGTTCGACCCCCGAACCCGTCGCATCAAGTGGCGGCAGACGGGCCCCTGGATCCGCCAGCACGACCCCGACTTCTCCGCCCGCGGCACCATCACCGTCTTCGACAACCGAACGGGTGACCGGGACGCCGGGAGCAGGATCCTGGAGGTGGATCCGACGACCGGTGCAGTGGATGTGGCGTACGACGCGCCAGAACCCAGCGACTTCTACGCACGGGTCCGGGGGCGACACGAGCGCCTCGCCAATGGCAACCTCCTGATCGTCGATCACAAGGGCGGGCGGGTCTTCGAGGTCGACTCCGCAGGCACCCTCACATGGGAATACGTCAACCGGTACGACGACACGCGCGTCGCCCGCATCAACGACGCGATCCGCTATCCTCACGACTACTTCGCCGTAGACGACTGGGCCTGCGACTGAGTCCCCATCCTCGACCGGACACCCGCTCCGGGACCCCGAGGGCGGGCCGGGCGCACCGTCGCCCCTCCCCAACCACAACGGCGACTGGCGTGACGACGGGCTCCGTCGACACCGCCCTCGTCGCCAGCGACTTCTTCGCCGAGCGGGTCCGGCTCGGCGGCTTCACCCTCATGAACGTCCCCGACGTCGTCATCGGACCCGGCTCCCTCGAGGGTCGGTGGTCCCTGAGCTACGATCCCATCGACCGGGTGGTGGTGCTGGAGGAGGGTCCCGCGGCGGGGGTGGAGTAGCGCCGGCTCTTCCCTTTCCGGCGCCGGGTCCCCACCCTTTCGGGTCACGTGGACCCACACCCGGACACCCGGACATGACCCGACGGCGACGCACAGGCCCGCTCCTCACCGCACCCCTCCTCGTCCTCGCGGCGGCGCTCGCGGTCGCGGTGGGGCTGCTCCCCGGTCCGGCCGCGGCCGCGGCGCAGGATGGCGCCCGGGAGGTCGTCACCCTCCGGACCGGCTGGCGCTTCGTGGAGGGCGAGCACCCCGGCGCCGAGCGCCCCGGGTTCGATGACGCCGGCTGGGAGTCGGTCCAGGTGCCCCACGACTGGGCCATCGATGGGCCGTTCGACCCCGCCGGCGACGGGGCCACGGCGAAGCTGCCGTGGAAGGGGCAGGGCTGGTACCGGACGCGGCTGGACGTGCCGGCGTCGTGGTCCGGGAAGCGGGTCTACCTGATCTTCGACGGCGTCATGGCCTTCCCGGAGGTCTGGGTCAACGGCGTCCGCGCCGGGTCGTGGGATTACGGCTACATCTCGTTCCACCTGGACGTAACGGACCACCTGGAACCGGGCGGCGCCAACCTTCTGGCGGTCCATGCGGACACCCGGCCGCACGAGAGCCGGTGGTACCCGGGCGCGGGGATCTACCGGAAGGTCCGGATGGTGGCGGTCGACCCGATCCACCTGGCTGTCTGGGGCACGTACGTCTTCACGCCCATCGTCCAGCCCCATTACGCGGACGTGCGGATCCGGGCGACCGTGCGGAACGCGACGCCGGAGCCGGAGGAGGTCGTCGTCGAGCAGGTGATCCTGAACCCGGAGCGTCGTGAGATCGCCGTGGCCGTGGCCGAGGGCGCCATCGATCCGGGCGAGACCCGGGACCTCGAGGTCACGATCCCGCTGACGGACCCGCGCCGGTGGGACATCGATGACCCGGCGCTCTACACCGTCCGGACCACCGTCTCCGCCGGCGGCCGGGTCCGGGACGTGACCGAGACGCCGTTCGGGGTCCGGACCATCCGGTTCGACGCCGACCACGGCTTCTGGCTCAACGACCGGCGGGTCCAGCTCCGGGGTGTGAACCTGCACCACGGCCACGGCCCGCTCGGCGCCGCGTTCTACCCGGCGGCGGAGCGACGCCAGCTCGAGATCATGAAGGCCATGGGCGCCAATGCCATCCGGACGAGCCACAATGCCGAGGCGCCGGAGGTGCTCGCCCTCGCGGACAGCATGGGGCTGCTGGTCTTCAACGAGGCCTTCGACAAGTGGGACGCCAAAGCCGGGATCACGCCGGAGACCGACTTCGAGGAGTTCGCCCACCGCAACATCCGGAACTTCGTGGTCCGGGACCGGAACCACCCGTCGGTCTTCCTGTGGAGTGTGGGCAACGAGATCGGCGACGTGCAGTGGAACATCGACAACGGGTTCCAGCGGCTGCACACCATGGTCAACTACGTCCGCAAGTACGACGCGTTCCGGCCCGTCACCCTGGTCAACGACAACCCGGACGCGCCCGTCCTCCGGGCCTTCGACTACTACGACGTCCTCTCCTGGAACTACAGCCGCCGCTGGGCGCTGGCCCGGCAGATGGAGCCGAACAAGTCGGTGCTCATCAGCGAATCGGCATCGACGGTCAGCACCCGGGGATTCTACGAGCTCCCGCTCCCGGAGGAGCCGACCGCCTTCACCGACGCGCTCCAGGTCAGCTCGTACGACCTGAACGCCCCCTGGTGGGCCGAGATCGCCGACGAGGACTGGATGTGGCAGCAGCAGGAGCCGTACATTGCCGGCGAGTTCGTCTGGACCGGATTCGACTACCTGGGCGAGCCCACGCCCTACGTCGAGTTCATGATGCCCGACCTCGGGCTCGACCCCGGCGACGCCGCCCGCAGCTCCTACTTCGGCATCGTCGACCTCGTCGGCATCCCCAAGGATCGCTACTGGCTCTACCGGTCGCAGTGGAGGCCCGACACGCCCACCGTCCACGTCCTCCCCCACTGGAACTGGCCGGACCGCCTCGGCCAGCCCGTGCCCGTCTTCGTCTACACCAACGGCGACTGCGCCGAGCTCTTCCTGAACGATGTCTCCCAGGGCACCGACTGCAAGGACCCGAAGTCGGAGGTCGCCATCGAGCGGTCACGGCTGATATGGCCCGACGTGGTCTACGAGCCCGGCGAGCTCCGGGCGGTGGCGTACCGGGAGGGCGAGGTCATCGGCGAGGCGGTCCGGAGGACGGCCGGGGAGGCTGGCGCGCTCCGGCTCACCCCCGAGCGGACCGGGATCGACGCCCACGGGATGGCCCTGGCCTACGTCCTCATCGAGGCATACGACGACGCCGGCAACCTCCACCCCCTCGCCGACCACCGCGTCCGGATCACCGTCGACGGCCCGGCGGTGATCGCCGGCGCCGGGAACGGCAATCCCCGGTCGTTCCAGCCGTTCCAGGACGACCAGGTGGAGCTGTTCTACGGCAAGGCCATGCTGATCCTCCGGTCCGGCGAGGAGGCCGGCCGGGTCCGCGTCACCGCCACGGCGGAGGGGCTGGGCCGGGCCCGGACCACGATCCAGATCCGACCGGGGGGGTGAGGGTTCCGGGGACGCAGCCGGTGCCGTCCACCGCCGAAACGACCGGGGGTCTGTCTGTGTCCGGATCCGACGAGGTCGCCGGAGCATAGCTCGTTGGGACAACAATTCCTGCAGACAGAGAGCGAGGGATGAGACGCCAGGTAGCCGGCCAGCCTGAGCTTTCGCCGCCCCACCCTCTACTCGGGCGACCCGCCGGCCAGGAGGTAGCGCCCGGCGAAGTCGTCGTACTGGAGGAGCCGCTGGGTGGGCTCCCTGTCCTCCTCGCCGAAGAACCTCCGTAACGGCTCCCAGGAGAAGGTGCCCTGGCCCATGCCGTCCGGCAGGCCGAAAACGACCTCGTGGATCTCGGGCGCGAACCCGCCATACTCGACCACGTTCACGGGGAGCCCGTAGCGGTCGACCAGATCGTTGGCGTTGGCCCAGAGGTCGGGCAGGGTGCCGTGCCAGCGGGGATAGTAGGAGAGCCCGACGACGTCGAACTGGACGCCGCGTGCGATCATGTTGTCGAGCCAGAAGGCTGCCTCGTCGTTCTGGCCGCCCAGGGCGAGATGCAGCATGACGGGAAGGTCCGGGTCGGCGGTGCGGACGCCCTCGACGCCGGACTTCAGGAGGTCGGCCAGGTTGTCGAGTTTCGAGATGTGGCCGTCGGGCCAGAGCAGGCCATGGTTGATCTCGTTCCCGATCTGGACCATGGCGGGCGGCGTTCCCTGGGCGGCCAGCTCCCGGAGCACGCGGGTGGTGTAGTCGCGCATGGCGACCCGGAGGGAGTCGAACGGCAGGTCCTCCCACGCCCCGGGCTTGAGCTGGCGCTGCGGGTCGGCCCAGTAGTCGCTGTAGTGGAAGTCGAGGAGGAGTCCCATCCCGGCGTCCTCGATCCGCCGGGCCATCCGCTTCGTGTGGTCGAGGCCGCAAAAGCCCTCGTCGGGGGCGTAGCCCTCCGGGTTCTCCGGGTTCACGAACAGGCGGAGTCGGATGGCGTTGTGGCCGTGGTCGGCCAGGATCCGGACGGCGTCACTTTCCTCCCCGGTCGTGTCCCGGAAGACCACGTCCCGGGCCTCGAGCTCCGGCAGCCACGAGATGTCGGCGCCGATCATCGGGTCGGCCGGCCGGGCCTGGGCCCGGAGCGCCGCGATCTGGTCGGCCGTGGGCTCGAGCAGCTCGACGTCCGCCGGGATCGTATGGATCTGGTGACCGGAAGGCCCAAGCGTGTCGGAGGTCACCGCGACGTCGATCCGGTCGACGGTCGTGCCGGCCCGGAGGAAGACCTCGCTCACGCCGTCGACCAGGCGCGTCTCCCAGTATTCCCCGTCCTCGTCCGTCTTCCGCTCGAGCGCATGGCCATCGGCGGCCCGGGCGACGGTGGCGTCGCCGTCCACGGTGAGCCGGATGATGTTGTCCGCGCTCAGGATCCGACGGCCGGCCGAATCCGTCACGAACGTGCGGATCCGGGCCTCGTCCCGGCCGTCGGCGATCATGGTAGTCGTGTACGCCGACATGACGAGCCCCGTGGCCCGACCGGAGTCGACCCGGATGGCTTCGGTGAAGTCTGGCTGCGCGGTCCCGGCATCGCCGGTCTCGTCTCCGGACTCCGCGCAGGCGCCGAGGGCGAGGAGCATGGTCAGGGTGAAGGTCGAACCGGAGCGGATCCTGGTCATGGCGGCGTCACGGTCGAAGTCGATGGGATCGGACCCTGAGAGGTTGGCGGTCCGCACCGCCGGCCGCAATGGTCGTCGGACGGATCCGTTCCAGGAGTTCGGGGGACTGCCGGAAGGGGGGCGGCCATCGGCTTGCAGTGGAGGGGGGCTCCCGGAGGGAGCTGGCTGACCGCCGCCTCCGCCGGCTCACCGGGCCCTTTACCAGAGCGGGATTCGCGGTTGGGCCGCTGACCGCCGCCTCCGCCGGCTCACCGGGTACGCTCCTGAGAGTGAAGTGTGTGCACACTGCCTGGGAGGCACGCGGTACCGCGACACGCTCCACGCGCCGGAAGCCGCCGGTTGGCAGGGGCCGAACAGGGATCGCGGCCTCGCGACGAACTCCGCTCCTCCACTCTGTCGCGCAGCCGTGACCGCGAACCCGGCACGATTCGCGGCGCAGGCGGGGTGGGGTCCTCGGCGCCGCGCCCGTGTCGAGCCCTCGGTCGAGGCGAACTCACCGGCCGGCCGTGCCGGACGACTCCCCATCCGGTTCCTGCTCCGCCCAGAACACCAGGAACCCGAGGGTGGCCGCCCAGACCAGGGTCTGCGCGACCCGGTAGGCGGCACCGAGGGGCACCGGTGCCCGGAGCAGCGTGCCCGGCCCCATCAGTCCCACCCACAGCGCCAGGACCAGCATACCGGCGACGACGTGCAGGTTCCGCTCCCTGGCCCGTTCCAGCCGCCCTATCCGGAGCAGAGCGACCACCGGGATCAGAAGGAGCAGGTCGTCGTAGAGCTGGTGGTACGTCCAGACCCGGGCCACGATGGCCGCCACGCCGAGGAGGATCCAGAGGTCGGCGCGGCGCCGCGCCAGGGTCCAGAGCCCCGCCAGGCCGAGGAGTCCGACGCCCAGGACCAGGCCCAGCTCGCCCACGTCCATGACCCGGCTCCACGAGTGGAGGTTCGCGTAACCGAGGTCGATCCCGGACGACGCGGACAGCCAGTTCCCGAGAGCCGTGTCGGCACTCTCGGGTCGGACGGCCAGCGCCGCGGCCGTGAGCCCCAGGTAGGCGACGACGCACCCGGCCACCACCCGGCGAGCGCCGCACGCGAAGAGCACCACCCAGAAGAAGGGGACGGAGAGGCTGGGCTTGGCCATGGCCAGCAGCAGCAGGGCTCCCGCCGCCAGCGCCCTGCCCGGCCCGACGCCATCGCCGCGGAGCAGCAGGATCCCGACCAGGAGCGCGGGCACGATGTGCAGCGCGAGCTGGCCGTTGCCGATGACGATGGCCGTGGCGTAGTTCGACAGCACGAAGAGCCGGAACCACGCGCGGTCGAGCCGGGCCTCGAGCCCGGCGGCGCGCTCCAGGCAGAGGGCCAGCCAGCCGATCAGGGGGATCATGCTCGCCGCCCAGGCCCAGCGGAGGAGCGGGAACGGAAGCCAGCCCTGGAACGGCCACAGGAGAAGGTGTGATGCCGGTGGGTACACGGTGTACAGCTCGGCACCGGAGAACCACCCCTTCACGAGATCCGAGATGAGCCTCAGGTCGATGGCGCCGCCGCGTCCGATGTCCAGGAGCAGGCGCCAGAGCTCGAACGGCAGACGGACGGCCGCCGCGGCGGCCATGACCCCCAGCGTCACCCACAGGATCGCGGTCCGATGAGGGACGCCCGCGAGCAGCCGACCCGGGGTCGGTCGCGGCGAGGTGGGGGGCTCGTCCCGCATGGCTGATCCGGGGCCGCGCAGACCGCTACCCGGCGGCTACGTCAGCCACTTGCGCATCCGGAAGTAGATCAGGAGCGTCGCCACGATCAGGACGACCACGACCCAGAACAGGGGGTACGCGTACCACAGGCTCAGCTCCGGCATGTACTCGAAGTTCATGCCGTAAACGCCCACCAGGAAGGTCAGCGGCAGGAAGATCACGCTGATGATGGTGAGCCGGTTGATGACCGTATTGGTCTGGTTGCTGACGTACCCGAGGTACAGGTTCAGGGAGTCGGAGATCACCGCTCGCTGGATGGCCAGGTCATCGCTGAGCCGGCTGAGGGATCCGATCTTCTCCTGGAGGAACGGCCGGGTGGTCTCGCTGATGAACGGGGACTTCCGGACGACCAGCGCGCTGAGGGCCTCCCGGGCGGAGACCAGCGCCAGCCTGAACGCCAGGAGCTGCTTGGTAGTGTCCGCAACCCGATGGAAGATCTGATCGTCCACACTCCCGAGCAGGCGCTGCTGGAGCCGGTCGATCTCCACCTCGAAGTGCCGGAACGCCGTCTGGTAGACCCGGGTGAGGGAGTCCATGATCTCGAACAGCATGAACCCGGGCGACCTGGCGAAGTCCCGGAAGTCACCCCGGTAGGCGCTCCGGACCTGCTGCATCGCCACCGACTCCGGGGCCGCCACGGTGGCCAGGAACGAGCGGCCGAGGACGACCCGGATCGGCTCCGACGACAGCTCGCCCTCGGCGCGACGGACCTCGCTCAGCGAGAACGAGAGGTAGTCGTCGTGCAGGTCGACGATGGCATCGTGGTCGTCCTCGAGGTAGCCCCCGGCGATCTCGATGCCCAACCGTCCCACCAGGGATCGGCACTCGTCGATGCTCGCCCGGTCGGCATCGAGCCAGTAGTAGATCCCTGGCGGCGGATCGGACTTCACCTGCTCCGGCGCAATGGAAGACTCCGTCTTGTCCCGGAAATCGAACTGGACGACCTGGATCATCTCGTAGGATGCGGGTTGCGGGATGGCCGGGTCAAGGCGAGACGAACGGCACGAAGCGCACGCCCCGGGTCCGGCCGTTCGACACCTCGAGGGCGATCACCTCTCCGGCGTCATCGCGGATGAACGTCGCCTCTCCGATCGGGAACGTGCCCGAGAAGACATCCGGCTCCCCCGGCGTGAGCTCGACGGGCTCCTCGAACCGCCGGTGGCGGATGATGAGCGTGCTGTCCTCGACGGCGACATCGTAGAAGGTCTCGAGCTCTCGGCTGAAGTAGTGACCCGCGAACGTCTCCAGCTCCTCGAGCGTCGGCTCCCAGGTCTCCGCGTCCACCTTGCGGGCCAGGTGCTCGCCGTTCTGGTGGAGCGTGAGGGAGTCGGCCGTGCCATCCGGATTCCGGTGGAACGTGACGCTGGCGTCGACGACCACGAGCCGGAAGGTCGAGTCGGAGGTCGGCGCGATGCGGGCGCGGTCCTGCCCCGTCGCCTGGGTCCACAGCGTGTCGACCTCGCGGAAGAAGCGCAGCACGAAGCCTGGCATCTCTTCCAGCTCATAGCGGCCCTCGAGGGGATCGAAGTCCTCCGGGTCGTACGCCGCCGGATCGAATGCGGCCTCGCCCGGCTCGTCGGGCGCCTCGTCGTCCAGCTCCATGTGCTCGCCGAAGAAGGCCCGGGCCACGTCGTTCGCGATCGTCGCCGAGTTGAATGTCGCGTTGTTGCTTTCGGCGATGACGCCGGCGTCGATGCCGGGGTAGTAGACGAGCATGGAGCGGTGGGCGATGTCGGCCCCGCCGTGGTGGACCCGGTCCAGGCCGCGGTAGGTGTCGACGAAGAGGCCGAGCCCGTAGTCGGTGGTGTCGCCATCGGTGAGGACGTAACGGGTGCGCATCTGCTCGAAGATCCCGGGGCCGCCCACCACCGGGCCCTCGAAATTGGCCATCCAGCGGGCGAGGTCGGCGACGGTGGTGTAGATGCCGCCCGCGCCCATGGCGCCGCCCAGGTCTTCCGCCTCCCGCCAGATGGCGTCGGTCTCCTCGCCGGTCGGCATGTAGCCCTCGGCACTGCGGGGCACGATGACCCCGGGGTGCGCACGCACCACCGTGTGGTCCATGCCAAGCGGGTCGAAGACGTTGGCCTCCATCCACTCGGGGAACGGAGTGCCGGTGACCCGCTCGACCACGACGGTCAGGAGCGCCCACCCGGTGTTGTTGTAGTTCCACACCGCGCCCGGCTCGTTCTGCAGCTCCGGCTGGCGCTGGACCAGCTCGATGATCTCGCTCCGTGCCACGTGGTCGCCCTCGTCCAGCTGCCGGCCGGCCAGGGAGAACGTGTTCAGGAACTCCCGGTACCCGCTGGTATGGGTCAGCAGGTGCCGGAGCGTGATCGTGGAACCGAGGTCCGGGAGCTCCGGCATGTGGCTCCGGACGTCGTCATCCAGCGACAGCTCCCCTCGCTCGGCCAGCAGCAGGATCGCGTAGGCGGTGAACTGCTTGGACGTGGAGCCGATGTTGGTCCGGGTGTCGACGGTGAAGGGGATGCCCCACGCCAGCTCCGCCATGCCGTAGGCACGGGAGAACACGAGCTCGCCGTCCCGGACCACGCCGATCACGCCGCCGGGCGTGCGGTCATTGGCGTACGAGGCCATCACCTGGTCGACCCGGGCCGCCGGATCCGCCGCGATGGGCTCGATCCGGTTCAGTACGATGGTGTACCGGCCGCTCTCCTCCTCGAACGGCGACACCTCGATCCGGTACCGACCCGGCGCCTCCGCGTCGAACTGGAAGACCTCCGGCCCCCGGGCCGAGAAGTCGACCCGGGCCATCTGCTCGTCATCGGGTCCGTACACCGTGACCACCGCGTCCAACGACCGCTGGTTCACCTCGCCGAGGACAAACCGGTCGGCGTCGAGAGCCACGGTGAAGGTGTCGACCTCCTCCGGGCCGAGGGAGTCGACCACGACCGCCCCGGCGATCAGCGGCGTCGGCTCCTGACCGGCGGCCGGGGCGGCGACAGCGAGGGCGGCAAGGGCGAGGAGTGCGGTCAGCTCGTGTCTCATCGGGGTCCGGGTCTGAGGATCGGCGCGGTCAGAGGACAGCGTATGTCTTCCAAGGCGATACGACAACGGCCGCGCGTTCCTTTCCACCTACCCGTGGGGCCCATAGCTTTCCGGCCCGGCGCGCCCCGGTCTCCCGCCCGGCTCGCGCCGCGGCCTCGCAGAAGGAGAGGGCGAATTCCGACGAAGAGAAGAGGGGGCGGACATGGACATTGTCATCGCCGGCGGACACGGCCAGATCGCCATGCTCCTGCACCCGATCCTTCGGGACCGGGGCCACGTCGTCCGGGGTCTGATCGGCAACCCGGACCAGGCAGAGGAGCTGCGCGCCGCCGGGGCCGAGCCGGTCCTCTGCGATCTGGAGGCGGAGGACGACCTGAGCGGGTACGTGGCCGGGGCGAACGCCGTCGTGTTCGCGGCGGGTGCGGGCCCCGGCAGCGGCGCCGAGCGGAAGTGGACGGTCGACCGGGACGGCGCGCTGAAGCTCATGGCCGCGGCCCGGGCCAGCGGCATCGACCGGTACGTCCAGGTGAGCGCCATGCGGGTGGAGGAGCCACGGGGCGGAGAGGTCTTTCGGGCATACCTCCAGGCGAAGGCGGAGGCGGATGCGGCCCTGCGCGCGAGCGACCTGGCGTGGACCATCGTGCGACCGGGGCGCCTGACCGACCACGCCGGCACCGGCCGCGTGGCGCTGGCCCACGAGCTCCCACCGGGCGAGGTGCCCCGGGCCGATGTCGCCGCCGTCCTGGCGGAGGTGCTGGAGACCCCGAAGACGGCCGGCCACCAGCTGGACCTGACCTCCGGAGAGCAGTCGATCGGCGAAGCCCTGAGGGACGCGGTCAGCCGCGCCCACTGAGCCGCCTCCCGGACCCGCGAACCGACGGCCCCCGTAGTCCGTCGGCCGCGGCTCAGGGGGCCGGCCTCGGGTCCTGGTTGGCCCCGGCGCGACACCTTCCCTTCCCCATATTCCACCCCGTGGCTAGCTTCCGCCCCCCATGGCGAACGCGACGCGCGAGCTCCCGGTCTACTACCCGACGCCCCCGCCCCGGGGCGACCTGACACGGGCGCCCCTGCTCGGGCGGTTCCTCCGCTGGAAGCACGCCCGCACCGCGCTCCAGGTCCCCCTCCTCCTGCTGGCCGCGGTCATCGTCCTCGACGGGTTGTTCGGGCCGCAGCTCTCGCCGCAGAACGCGGCCGGTGTGGCGCCGTGGATCCAGTGGAGGGGCCTCGTCGTGCTGGCGCTGCTCCTGGCCGGCAACCTCTTCTGCATGGCGTGCCCGTTCATGCTGCCCCGAAGACTGGCCAAGAAGATCTTCCCGGCCGACCGTCCATGGCCGTCGTGGCTCTCCGGCAAGTGGCTCGCCCTCGGGCTCCTCGTCCTCTTCTTCTGGGCCTACGAGGCCTTCGACCTCTGGGCGACCCCCTGGTGGACCGCCTGGCTCGTCCTCGCCTACTTCGTCGGCGCCTTCGTCGTCGACGCCTTCTTCCGGGGCGCCGCCTTCTGCAAGCACGTCTGCCCCATCGGCTCCTTCAACTTCGCCAACTCGCTGGCCTCCCCCGGTGAGGTGCGGGTCCGGGACGTGGACCTGTGCGCGGCGTGCGAGACCAAGGACTGCATCGCCGGCCGGCACGAGATCGACCCCCGCACGGGCCATGAGCGCCTCGTCCAGTCCGGGTGCGAGCTGTGGCTCTTCCAGCCCCGGAAAGCCGGCAACATGGACTGCACCTTCTGCCTCGACTGCGTCCAGGCGTGCCCGTACGACAACGTCGGGATCCTGCCGCGGATGCCCGCCGCCGAGCTGCGGGACGACCCGTGGCGGTCGGGCATCGGCCGGTTCACCGAGCGGCCCGACGCCCTCGCCCTGGTCATGGCCGTGGTCTTCCTCGCCTTCCTGAACGCCGCGGGGATGATCCGGCCCATGGCGGACGCGGAGGAGGCGATCGCGGCGGCACTGGGCGGCGGCGAGGTCGTCGTATGGACCGCGGTGATGGTGATGGGACTCGGCGTGATCCCGATCGTCCTGCTCTCCGCGACGGGGGCCCTCAGCCGGCTCCTTGCCGGTGGCGACATCCCGGTGCGGCACAACGTTTTGCGTATGGCGTGGGGACTCGTGCCCGTGGGCTTCGGCATGTGGCTCGCCCACTACGCCTTCCACTTCCTCGGCAGCGGGCTGAACCTGGTCCCGGTGCTGCACCGGGCCGGTACCGATGCCGGGCTCCTGGGCGGCACGCCGGACTGGTCGCTGGGCGCCATGATGCCCGTGGACTGGATCGTGCCCCTGGAGATGGTCGTTCTCGAGGTCGGGCTGATCGGGTCGGTCGTGCTCCTGTACTTCATCGCCCGATCCACCTTCGGATCCCGGCAGCGGGCCCGGCGGGCGTTCGCGCCCTGGGCGGTCCTGTCTGTGGCCCTGGGCCTCGGCGGCGCGTGGATCATGCTCCAGCCCATGGAGATGCGAGGGATGATGAGGGACGGCCCCATGGACGGCGCTCCCGGCATGGAGGTGCCCGTCGAGGACTCAGGCGGTCCTGGCCCGGACATTGGCTTGGGGGACCGGCTGGACATGGGGGAGGTGGGGACCGCCGGCCGCCAGCCGTCAGCTGCGAGTTCCGGGCCGCCAGCCGTCAGCCGCCAGCCGTCAGCCGGGCGGGCCGGGAGAGGAGGGGCCGGGTGAGCGACCTCCGGGCGGTCCTGCTGTCGTGGGAGTTCGAGCCGACCATCGTGATCGGGCTGGTGGTTGCGGCGGCCCTCTATGCCCGGGGCTGGTGGCGACTCCGGCGCCGGGGTCGCGGTGGGCTGATCCTGAAGACGTGGCGGGCCTGGTGCTTCGGGGCCGGGCTGGCCACGGTCGGGATCGCCCTCATGTCGCCGCTCGGCGCCCTCGACTCGATGTTCTTTTCGTTCCACATGACGCAGCACGTGCTCCTGATGATGGTGGCAGCGCCACTCATCTGGCTGGGCGCGCCCATGGTGCCGACGCTCTGGGCCTTCAATCGATCGGCCCGACGGCGGCTCGGCCGCCTCTTCCACGAACGCAATCCCATCCATCGCGTCTTCCACTTCCTGACCAGGGCCGGCGTGGCGCTGCCCACCTTCATCCTCACGCTCTTCGTCTGGCACGTCCCGCCCCTCTACGACGCCGCCCAGGGCCGGAACTGGATCCACGACCTCGAGCACTTCATGTTCTTCGGCACCGCCCTCCTCTTCTGGTGGCCGGTGGTCCACCCCAGCGGCGGGAAGCGACGCCTCGGCTACGGCGCCGGCATCCTCTACATCTTCCCGGCGAAGATCGCCGGCTTCGTGCTGGGCGCCGCCCTCACGCTGAGCGCCGAGCCCTTCTACCAGACCTTCATCGACTCTCCCCACCTCTGGGGCCTCTCTCCCCTCGACGACCAGCAGCTCGGCGGCCTCATCATGTGGGTGGCCGGCGGGCTCCTCTACATCGTCCCGCTCCTGGTCCTGGTCCTCATGATGATGCGGGAGGACGAGGGGGACGTGTGGGTACCGGAGACGGTGCGCGCACGAGCAGAGGCGGACCGGGCCGCCGCCTCGACCACGCCGTGACGGCTCCCACTGCCTCAGCCCGCACGCCGGGCCGCTCCGACGGCCACCTTTCATCCGCCGCGACGGAGTGGAGGATCGGGATCCGTCGCCGGGCCGCGATCCCGGCGTCGCGTCCGCCCGCCCGGCAACGGCCGGAGCGTGGAGCGTCGAGGGTGGTAGCTTCGCCGAGAAGCCGGCCCCGCCGGACGCTCCACCCTCCACGCTCGGGAGAGGCCCGGTGAGCGGGCCGAAGCGCCGGGCGGCCGGCCCACGCCGCGAGATTCCCTCCACCGCAGGCCGAGAGCGGCCCGCCCGGAAAGGCCCCGGCAGGACCGCGTTCGCCGTCCTGGCCATGGCGGTGGCAAGCGCCGGGCCCCTTCTAGCGAACGGCGGCTCCGTCCGTTTCGCCAACGTCCCCGTCGGGCCGTACATCGTGACGATCTACTCGGCACCGACGCCGCTGCGGACGGGCGAAGTCGATGTGAGCGCGCTGGTGCAGGACTCGAGCGGCGCGACGGTGGACCTGCCCATCGTCGTCCGGGCCCGGCCGGTGGAGCTGCCGGACTCGATGGACCCGGACCGCGCGTGGATCACGCAGCCGGCCACCCGGGAGCAGGCCACCAACAAGCTCTTCAAGGCGGCCAAGTTCGACATCGACGACCCGGGCGACTGGTGGTTCCGGGTCGAGATCGCCGATGCCGGTCGGCTGACCTTCCAGGCGCCGGTGGCCCGGACCACGATCCTGGACCGGCCGTGGCTCCTGGCCACGCTCGTGCTGCTGCCGCTGGGCGTGGTCGGGTGGTTCCTCCTGGGTCGCGAGCCGGAATAGTATACCCCCGTTGCTATTCTCGGCGATCTGGCTACAATGGTCGCATGTGGCACCATGGGATGGCTCGGATCGCGTGCACGCCGCTTCCGGTGGTGTGGGCGCTTCATCTTGCCCTGTTGGCCTGGATCCCGGGCACGCACACGTATCGGCACGATTGGGCGCAGCCCGCTCCTGCCTCGAGCAACCAGGCGGACGAGGAGGAGGGGCCCAACCTGGTCCCGATCTGCTTCGTCTGTTCCACACCTCTGGCCACCGCCGCTGGCCCTGCGGTCACGACCCTTCCGGAAGCACTCCAGACGCACGACCTGCCGTTGGAGTCAGCGCCCCGCGCTGCTCCCGCGGCCCTGCCACTGGCCGCGCCCCTTCCTCGAGGCCCTCCCGCGACCTAGCCGGTTGATCCAGCGCAGTGTCTGAGTCCGCCGGCCGTAGCGGGTCGGGGCTCGAGCCAATCAGTGCAAGGTCGAGGGCGACATGGAATCAAGGCGTGGTCCGCTACTGGGTCTTCTGGTCCTGGGCTTCCTCCTGGTGGACCCGGTGACGCTGGGTGCACAGGGTCCCGAGGAGCAGCAACCAGGTCCCTCCCATCGAGCCGTTCCCGCGGATTCGCTTCTGCGCATCATCCGCAGGCTCGAGGCGAGGGTGGACTCCCTGGAAGAGATCCTGGCGGAGGGACCGGCGGTCCCGACCGCCGGCGGACCCCGCCGAAGGGGCCGGGAGCGGGCCGGACAGGAGAGGGCCCGTGTCGAGGACGAGCTGGCGGCCCTCCGGGCGGCCGCCAGGGAGCGGGTGGCCGATGCTCCGCCAGCCGACACCACGACGGCGCCGGCCGGTCTGAAGTCCCTGAACCTCAACGATTTCAACCCGGAGATCAGTGTCAACGGCGATGTGCGATTCGTGGGCTTCAGCCCCGGGCCGCAGAGGGACAACGTGGACCTCCGGGAGTTCGCGGTTCAGGTGCAGGCCCCGCTGGACCCCTTCTCCCACGCCGTGTTCGCATTCGCCGTCGGCGACGGTGGATTCACGTTCGAGGAGGGCTACGGGTACTGGACGGGGCTGCCGGGTGGGATGCGCCTGGACCTGGGCCGGTTCCGTCAACGGATCGGCGAGCTGAACCGGTGGCACCTCCACGCCCTGCCCGAGGGCGACTACCCCCTCGTCCTGCGCGACCTGTTCGGCGACGACGGGCTCGTCGGCAACGGCGCCAGCCTCTACGGCACGCTCCCTGTCCAGAGCCCGGGCGGCGGGGTCCATGAGCTCTGGCTCCAGCTCACGAAGGCGAACGACGAGGTGCTGTTCGAGGGCGGGAACCGGCTCGCCTACATGGGCCGCGTCAACAACTTCTGGCAGGTGACCGACGCCACCTACTTCCAGGTGGGCGCGTCCGCTCTCTGGGGAGACAACCCGGCTGCGGAGCTGGAGGCCGCCGTGCTGGGAGGGGATTTCCGGATCTCATGGGTCCCGCCCGGGCGGTCCCTTCATAGCTCGTTCACCGTTCGGGGCGAGGGCTACTGGACCGAACGGACGATCGGCGACGCGGGCCACGACAGGTTCGGCGGCTACCTGAGCACGACGCTACAGCTGAGTCAACGGTGGAGCCTCGGCGGCCGGGTCGACTGGGTCGAGCCTCTCGACCTGCCGGACGACCATGTCTGGGCCGTTGTCCCGCAGCTCACGTACTGGCAGAGCGAGTGGGTCTTCGTCCGAGGCGAGCTCGGGGTGCAGTCCGTTCCCGATCCGGACGGGTCGCGTGATCTGGAGAGCAGGTTCGGGATCCAGATCGTATGGTCGCTGGGTCCCCACAAGCATGCGAACTACTAGAGGTGGATCATGAAGAATAACGGATCAATGGCCAGTGTCGCGCTGGTCGTGGCCGTCGGGCTCCTATCCGGGCTACCGACCGACTCACGGGCCCAGGAGAGGATCAACGTGGTGGCGTCGCTGACCACGTACGCCGACATCGCGAGGGAGATCGGCGGCGAGCTGGCGGACGTAGTCTCCATCGCGGATGGACGGGAGAACATCCACCACGTTCAGCCGAAGCCCAGCTTCGTCCTCCAGGTGAAGCGGGCCGACATGCTGATCACCACCGGCCTGGACCTGGAGATGTGGCTGCCGTCCCTCCTGGACAGAGCCAACAACCCCGCCGTGTCGAGCGGACAGCCCGGCTTCGTGTCGGTATCGCCGGGCGTCTCGCTGCTCGATGTCCCGGCCACGCTGAGTCGGGCCGAGGGCGACAGCCACAAGTTCGGGAACCACCACATCTGGACCGAGCCGGCCAATGCCGTGGTCATCGCCCGGAACATCCTGGCCGGGTTCAAGCGGGTGGACCCGGCCAATGCGGCGACCTACCAGGCCAATCACGATGCCTGGGTGGAGCGCCTCATGAGGGCGTACGTGGGCGATGAGTTGGTGGATCTGCTGGGCGTGGACCTCGTGCTGGAGCTGGATCGGACCGCCGAGCTCTGGGACTTCGTCAACAGCCAGGAGTACCAGGGCGCGCCCCTGCGGGACCGCCTCGGCGGGTGGCTGGCGAAGACCGCGTCGATCCGCGGGAAGGACATGATCTGCTATCACAAGCAGTGGAGCTACTTCACCCGGTCCTTCGGCGTGAACTGTGCCGTCTACGTCGAGCCGAAGCCGGGCATCCCGCCATCACCCAGGCACGTGGCGAAGGTCATCCGGGATGTCCGGGACATGAAGCTGCCGGTGCTCCTGGCCGTGAACTACTACGACCAGGACCAGATCCGCATGGTCGCGGAACGGACCGGCGCGGCGCCGGTCATCATCCCCATGAACGTGGAGGGTGCCCCCGGCGCCGACACCTTCATCGACCTCGTGTCCCTCTGGGTAGACCGGATCAGGGCGGCCTTCGGTGCCGACGGAACCGCCCTCGGCACTCCCTGACCCGCGGAGATCGGGATGGTCGACCTCATCGAAGTCATGCTGCCGCCCTTCGCCGCCTGTATCGTGCTCGGCGGGCTCTTCTCCTACCTGGGGATCCACGTGATCGCCCGGGAGGTCATCTTCGTGGACCTCGCACTGGCGCAGATGGCGGCTCTCGGGAGCACCACCGCCACCCTCTTCCATGTCAGTCCCGACTCCACTCTGGGCTACGCCTGCTCCTTCGCGTTCACCACGCTGGCCGCACTGATCTTCTCCCTGACCCACGTGAAGCGTGAGAAGAGAAGGGTTCCCCAGGAAGCCTTCATCGGCATCACCTTCGTGATGGCTTCGGCGGCCGCCGTCCTCGTGGCGTCCCGGTCCTCGGCGGGCCACGAGGTCATCGAGGAGGTCCTGGTGGGCAGCATCCTGTGGGTGAACTGGCCGATCGTGCTCCGGCTTCTGGTCGTGTTCGCCGCGGTGGGGGCCTTCCACTGGTTCCTGCGCAACCGCTTCCTCACCATCTCGCTGCGCGAGAGGGAAGCGGAGCGGCTGGGATGGCACATCCGGGGGTGGGACTTCCTCTTCTACCTCTCCTTCGGGATCGCCATCACGGCCGCCGTGCCGGTGGCCGGCGTGCTCCTGGTCTTCACCTTCCTGGTGGTGCCGGCGGTCGTGGCGTTCCTGTTCTCGCGCAATGCCGGGGTGCTGGTCGGGATCAGCTGGACCGTCGGCGCCGTGGCGTCGGCCGCAGGGCTGTACCTGTCGTTCCAGCTGGACATGCCCACGGGGCCCCTCGTGGTCTGCGTCTTCGGGATCGCGCTGCTGGTGGCCGTCGCCCTCTCGACCCGCTTCCCGGTACCCGAGGCCGAGTCGGCGAGCTCCTGAAGGCCGGGGCCCGGTGGCGCCGGTGGCCCGTCGGACCGGCTGCCAGCCGGCGCGGGTCGACAGGGGCAGGCCCGGCTCCCGCGGGGCTCGGGTCGGCTCAGTCCCGGATCGCCGCGATGATGTAGCCCGCCGCGAACGCGATGGCGATGGAGCGCCAGGGCTCCTTCTTCAGCTTGCGACGCAGCCGCTTCAGCGTCACGCCATCGACCACCTTCCGCTTGCGCCGCTCGAGCTCCCGCCGCTCATACTCGATCCGGGCCTCGAGGGCGTCCAGGGTGTCGGTCATGCGCGCGCGTGTCCGTTCGATCTCCTGCCGCAACTCGGCGGGCGAGCCCGGCCGGCCGTTGCCCCGGACGGGTGCCGCGGGGCGGCGGCGCGCCGGCTTCGTCGGGCCGACGACGGGACTCGGCACGGACCGGCCCGCTCCGGATGTCGCGGGTGCGGTCGGGCTTCGATCCGGCTCTTTCTCTTCAGCCATGGCCATCGTGGTGTGCTCGGGTTCGGTCGCCTACCCTCGATCCTACCGCTGCTAGCGTGTAAGTTGCAAGAACTCCGCCGACGAGCACTCGAAGAGGAAGCGACCCCATGGCCACCGAGACCAGCGACCTGGCGACCCACGACGCGGCGGACCTCGACGACCCCGCGCCCTACGACGCCCCGCCGGACGACCGGCAGGCCGGGCTCGTCGCCCTGGTCCGGGAGCTCGCTGACGACACCCGCACGCTGATCCAGCAGGAGATCGAGCTGGCCAAGATGGAGGCCGCGTCCACCGCCAAACGGGTAGCGGTGGACAGCGCCTGGATCGGCGCGGGCGCGTTCGTCCTCTCCGTCGGCGCCCTCTGCCTGGTCCTGGCCATGGCGCTGGGCCTCGGCGCCCTGATCGGGTCCTACTGGCTCGGCACCCTGATCACGGGCGCGGTCATCTCCCTCATCGGGGCCCTCTTCGCCTGGAAGGGGATCCGCGACCTCAGGAAGGGCGGCTTCGCGCCCCGCGACACCATGGACTCGCTCCAGGAGGACAGGGAGTGGGCCGAGCAGGAAGTCGACGACCTCAAGCAGGCTTTCAGGAAGGAGTCCTCATGAACGACACCCACGACGACGGGGCCACCCGCGACGAACCCGAGATCCCGGAGCCGATCGAGACGGAGACCCGTCGCGAGCCCGCCATGGGCGAGCCCGGCACGCTGCCCTCCGACCGGCAGCCGCTGTCGAAAGCCCGTGACGCCGCCGGCGAACGCCTTCACGACGTGGCCGGCCGCGTCCGGGACATGGGCGACCAGGCCGTCGCCCGGAACAAGATGCTCAAGCCGACCCGGTCGCGGGCGTACAACGCCGCCGACGGCATCGACCACGCCGCCGACTACGTCCGCACCCGCCCC